>JAPOGE010000019.1 GCA_028283345.1 Candidatus Poseidoniales archaeon
AACCCCCTTTAACCACCGTGGAGTACAGGGCAGTAGTTGAGCAGGGGGGGGTTTGGTGGAAGTTGAAGATTTTCTCGACCAGATAATGTTGAGAATCAAAGATTGGCTCGATGTCAATTCGTCTGATAAGGTCAACCCCGGGGAATCTCCGAGCGAGGTACGCCGTAGCGTCAGATTAACTCCGCCGCTCGAGGGCGAGGGTTTGCAGGGTGTATTGCAGGGAGTAGACGAATTCTTGCGTCATAGTGTCAAGACTCATCACCCACACTTCATGAATCCACTATGGGGAGGCTTTTCACCGGCGGCATTCGCCGGAGAGGTGATCTCTGCATTGGCTCAGACCTCGATGTACACCTATGAATTGGCGCCGTTGGCTTCACAGATAGAATCTGCAATCATCACCAGGATGCGTGAGATGGTCGGCTTTGCAACCGGGACCGGGGTGCTCACTTCCGGGGGTTCAAATGGTAATCTGATGGGGGTGTTATGTGCGCGGCAGAGACACCACCCGTCCACACTAAACCTTGGAATCAACGGCAGAGAATATGCGGTATACGTATCAGAAGAGTCGCATTATTCACTTCGCATGGTAGTCAATGTATTAGGCATCGGTTACGATAACCTGGTTATAGTGGGCTGTGATAAAGCAGGCCGTATGCGACCACAACGCTTACTTGAGGAGATCGATATCAGTATTCGAGAAGGTAAGATTCCACTGTGCATAATCGCAACATCAGGTACCACGGTCACCGGGGCCTTCGATTCTCTGGTCGAGATTTCCGAGATAGCCCACAGCAACGATATTTGGCTTCACGTCGATGCGGCTTGGGGGGGTGCGGCATTATTCAGTAGCAGATATTCTCATTTAATGGATGGAGTCGAACTCGCCGACAGTATCTGTTGGGATGCTCACAAGATGATGGGTATCCCTCTCGTCTGTTCGTTATTCATCATCAAGAACGAGCCCCTTCTCAGGCAGGTCTGTTCGCATGGGAAGGCTGCTCATTACCTCTTACATCCACATACCGAGGCGCTCGACCTCGGTAATATCTCGCTGCAGTGTGGCAGGAGGAATGACGCCCTCAAATTGTGGTTGGCATGGAAGGAGATAGGTGATGCTGGGTGGAGTAGAATGGTCGAGCAATACGTTGGATTAGCTGATTATTTACAATCACTGGTCGAAGACCACCCGCGCCTTGAGATGATGTCGAGTCGAGTTTGGAGTAATGTATGTTTCAGATATTCTCCCGCTGGCCTCACCGAATATTCGAATGAAATGAATGAGTTGAATGAGCTGAACGAACTGAATATCCGAATTCGAGATGAGCTCAACCTCGGTGGGTCATTTATGGTCAGCCGCTCTAATATTGGTGAATCGGTTGTCTTGCGAGCGGTGATCTGCAATCCCGCGGTCAGCGCCGAATCACTGGAAAAATTCGTCGCTGAAGTCGTATCAGTGGGTGACGAAATCATCTCTCGAACCGAAGTGGATGATTATTAATTCATAGGTCATACATTTACTCAGTGCCCTCAGTGCCACATTTCGCACTTCCTTAGGTCTTCGCCATCAGTCCAGTGTCATCTCCGTTACCCACTGTGGCTAATCTCCCGTTGAGCATAAGGGCTTGAAGCTCTCAGCGCTGACTGAGCGAGATGTCTGAATCACTGGTCCGCACCGCGCTTTATGATGAGCATGTCGAATTGGGCGCGAACATCGTTGATTTCCACGGCGTCGAGTTGCCTATATGGTACTCCAGTATCTCCACCGAACATCTGGCTACCAGGTCGGCGGCTGGATTGTTCGACGTCTCTCACATGGGATTCTTCCGCTTTTCTGGTGCCGATGTTGCATTGTGGTTTGAGTCGATAGCCACCCAGCGCGTCACTTCTGTTGCCAAAGGGCGCTGCGCCTACACGCATTTCCTGGACGCAAAAGGTCACATTATCGATGATATGATCTTCGCCGTCACCGATTCATCTGAGATCTCCGCAACGGGGTGCTCGAATTGGCATGGAGGTCGGGGGGCAGAACTTCAGGGGGAGGAACTTCAGGGGGAGGTTGCTCAAGGAGATGTCGTGCAGGGGGAGGTTATTCTCGGGGTGCCAAATGCGGGTATGGTTTCTACTCTGCTGTCTCACTTCACCGCATTGCTACCCGACGATAGTAGCATCGTCATCGAGGATTTATCTGCTGATACCAGTATTCTTGCATTACAAGGTCCGGCAAGTCCATTGATCCTCGGTGAAGTTCTCGGGCAGGGCAATGTTGTTCATCCTTTCACCGGCCGAGCCATCGTTGCTAATTCACTCGGAATCGGTGGCTGGATTCAGGGTACGGGATATACCGGTGAGCGCGGCTTTGAGATTTTTGTCAGTAATGAAAGCGCCCCGACTCTGTGGCGAGAACTGCTGAAGATTGGCAGCCTACGCGGATTGATTCCGGTCGGTTTGGGAGCTCGGGATACACTGAGATTGGAGCAGGGATATCTCCTGTCCGGACAGGATTTCCTGTGGCCGGGAATCGGCGATTGTGGTGATCCTCTGCCGGCCGGCTTCCTGGCGCGAAATAGTTGGCATACCAATGTTCCTTTCGGCCTCGACATGGGTCATGATTTCCTCGGCAAAACTGCCCTTGAACAATCTATAAAGAGTGATGCTTCGAGGTGGTGGGGGGTCAGGTATCTCGGCAGAGGGCCTCTTCCCAGACCTGGAAAAATAGTAGTTCTACCGCCGGATTCAGGCGCCCTGGATTCAGTTACTCCAGAGGATTGTGAAACGATTGGATATCTTACCTCTGGTGCACCCTCTCCCAGCCTTGAGAAAATCGGTATCGGCATGGGATATCTGCGTGGTGTCGGTGAGGGCGACCGTGTGCTGGTCGTCGCTTCACCGAGAAAAATGGTCGAGGCGATAGTCGTCCGACCACCATTCATCTAGGTTTTTTTTCGCTATCGGCGAAAGGGTGGATTGATGAAGGATTACCGCGACCGCGCATCATGTCCGATTCGGGTGTGCGCTCGGCCACCTCCATTGCCTCCCTGATGATTCTGCTGTCGTTTTCTGCGTTGATTTCGAGTTCTTCAATTGCAACCACTGATACCACTGATGAAATTGTTGCTACAACTGGCGGATTGATTGAGGAAATATTTCATCTGGGCAAGCGGGATAATCAGGTCGAATTGAATCCCGCTCAAGAATTGGCCTTGCAGGCGGTCGGCATGCGCGGGGTGAATACGACCTGGGCTAATGCTGGCGGTTCCGAGAATAATGATGCCATTTACGAAATGGCATATGATAGCCAAGGAAATATCATCATCTGTGGCAGCATCTACGTCGACTCACAATTCGGCACGATTGAAGTCTATACCCAAGGGCTTGGTGATATTCTCGTCGCATCGTTGTCGCCGAACGGAACTTGGTTGTGGGCTGAGAGTGCTGGTACCGCTTTGGCGTGGGACGAGTGCCGAGGTATCGCCATCGATAAGGATGACAATGTCTACGCCAGTGGCTATATTATGGGCAATGTGAGTTTCGGTGATAATTACACCTTGCAACCAAAGGTCTACGACGGTTATGTGGCTAGGATAAATGTGACCACCGGAAAATGGGATTGGGCGATGAATTATGGTGGCTTCGATATAGATGTCGGCTGGGATATTCTCGTCGATGACGATTTGAATATCTACGTCACCGGTTATTACCAGAACTTCACCACTTTCGGTATCCATTCACTCGGTTCGGTTGAAAATAATGACCCACGATTTTTCCTCGCTAAGTATAACTGGTCAGTCGAGGATTGGGACTGGGCCAAGTCATCGTATGGAAGTGGTTTGTCTACGGCCTTCCAGATGACTTTCGACCAAAATGGCGACATCTACGTGGTAGGGTATAATACGGGTACCGAAACCTGGAATAACACCTTCACCTCAACTCATGCCTCCACCTATTCCGGAGTGATTCTGAAGTACGACCGAGATGGTAATCTCAAGTGGGGTAAATCCTATGGAGGCGGCAATACTTTCATGGCGACGGCTGGGATATATTTCAACAATGTCGTCATCGACAGCCAGAACCGTGTCATCGTCGGCGGCAATGTTCTCGTGGAAGGTACGGTCGGCTCAAAGACCTACTATACAGTCGGCATCTGGGATGTGCTGGTTGTCAGGCTACAGAGTGATGGCACCCTCGATTGGTCGACCAGCGCCGGCGGACCGCAAGATGACCGACTGCAGGCTCTCGGGGTGATGCCGAATGATCAGGTTGTCGTCGGGGGAAGAATGCGTGATTGGATGAAGATGGGCAATTCGATAAATTTCTCCAGCATCACTCCACAACATAACGATGCCTTCATCGGTCAAATCGATAATTCAGGATATTGGATCTGGGGTTTTTCCTTCGGTGGAAACGCCAACGACTCGACCGAGGCAATTCTGATCACCAGTGACGGATATCATATCAGCGCGGGATATTTCTCCGGCTCCTACACCTTCGGAAACTATTTGCACTACGCCACCGACGAGGATATCTATGTGTGGAAGTTTGCTTGGGATGAAGATGATGATGGGGTGAGGGATTACATAGATAATTGCCGCACCGTCGCCAATCCGAATCAATCGGATTGGGATTCGGACGGCGCTGGCGATGCGTGCGAGACCGATGACGACAATGACCTTCTTCACGATGTTCTTGATGACTGCCAATTTGGCTACATCGGCTGGGATAGTACGAATAGCAGCCTCGACCATGATGAGGACGGTTGCCACGATGACATTGAGGATCTCGACGATGATAATGATGGCATCTTCGATGTTCTCGACAACTGCCCAAGGGGGTTGGCGAATTGGACCTCGACCCCGGAACTGGATCAGGATGGTGATGGTTGTCACGATGCCGAGGAAGATCTCGATGATGATGAGGACGGCATCGAAGATGATGTCGATAACTGTCCGTTAACGGCAAATCCCGGCCAAGAGAATTACGATGGTGACAGCCAGGGCGATATCTGCGATATCGATGACGACCAAGATGGCGTCATCGACCAATATGATGATTGTCCGATGGGCACGACCAATTGGAGCAATGATGGACTGATCGACAACGATGTCGATGGCTGTCATGATGAATCCGAAGACTTCGACGATGATAACGATGGTTTTCCCGATAATGAGGACGATTGTCCGACCAATGCCGGTGGTTCATATCTCGGTCAATTGAAGGGTTGTGCCGATGATGACGGGGATGGCTGGGGAGATTATTCCGATGCTTTTCCCTTCGATGGAACCCAATGGGATGACGGTGACGAGGATTCCTTTGGTGACAATCCATTCGGCACCCGCCCCGATGCTTGCCCTCTTATTGGCGGTAATTCCACCAAAGATAGATTTGGTTGTACCGATACCGACGGTGATGGCTATTCAGACCCTGACGATGATTGGACTACTGCCGATGGTGCCGATGCCTTACCGTTGATTTTCGACCAGCATCAAGATAGCGACAATGACGGCTACGGCGACAAGATGTACAGTGATAGAGGTGGCTACGCTGAGAGGTCGGATTCCTGTGTATACGTCGCCGGCAATTCAACCATCGATCGTCAGGGTTGCTTGGACGATGATGGTGATGGTTATTCACGGCCGGATGGTGGTTGGAGGAAAAGTGATGGTGCCGATCACTTTGAGTATGAACCCACTCAATGGCGCGATTCCGATGGCGATGGATATGGTGATAATTGGGGCAATGCAACTTGGAATACCACCCGCGCCGAGGACGGCAAAGGTCAGTTTATCCTCAATGCTTACAAACCCGATCTCTGTCCTGATTCACCATATAAATTTGCCCTTTCCCATGGTTGTTCCCCAGCAGATATGCCGTTACTAATAGACCCAACTGATGTTGGCGGAAGTAGTGGCGATGACTTTTCTTCGAGCGAAGACGAATCCGGATTATCACCGCTGATGATGGCTCTTATGGGATTCGGGGCATTATTTGTTGTCGCCCTGACCGCAGCGATATTATTACTCATCAGGAAGAAACCCAAGGATGGCGCCAAGGCCGCCCCCGTGGGTGACTCAAAGGGAGTTGGTCAGGCCGGTGGAAAACCGGGAGATGCCGGTGCCTTGACCGCGTCTGATGCCACTGCATCTGTTGGTGAGAAGAGTTATGACGATTATCTGGAAGAGGAATCCTCTTCCGATTCAGCAACTGAATTTGAGGTGGAAAGCAACGAGCATTCAGACCAGACAGACTTGGTGGAAGCCACTACGGTGGCGACATGGGAGGATTTGCCTGAGGGCGGTGAATACCTTGAGGCCGATGGGTCTGGCACGGTATGGTACAAGACCGCTGAGGCTGAACACTGGTACCGAAATGACGACGACTCGTGGTCGGTTTTTGCTTCCGACGGCTCAGAGTGAACTCAATTAGTCGAGTTTTCACAATGTCTCTGACCAACTTAACATGGGTTTTCAGCGACATTTCCCAAGGCTTCAGCAATGATGTCCTCGACTCCAACCTCAGGTTTCCACGCCAATCGGCGGTGGAGAATGTCGACCTCGACAAATCCCCACTGTTCATCGCCAGACGCTGCCCATAATTGGATTTCGGCACCGTGGGCTTCGGCGATTGGTACGGCCAATTCTCGCAAAGGTATCGTACTCCCCAAGCCGATGGCCAGAGCCTCTCTGGTCGGGGGAGGGTTTTGTGCAACCGCGCTGATGATATTGACCAGGTCACGAATGTGAATCAGATCCTTGATTCCTTCACCATCGCCGGGAACCGCTATCCAACCGGTCTGCGCCTGTTTGACAAAATCGAATAGGAATCCTCTTCCATCGCCACCTTCTACCGGGGTGCCGTGAAGATTACTCACTCTAAGAATCGAAACCGGGTGGGTATCCATGGCGTGTTCCAGACAGCGCTCTTCAGCCCACAACTGACCTTCCGCGGTAGCGTCGCGCGGGGAGAGCGAGGTTTCACCTGTATAGGCGTCAAAGGTCTCATCCGAGTGCACTCGCAGGGAGCCCAATAATATCATGTGCAATCCTTGGTGGCGGTTTTTCGCATCGGCCAATCGAACCGCCCATTGCTTCATCGCCGGAATCGCTTCGGGGGAATCTCGCGATAGGTTGGAATTCGGCGGATGCCCATTCAGATGAATCAAACAGTTTACCGATGCCAATGCCGCATCGAGCATTCTTGAATCCTCGACCGTGTCGGTATCTATCAGCACCACGTCGTCGCCAAACGATGCTGCCAGATGCTGGGCGACGAACCCGTCGTCGCCTGAAATCGCTACTCGCATAAGATACCTCACAACCGCTAAAGAGCATCGACTTGAAGAACTTATGCAACATCACAAGTTGGGAAATGTGTGGTATTCGGTTGGCAATCTTCATGGATGCTCGCTTACAGCAAGTGGGTGAGGAAATCCCCCTGAGGTGCTCTTATGGTTGACCAACTGCCGAATTACGGACGCGAGAGTGAGATGCTTTCGGTGTTGGGGATGGATTCAATCGACGAACTCTTTGCCGATATTCCGGCCGCGGTGCGCTACGATGGTCAACTGCCTCTGCCCGAACCGCAATCGGAAGAGGAAGTGCTGCGTGATGCGCGCAGACTACTCGGTGCTAACGTCGCTCTATCCGAGCGAGTAAGTTTCCTCGGCGCCGGTCTTTACCGAAACCACGTCCCGGCGCTGGTACTACAGTTGATACGACGCGGTGAATTTCTTACCGCATATACTCCCTATCAACCCGAGGTCAGTCAGGGGATGCTGCAAGCGATGTGGGAGTTCCAGACCCTGATCAGCGAATTAACTGGCCTTGCGGTTGCCAATGTCAGTGTTTACGATGCCTCGACCGCAGCAGCAGAGGCGATAACCGCGGCGCATCGGATACACAACCGCAAAGCCGAGCAGAAGGATGTCGTCTACATCTCAGAATTGACCCCACCCGATAGGATGAGCGTGATTAGAAATTATACTCAAGGGGGGGGACTCGAAATCCGCACTCTGCCGCACAATAGTGATGGTACCCTCGACCTCGACGCGGCCGAGCAGGCCGCAGGGTCGTGTGGAGTTTATGTCGAACAGCCCAATCCCCTCGGACTCCTCGATGGAGGTTTGGTGAGACTAAAGGAGATAATCGGCGAGAATACCGCTTTGATTGTCGGGGTTCAGCCCACCAGCCTCGGTATCGTCGAATGCCCGGGGGAGTATGGTGCCGACATCGTCGTCGGTGAGGGGCAGCCGTTTGGTAGCCCGATAACCTTTGGTGGGCCTATTTATGGAATCTTCGCCTGCCGAGATGCCTATCTGCGACAGATGCCGGGTAGAATCGTCGGGCGCACGCTCGACGTTAATGGCGAGGTGGCGTATTGCCTGACCCTCTCAACCCGCGAACAGCATATTCGCAGACATCGAGCCACTTCGAACATCTGTACCAATGAAACTCTCATCGCCCTGATGGGAGCGATGCATATGTCACTGTTGGGACCCGAGGGTCTGCATACTCTGGCGCTACGAAATATGGCTGCCTGCCAACTGGCGAAGGCAAAACTCGGTGCCATTACAACCCTGGCCCTGCCGCATCTAAGCGGCCATCATTACAATGAGTTCGTAGTTGAATTACCAGGTCCGGCATCTGAGTGCCTGGATTATCTTGATTCTCAGGGAATCATCGGCGGGCTCGACCTCTCGTGTTGGTATCCGGAGCGAAAGAATTGGCTGTTGGTGTCCGTCACCGATCAGAATTCCAAGGCTGAAATCAATTTGCTGGCGGCTCATCTGGCCGCTTGGTCGAGCGCCAAGATTCAGGGGGCGAGTGAATGAGTAACCTATTCGATTCGCACGGTGCCCCAGGCTCGGGGTGGTCGCAACCGGCACCGATAATGGCGGCGGACCAGGTTTCACTACCGGCGGAACTGGTACGGAAGAAGCCGGCTCGATGGCCCCGCCTTTCCGAGTCGGAGGTGGTTCGCCACTACACCTGGTTATCGACGAGAAATTTCGGTATCGACACCGGCTTCTACCCGCTCGGTTCCTGTACCATGAAACACAATCCTCGTGTCAATGAGACGATAGTAGATTTGCCCGGAATCGCCGATTTACATCCACTTCAGCCCGAGCGTCATCAGCAGGGACTGATGGCCATCTTCCACGAGATGCAGGATATGCTGGCTATCTGTTCCGGGATGGATGAAGTTGCCTTGCAGCCGGTCGCCGGCGCCCAAGGTGAATTCACCGCAATCAGGTGTTTCCAGGAATATCATCGCTCGCTCGGCCAAGAAGGCCGAGACAAGGTCATCGTTCCAGACAGTGCCCATGGTACAAACCCGGCCAGCGCGGCGTTGGCCGGGATGGGTATTATCGAGATTCCGAGTCTGGCCGATGGAAGTTTGAATCTGGAGGCTTTACGCTCTGTGGTCGGTGATGATACCGCGGCGATGATGATAACCAACCCCAATACCCTCGGGATATTTGAGGCGGAGATAGCACAGGCCTCCGAGATAGTGCATTCTGCCGGAGGTCAGATGTATTATGACGGGGCTAATTTCAATGCCATTCTGGGTAAGACCAATCCCGGTCTGATGGGTTTTGATGCGGTCCACTATAATTTGCACAAGACCTTCTCCCAGCCGCATGGCGGCGGAGGCCCGGGTAGTGGCCCAATCGGTGTACGAACACATTTGGCCGAATTCCTGCCCGGCCCGCTGGTCAAACGCCGGCCGATTCTTTCCACCGATATCAGAGTCATTGATGAGCAGTGGTGGTATACTTGGTATGAGCCGCGGCAAAGTATCGGCAAGGTGCAGCAATGGCATGGCAATGCGGGAGCGGTAGTACGGAGTTGGGCATTTTACCGACGCTATGGCCATACCCTTGAACAGATGACCGAACATGCGGTTCTGAATGCGAATTACCTACGCCACCGTATCCACCAATGTGCACGAGAACAGGGTGTCGAAGGAGAGTTTTGTGACGGCAGCCCGGCTGAGATTGTAAAGCATGAATTCACCTTATCCATGTTACCTATGAAGGAATCGAAAGGAGTTAGCGCCATGGATGTCGCCAAAGGCTTGCTCGACCATGGTTTCATGGCGCCGACGGTGTACTTTCCCTTGGTCGTACCCGAGTGCATGATGATAGAGCCGACCGAGACCGAATCAAAGGAGACCTTGGATGATTTTGCCGAGGTTTTCGTTAAGGTACTGCAGGCTGATGCCGAGACCTTACACGCCGCTCCGACCACGACTCCGGTAGGCCGGGTTGATGAAGTGTACGCGGCACGCAACCTCTGTCTTCGTCACCCGATGGATGAATAGAGCGCCATACTCAAAGACTGCCTTGTTCATGCCCCAACATGGCAGGGGGCCCACGTATCTCCGGTCGTCCTGCTGGTGGTTTTCTCGAGGGAGATAAGCGATGGTGGACGCCAGCGGTTGCTCCGCTGTGGTCAAAGGCACGTTGGAAAGAGACGACTGCGGCTTACTCTAGACGTCAGAAGACAATTATTTCGGCGCTGGAGGACAGAGAGATGAAAGCTCCCGCCTCGTGTCGAGGTTGGAAGCGTCAGCGGCTGCGCCCACTGGCGGTTTCGTGGCTATTTCCTGCCGCCACCTCAATTGGCTGTGCGATGCTGGCCGGTATGATTCTTCTGCTTGACCAGGCTGACGACATGTGGGCTTTGGTCAGTGCCCAACTAGGGATGTTGCTGAGTGGCGGAGGATTGTTGCTGCTGCAATGGCGCAGAATCGGTTCATTTCATGGCTTCTCCCTGGCATCGGTTTCAGCATTCTCACTCTTGGGAACCGGATACATTGGCTGGTCGTCAATGCGTGGAGAGGCGTCTGAAGCCAGTGTTTTCGCGTGGACCCTCCTGCTTCTGGTTTCTCTCATATTCGTCTTACGCGGCGGTTCTGCGGCGGTATCGGTCGATGGTGCGAGATGGCTTCTGCCAATCGCTCCGGGAACTACAATCCGTGTCGATGGCGAGGAAAGAGACTGGAAGGAAGGGAGAATTTCCATCGAGAGGGTGGACGATGAGACGATTACCCTGCGGGTTGAAAGAATCGCCGGGGCGTGCTTTCTGGTACTGTCCAATTCATCCGATTTCAATATCCGTAAGGACCCCCTTCTGCACACCGGCTCCAAGGTGGTGGCAAAACGCGCCATCGCGCTGATGCAGGCCAATGCTGGCAAAGTCATCGAATGGCCGGATTGGGCCTTACCACTCGTGGGAGAAGAGGAATAGTTTCACTTTCAGCCGGGGACTGTCTCCGAATCTGGGTTAATGCCAACCTCAATCGTGTTCTGTGGTACAAATAGCCGAGTTGCCGATGAATGTTCACGGTTTAGTGAAATACTGGCTTGCCGCAACCCGGGTATCGCCATCCGTACCGCCTGATATGCGCGTATCCTCGCCCTCGGTATTGTGGCGCGCCCCTTTGGTGGAATTGCATAATGAGGTCAGTGAAGAAGATTTGTCGCACCTTTCCATATCGCTGAGAAATCGGATTTTCCGTTTACTGGAATTAGATGCCGCACCCATCGGGCCATGGGCGGCAAGGGCGATCGGTTTAGCCGCTAGAACCGGAAGAATCGGATTGGCAATGGCTCTGTTATACACTTGGGTCGACGCCCTTGAGCCATCTCCTCAACTCGCCGCCAGAGGACGTCGTCTACTGAAAGTGGAAATGCTGTTGAGCCGGCGATTGGTCCAGTGGCAGCGGCAATGGCCGCGCCAGGTGATGAATTATCATGAACAGCCGGCGTGGGTGATTCCAGCGCTGCTGAAGCGCTTGCGGATGATGGGCGAGAATTCAGCCATTATCGTATACAGTGGAGGTCATATCTTGGCACCACAACCCTGGGTCTGGCAATTCCCAGAGTACGCAACCAATCCCGAATCTGTTTCCTTGGTCGGAGTGGTTGATGATGACCCCATGCTCTCGGCAATTTGATGAACCCCCCTTTGGTCGCAGGGACATGGAAGTAACCATCCTGATGGGTAGTACATCCGATATGCCGGTGGTGAAGAAGTGTACTGCGGTTCTCGACCGCTTCGGGGTTGTCTATCAGGTGCGGGTCGCCAGCGCACATCGCTCTCCGACCTTTGTCGAATCGATAGTCAAAGATGCCGTCGCCTCCGATTGTAAGATATTCATCGCCTGTGCCGGTCTGGCCGCGGCCTTGCCCGGTGCCGTTGCCGCCCTGACGATCAAGCCGGTCATCGGCATCCCGGTCGGCGGCAAGGTTCCATTCGATAGTCTCCTCTCCATCGTTCAATTACCACCAGGGGTTCCCGCCGCTTGTGTCGGGGTTGACCGTGGCGACAATGCCGGCCTTCTGGCGGTGCAGATGCTGGCACTGGGAAATGAAACCCTGGCCTCAGCTTTGGCCGATGATAAACTAGCGCAACACGACCGGGTCATGGCTCAAGACGAGCAGGTCCAAGGTGAGTTGTGATGTTCTCCCCCGAAGGGTTCGTCAAGGAATCCATCGCCGCTCTGCGTGAAGAAGTGGATGATATTGCAGTAATCGCCTGTTCCGGTGGCGTAGATAGCACCGTAGCCGCGGTAATCGCCGATATCGCCGTTGGCCAACTGCTTCACTGCGTATATGTCGACACCGGTTTCATGCGAAAGAATGAGACCGAGGAGATTCAGGAGATGCTGGCTGGAATAGGATTGAACCTCACTGTGATTCATGCCGAGGACCGATATTTTGCCGCCCTTGAGGGAATTACCGAGCCGGAACAAAAGCGCAAGGTCATCGGTGAATTATTCATCCGTATCTTTGAGGAGGAACAAGATGAAGTCGGAGCCAAATATCTCATTCAGGGAACCATCGCACCCGATTGGATCGAGTCAGGTGGTGGTGCCCGTGATACCATCAAATCACATCACAATGTTGGTGGCCTGCCCGAAGACATGTCGTTGGTTGTGGTCGAACCATTGCGAGATCTTTACAAGGATGAGGTCCGCGAAGTCGGCCACTTCTTGAACCTTGAGAGCAGTAATCGCCAACCCTTCCCCGGTCCTGGTCTGGCGGTCCGCTGCCTGGGCGACCTAACCCCGGCAAGGGTCGAGGTTACTCGAGAGGCCTGCGCAATCGTCGAGGAGGAACTGGAAGCCGCGGCACAGCGTGGGGAGATGGAATTGCCTTGGCAATACTTTGCCGCCCTATTGCCGGTGAAATCGGTCGGTGTTCATGGCGATGTTCGCGCTTATGGTGAGACCGTGGTCGTGCGTGCCGTCACCAGTATCGATGGCATGAGCGCCAGATATTCACCGATTCCACATTCTGTGCTGACCAAGATTTCGACTCGTATCACCAATGCCGTCAAGGGCTCAGTCAATCGAATCGTCTACGACATCACCAATAAGCCGCCGGGCACGATTGAATGGGAATGACGGCGCCATAGGCGCCGTAACGCCCCCGCACACGTGAGGCGAGGCTTGAAACGGGGTGGATTGAACGCTTCATTGATGCGCAGAATCCCAGCCGCCGGTCTGCTCATTCTGCTGATGGTATTTTCCTCGGTTGGCGGTTGGCTTTTACCGGTTTATGAGGCTCCAGAGGGTACTGCTGAATCATCGCAGCAAATCGCCGAACCGGTTGATGAGGAGGGGTCATTGCCGACCTATTCCGATCCCATCGACATCGCCTTGAAACACGTGTTGAGAGAATCGTCGGACAATGTTCAATTACAGGTGATAATCCAGTTTGAGGATGGTTCAGCCGGAGAAGAGAAGCATGTTTTCCTGCGCCAACATGGACTATTACCACTTCACAGCACCAGAGTTGTGCCGGCGGTCTATGCCACCGGTCCAGCGTTCGCCATTGCTGAATTGGTGAACTACGAGGAAGTGAAATGGGTCGAGTGGAATAGTCCGATAGAGTTCTACATGAACCAGACAGTAGATACCATTGGGGCTAGGAATGTATGGGACCGAGAGATTCTTTCAAAGGAGCGAACCACCACTGTAGAGCATATTAGAATCAGGGGTGATGGGGTCACTATAGTCGTTTTGGACAGTGGGATTGATGCCACTCATCCCGATTTGGACTACAACCCGCAGAGCCCGGCAAACCCGAGCAAGCCCGCGGCTGGTGACAAGGTGATTTACAATGCAAAACTAGACCAAGGATCCGGTTCCACCACCCCTACCTTTGCTTGGATTCCGATGCAGAATACCGATACTACAAGTGGTCATGGCACCCATGTTGCTGGAACGGTCGCCGGCAATGGCGATGCCTCTGCCGATGATAAACTCGGGGTTGCTCCCAATGCATGGTTAATCGGGTTGTCGATGGGTGAGGCGGTATTCACCATCGATGAGTACTCGGCGTTGGAACATGTTTTCGAATTGTCCGCACCGGGCACTGCAACCCAAGAGGCTTGGAATATCAGAGTCGTCACCAATTCATGGGGGCCGGGATTCCCCTTCGATTCTGCCGATAGCAATGACTTGACGGTACAGATCATTGATAAATTATCATGGGACAATAACGTCGCGGTCATCTTTGCCAATGGCAATGATGGCGGTGATGGTAGCGATGACCGCTCCAACATCTTCGCCAAGGTACCATCTGCAATCGGCATCGCCGCGGCAAATCGGAATGGCGTCGGCATGTCGGATTTTTCCAGTCGAGGTGACCAATCTGACATTACCACCTGGCCTGATGTGAGCGCTCCCGGGGTAGATATCTGGAGTGCTGCTGCTCGGGCAACAATGATTGGTGGTGGCACTGGGGCTGGAGATTTCGGCTCTGGTGAGCTGGATTACTACTACCTGTCGATTTCGGGCACGAGTATGGCAACCCCACACGTCGCCGGGCTGGTGGCATTGATGTTCCAGGCCGCTCCTAGTATGAGGATGAGTAATGTCGATGAGGACCTCTCTGAGGAAGGAGACCCCAATCTGCACGATCCGACCGGAATTGCCCCCCCTGCCACTGCCTCTCGGCCGATTCATGAGGCCGAATTGATTCTCAAGTTGACCGCTGACCGGATTACCACTGGCGAGAATATCGCGACTTCGGTGAATTCATCAGGAATCAATGGTCGTACCTTGGATTATGCCCAGGGTTACGGTATGGTGAATGCCGAGAGGGCGGTTGCCGCGGCTTTGGCACTGCAACAATTGCGCGATACCGATGGAGATGGACAAATCGATGATTACGAGGTCGAGGTATGGGATGTTATCAACCTCACCGAAGAAATTCTCTTCGAGCACCCTGTTACCCGTTCCGGAGACCAATTGAAAACGCTATGGCAAGGTGAATTCGCGGTCTTCAGCAGCGGCTCGGATTTTCCTCCTGCCAGTTCCCACCGCAAGGAGATATGGATTCCCGCAGGAACCACAAGAATGGTCGCCGATATGAGTTATCAGCCCCTGCCGACAAATATCCTCTGTCCGACGGGGGCAAATCTCAGATTAGCATTGGATAAGGATGGTGATGGAGTCTATGAGGAAGACAATGTCAACGGACTTGAACTCACTTTTCAAGGCGGTGTTGAAGTCGGTGCCTGGTGGGGCTACGACGTGCAGGGAAATGCCGTTGGCACCTGCCTTACTCCCAACCCCAGTACGACGGGCCCTCGCTCACCCTATGATGTCGAACTGAATATCTGGCTGGAGCCCGGTGATTACACCTTGACCCGCAACGCATCTCGTGACTGGATTGTGACCGGTCTGGACAGTTCGGAGGTGACTTTTGAAAAGTCATGGTATCTCCATGTCGATGCGAAATCTCTGGCGATTGAGGATAGCACCGGCTTGCAGGGCATGTTTGACTGGATGCAGGAGAACTGGTGGGTGCCATTTATTGTTGCGATATTATTGCTGGTGCTTTTTATTGGCCTCAATGAGAATACTCGTAACTCATTCGTCGAATGGCGCCTTGAGCGGAGACTTGAAGCCGGAGAGTCAGAGATATTTGAAGCAGAGATATTACCGGAGGTAACTCCAATTCACTCCTCACAATCACCCGTTCCAGCGGCTACAGCCAAGAGTAGAAGGGCTGCGCCGGAATTAACGACTTCTTCAGCCGCAACGGTGGAGTTGGTCGAGGTTGAAACAGCTGAGGTGGTTAACGCCGAAGAGGTTGTGGAAGCAGAGGTTGTGGAAGCAGAGGTTGTGAATGCCGAGGTCGTGAATGCCGAGGTGGTGGAGGGCGATGGTGTCACGGCAGAGGTCATCACAGTCGTCGAGGTGGAATCACCCGCGGAGGAAGGTTCCGAGGAAGTCGAGGCCGTAGCGGCCGATGCCGAGGAGGTGACCCCTGAGGAAGTCGAGGCCGTGGAGGTCGAGAATGTCGAAACCGAATCGGACGATGAGGCTGAAGCGGTTGACGATACGAGCGATGATGATGACGAAGAACTAGACGCCTTCCTCGCTGATTTCGAAGATGATGATTTCTAGTCAAGCGCTTTCTTCTTCGCCGAATCTGTTCGGAACTGGGTGTTGCATCCAATTTCTGTAACGATGAGTTCAACCCCACTTCGATATTGAAGAGCGCCGCTTGCCGGGTTCGAACCGGCGACCTTGGGATTAACAGTCCCATGCTCCACCAGCTAAGCTAAAGCGGCAGTAAAGCCGGCGACAATCATTTCACTTATGACGGCATCGCTATCCAGTGGTCTATTCCAGGGTAGAAATCAGCCGTTGAAGTGGTTCTTTCAAAACGCTGCCAATTTCTATTGCGGCAGATAATTTATCCAACTGTTCGGGCCTTAGTGGAGCCTCGTGGTGCACGCTTAACCAGATTTGGCCGATGCTGACCTCATCACCGATTCCGAGGTCGAATTGCAGGCCGACCGAGGGTATGATATCGTCACCGAAATTTTTTCTCCCGGCACCTATTTCTCCGGCCACCTGGGCTAATGGCAACGCCGAAAACCCGTTGATGAAGCCATCTTTTTCTGCGCGGACCAGCGAAATTTCTCTGGCCTTTGGTAAGACCGCCCGCGGTTCAATGCATAGTTGTCCGGCGATGGTTTCCTCGACTCCTTGGGCGATGCACATGCGGCGAAACCTAGCCAGCGCGGAGCCATCCTGTAGTGATGCTCGAATCATTTCCAATCCCTCCTTCAGGTCATTAACCACCCCGGCCATCAGCAATAATTGGCCACCTTGAAGGACGACCAATTCCACGGTATCTTCTGGACCGTTGCCCTGCATCACCTCCACACTCTCCAACACCTCAAGTGAATTGCCGACCATCCTGCCGATGGGATTGCTCATCCGAGTGACTTGAGCGACGGTCTTCACCCCGAGTCCGGTGGCGGTATCGACCATCGATTGTGCGAGTTCCATCGCCTCTTCCTCACTACGCATGAATGCGGCACTGCCGCACTTGACATCCAACAGCAGTGAGGTGATGCCCTCGGCAACCTTCTTGGAAATTATCGAGGCGGTGATAAGGGGAAGCGAGGCGATGGTGCCGGTCACATCTCGCAGGGCGTAGAGAAGCCCATCGGCAGGGGCGATCAAGTCGCTTTGGGCGGCGATGCAACATCCGACTTCGAGGACGATTTCCTGCATCTGTGATGGCGAGATCTCGGTACAGAATCCCGGAATTGATTCCAACTTGTCAATCGTCCCACCGGTATGCCCCAACCCTCGACCAGCGAGCATCGGGACGTGGAGGCCACAGGCGGCCAACGCCGGGGCGAGCATCAGCGACATCTTGTCACCAACCCCGCCGGTGCTATGTTTGTCGACCACCAGAGATACGTCGATATCGTAATCATCCCACCTCAGGATTTCTCCGGATTCCATCATCGCTTTGGTCAGGATGACCTTGGCTCGGTTCGATAGCCCGTAGCGATGGACCGCTCGCAACCATTCCTCCACCTCCTCGTTGGCCAACTGGCGGTGGGCCACTCCGTTGACGAAAGACTCGATATCAGCCGGTGCGATCTCTTCAGCGCGGCGAATCTGCTCACACATCTCGCCCAAGCGCATACTAATCCCTCACTTTGAGATAAGCCCGATTTCCTCAAGCCGTTGATGGAGATATTCACCGGCGGTAATAGAGGGATACATGGCTTCACCGCCGGTCATGGCGATGAATTCCGGCCGCGGACTCAGGTCGATGTCGTTGTGAGGGTGGACGAAGAGAGGCATCGAATAACGGTCAGAAACACAGTCGTCAGGGTTGATTACCCGATGGGTGGTGGATTTGAACAGACCATTGGTAAGACTCTGCAACATGTCGCCTGAATCAACGATGATGTGATGGTGATTTCCTTCGACCTTTATCCAACTGCCATCGTGGTCCATCACCTCAAGACCATCTGCGGTTGAACCGACCAGCAGGGTGATGAAATTGATGTCCTCGTGCTGTGCTGAGCGGATCGCACCGGGGGGTGCATCGGGAGAGATAGGTGGATAGTGAATCACCCGCAGAATGGTATTCCCGTCTTCGGCCATGTCACTCAACCATTTTTCTGGTTTACCGAGATATAGTGAGGCAGCGCACAGCAGTTCTTGAGACAATTTTTCCATTTCACGATAAAGTCCATCGATGGTGGTTTGGAAATCAGGCTGTATCTCGTCAGGCCACGCATTGGTCGGAAATTCATCTGCCATGGGGTGGTCTGATGGTAAGGTGCGGCCACTTTGCCAGAATTCCTTCAGGTCTGGAGCGAGATTACCCTTGGCATGCTCGACTCCGAACGGTACGAATCCTCGTTGACGTTGGATTCCAAGGCGCTCGTGGCCGAGTTTCTCGGCCTCGGGACGGGAGAAAAAATCACTGGCGTTGTCATATGCTGATTCGATTAACTTCAGGTCGATGTCGTGATTATTCAGGGCGAAAAAGCCGATATCCTCCAGGGCCTCACCCATCTTGGTGACAAAGTCTGTGCGCCTCGTCGGGTCATGCCATTCGCGCAGGTCAAGTTCGGGGATTTTTCGCGCCAACCTATCTTCCCTCACCGACGTGATATGGCGAGTGGGGATGAACCCTTCGCCGAGCAAATTTATTTTCTGGCGGCCAATTTCAGCAATAGTCGGATGATTTCCACATACAGCCAGACCAAGGTGACGAGCAGACCGAAAGCGGCCCACCATTCCATCTTTTTCGGGGCGCCGTTTTCCACCCCCTTCTCTATGAAGTCGAAGTCCATCACAAAAGATAGTGCGGCAATCATGATGACCAGCAGAGAAAACCCGATTCCGATCCAGCCGCTACCGTGGATAAACGGAACTTGGGGTGCACCTGGTACCATCCACAGTGCGAAGGAAACGAAGTAAATCAGGAAAATCGCCCCCATCGCCGATGAGATTGCGATGTAGAAATTCTTGCTTGGATGAATGAGTCCCATCCGGTAAATTCCCAACATCGTCAGAAAAATCCCGAAGGTCAGACCGACCGCTTGGATGGCGACACCGGGCACCATCAACTCGGCAATGGCTGAAAAGGAGCCCAACAGCACCCCTTCGAAAGCGGCGTAGGTGAACATCAACATCTGCGGATTCTCTGGGCTTTTGAACCAGATAATCAGCGCTACTATCAGCGAGGCGACGCCCCCGACCACCAAGAATATCATCGTCCAACCACCGGCGGTCGGCTCCAGTCCGGAGTTCACCGCATCGTAATTGGTTTCGATTTCAGATCATCCACGTCATCGCCGCGAAGAACAATACCACAATCAGTAGCATTCCGCAACGATTGGCAACCCCCTCGAGGCTCATCCGTTCGTGCAGCTGTGCCGAAGGTTGGGCAAATTGATTATTTTTCAGAAACGGGTTGCTCGAACGCATCATGTGATTTCCTCATACTGCACGAAGCAGAACTCCCCCCTAAATATTGATAATTACAAAAGTTTCAAGAGTGTTGGTCATACCAATTCTTGAGTTGCTCCAGCGTCCACCCCTGATCGAGATAGGTCTGGATGACCTCTGGTGTCCATCCGGGAAAAAGTCCAGCATCGAAGGTTGGCGCCGGCGCCGCGATCGGTGCGCCAACCGCTACTTCCGTACCCTGCTGGGCTGTCGGCACCAACTCATCCCCCTTCGTTCCATCCTCATGTGAGGTCGCCTCTGCTGAGGTGGCAGGAGTGCTGTCGGTGGAGCCGTCCAATACCGGCATCGCGCCAAAGTCCAAGGCGGCAGTGCTCCATTCACCTTGGATATCGGTTAATTCCTTATCATCTTCATCCTCAGCATAATTACGGTTTCTTGCTCTATAGGAATTCACCACCCCGACCATGGAGCCAAGTAATAATACCAAGGCAACTGCCCCGGCGTAAAAGAAGAATTTGGATTTATTGTCCTCTTCATCCTCTCCAGTCCCACTTCCCACCCGGTCGCGTGATTGTTGGTCGGAGCATCCATGCACCGAAACCGCGGTGCTGGGGGGAGTATCTGGGCATTCGTCGACGGCATCTGGGATTCCATCACCATCTTGGTCGGTATTTTGGGAAACCGGACAGCCCTCGATATCGACCGTGGTGCCGGTCGGAGTGAGCGGGCATCGGTCATCAGCATCGGCAACGCCATCGCCATCGCTATCGGAGATAACTGTGGTCGAGCCGACGAAATCTACCCCGCAATCAAATTGGACACCATCATTTTCGCCATTATCATCGGCGTCTTCGCTATTCATCGCGTGAATGGCAAATTGGATTTTCGCCTCGTTGCTGAGTCCATCCAGCGACATTGCCCAGGCTGCTTCCTTGCCATCTGGGATACAATCACCATCGGTGTCGGCCAGGAACGGGTCGCCGCCATAGGCAAATTCAAGGCTGTTTATCAGTCCATCATTATCGCTGTCTATCCCCTCTTCACCGATGGTCAGGTCGGTGATGAAAGCGTTGGTGCGGTTGAGCCCATAGGCCACTTCCCAATAATCAGGTAATGTATCACTATCTGTATCGGTAGTCATGTCGAGTCGGTCCCAGTCCTCCTGCCACGAGGCGGCATAGATTGCCGACAAGGCAGTATTATCGATGACGATTCCCATTTCGCGATTTCTTAGAATCGAATTGGCGTTCCAATTGATTGAGGAGATGAGCACACTATCGCCATCGACTATCATACCCTTGTTGTGCAGAGAATATATTTCGTCACTGGTGCTGATGATTACCGCTGCGGTATCCCAGCCATTGCTTCGATTCCATTCATTATTGAATAAATCAACCGCTTCTCTGGTCTCATCATTGGAATATGAATCATCGATGATCATGTGAATTTTCACCCCTTCACCGGCCTTTTGCTCAAGCGCTTCCAGCACCGGGTTCTCTCCCCAACCCCAATACCAGTCCAGATCAAAACTGGCAAGCGAAAGAAGAATTGACTCATCTGCAGATAGAATCGTCGCCACCAATCCTTCCATACAGTCGTCGGGACAGGTCAGGATTCGACCTGAGAATGAGCCACTTATCGGCGAATACTGGCCGTAGGGTTGTGGGTCGGTATCGGCAACCGGCGTGGCCCAACCACTAGGTTTCATACTACTCTGGTAATTCAACACATGATTGTGAGCCGGGTTTTCATCCCAGGCCATTCGTTGCAGAACCATGGTCGCAACATCGCTACTATCGATGATTACTCCCCATTCACGATTACCGCCGTAATCAGCGGTTGGATGCGATGACGATTTCCAATTGCCCGAGCCGATCCACACCGATTCGTCATCCTTGACCGCGACCTTTGAATGCATGTAGGGATAAGGGCTGGAAGGTGCATCATCATCGAGCGGTTCACCGATGAAAAGGACCGTCGCTCCAGCATCGGATAATTCGCTGGCCATGCCATATTGGCGGTCGGTGTCGTAAGAACTCCAGTACGCGTATTCGGGCTCGTTCAGCACCACTGTCACCGCGACACCTCGGCCGGCAGCAGATTTCAGCGCATGTACCAGTTCCGCACTGTACATCTGGTACACGTGTACGTGAATGCTAGATTCAGCCGAATCGATGAATTGCAGAAGTTCACCCAATGCACCATTTGGTCCGATGGTTGCGGTCAAGGTTCCGGTGGTGGCGAAAGTAGTCTCCAAGCAAAGGTGACTGGCGCCGAGTCGAGACCACTTCACCTGCCAATCAGCACTGGAGTTGGTGTCAGCAGAATTGCCACATCCATCGCCGCGCAGATAAATCAGTCCGGTGGTGGAGACATTGGGATTGGTTATCGCCGGCCCATTCCAGCCCTCGATTGGTAACGCCGCGTCTTTCCACGCCACCGCATCGACCAAGGTTCCTTGTGGGTTGTACAATTGCAAGGTTCCACCATTATCGGTAAGGTACAGCGCCGATGTCATCACATCGAGCGCTGAGGTTGCGGTGAATCCGCCATCTAATCCGAGGTGTCCGGCATCGGGGGTAATGGCAATAACTTCTCCAGGGGTGAGGATCAAGTTAGTGAATGAGGCGTTATATGCGGCACCTCCCGAGGAGATTTTATTTATCACCCAGCCCGATAGATCGGCGTGGGTTGCGCCGAAATTAGTCAGTTCAAAGAACTCATTATTGCGCTCATTATAATCGGTTTGATAGGGCATTAGACGGGTGAATTGTATGTCGGCATCGAAGTTGTAATCCGCCGGGTCGGGGTTTTCCTCTCCCGGTGTCGGCCACATCGTCTCAACCCAATCCTGTGCGGAATCATCGGCACGACCCAAAGAATCACAATCGGTGGTGATCGTCCAAGTGATTGAGTGGGTGGTGTTGCCATCGGGGTTGCTCAAGGACAATGAGTCTCCATAGCCTTTGATGAAATAATTCGGCGCCAGAATCACCATATATTCATCAGCTTCAAGCAGTGTGACCGTCGGCGAGGTGGCGCTACGGTTCCATATATTGTCATGGCGAATAAGCACATCTTCCCCCTCGCCCGCCGCCAGGCTCCAGCGCGACAGGTTGACCTGTTGAGTGCCGGTGTTGTGAAGTTCGATCCAATCATCTGGCGGGGTCTGCGCGTCATCATAGCAGTGTGGCAGGACCTCGGTGATTTCGACGCTATCAGCCCCGGTGTATGGGCCAAAGAATGGGTTGGGCTCCCCCGGGGTCGGCCAAATCGCCTGAATCCAATTGCCCTGGGCATCACCTGGGGGGACTACCAGACTCTCACCCTCATCGGTCTCCAGCGTCCATACGACAGAATGAACCACCGAACTGGTATTGTCCTGCAATGCCAGAGAATCGCCATTCGAATTGCGCAGATAAAATCCGCTCGAACCATTCCTCGGGATGATGATATATTCCCCAGCCTCGATGAAGGTGTCATTTTGGCCGATGATTCTCTCGGCGGTGATTGTCAACTGCTTGTTTCCGCCGGCTATCAGACTCCAACCGGCCAGGTCGATGGTGTCGTTTCCGATATTTACTAACTCAATCCATTCGCCATCGGGCCAGTTGCGGGTATCATTACCTACGTCATCGGGCATAATCTCCGAGATGAAAATTTCTGCATCGACAGCAGTCACCGCTCCGGGATTTACCTGCCCCGGAGTGGGATATGCCGATGGCGTCCATGCATCGGCGACATAGTCGCCGCCGACGAGTGAGATATTCAGGCCGAAATTATTCGTCCAATGCAGGGCATCGACCAATTCTCCATTGTTATTGTGCAGGGATATGCTATCATAACTATGGTGCAGGTATTGCGGGTTTCCAAGAATTTCCCCCTGGACGATGCGATATTCACCAGGTAGGATGTAGGTGCCGGACTGCGAGGTATTGGCGAGCAAGGTATTGGCATCGATATCGACCCAGATACCGACCGAGTTGACATATTCCCATCCCGCCAGATCGATGGTTGAACTACCATTATTGTATAATTCGAACCAATCGCCATCCGGGAATGATGAGGAAGTGGTGCTGCTATTTGCTAGAACCTCGTTCAATACGATATCCGAGGTTCCATTTATCGCATCAGGTAACCATCCGACGTTGAGTGAAAACGGGGTCGGAAACAGGGTGGTTATCCAAACACCGCTGGCACTGGCTACTTTACTGGTGCCCGACAGGACGGTACCCCAGGATATCGTCTCTACCAGACTCCCGTTCGGCATCTGCAGTGTTAAGGTTTCTTGATTGTTATTCAATACCCCATAACCGGAGGAAGAATTCACCGCGACTATTCTGTACTCACCGGGTGCTATCATCCACGAGTTTGAATCTGCCGGGTCATAGCCCACCAGATGAGATTGGTCGAATGGAATCACATTTCCTGCCGCATCATATGCCGACCAGCCACTCAGATTCATCGTCGTCGAGCCGTTGTTGTAGACCTCGAACCACTCACCTCCGGGCCAAGAAGCATTGTCGGGGGTAAAGACCGGGTTTGGGAAAACCTCGCTCAGCATCAAGTCTGATTGAGAATAGGTTGGTGGGGGGGCACTGCCTCCATTTGCACTTCCCGGGGTCGAATTATTGGCGGCGATCCAATCTGCATAGGCATCTGCAGGGTCCTCGATAAAAGCAATACCTGAACCAACGCCACTACTCCCTCCATTCCAAGTAGCCTCATCCACCTTGGTGCTATTTGCATCGTAAAGTGACAAGGTATCCCCTGGAGTATTGGTCATCCAGAAATTTGTGTCGGCATTGCGGGCAATCACCATCCACGAACCCGGTTGAATCGTCCAGGTACTGCTATTGCTGGAGTTGTATCCGACGATCGAATTGGCATCGAAGTCGAGGGTCTTGCCATTGCTGTTCTGCAATTGCCAGTTCAGGACACTTACCGCCACAGCCCCGGTATTCTTCACCTCGGCCCATTCCCCTCCGGGCCACGCGGCATCATCGTAGCCATTCGGGTTAGGCATCACTTCGTTAAGGCAAATATTGCTGGTGCAGGGGGAAGAGCGTGCCGCGGCGGAGGAGGCAGGGATTGCCAGCGGCGATGCTATCATGCACAACATCAGGAAAGTCATGGCGCAGGTTTTTCTCGATTGTTTGTTTTTCATTATTTCACCTTCAAAGGAAACCGAATACATCGTACTTATTGTTGAATGTCAATATCATTATCGGCATCAGGATGATACCCATGGCGTGCGAGCGTCTGATACCTAAACGTGGTGGCATCAATCCCATTACCACGCCGACGATGAGTACTCCCATTCCGATCCAACCGGTGGAGAGGAAGACCAGGATGGAGACGAAGATGATGACCGAGAGAATCATCGTCTGCAAGGGAATCAGTTCGTGTAGTTTTAGAACACCTTTGCCAACGACTAACATCATCGGCACGGCAATCATTCCTGCGGCGATGGTGACCGCCATCAGGCGGATGAAATCGGAGGTCGGATGAAGGCCGCTCCAGGTGTCGATGGGATACATCATCTTCAGTGCCAATGTGGCACCGCTACGACTGCGGCCGATGATGTATAGGAATCCCAACACCATCACCGTGACCGCGGTGTTCACAGCCGAGAGAATGGCGATGACCTCAAGGTCCTGCTCCATGTGTGGGTCTTCGATGACTTCACCCGCCGCCTCGCGCCGCGCCCGGTCGAGAATCTCCTCGTGGGTGATGACCGGTAGGCGCTTGCTGTCGAAGTCGAGCCCATAGCCCTCTTCGCCCTTGAGTTTGGCGGCGACATTACGCCCGCCCATCACCAGGACCGTGGCCTGGGACGCGGTCATCCCCGGCAGAACCGCCATCCACGCCCCGGCGACCGAGGACAGGAAACACGGTATTGCGAGAGGTCTTACCGCCGGCATATCCCACTCGTCCTTCTGCGGTGGAAGTTCACTGGTGGTGGTGTAGATGTCGATGAGATTTGCGACCCCGAACAGACCGGCCAGGCTTGGCAGCAGCAGACTGGCATTGGGCATTCCCACCGGTGAGCGGGCGGGGAGATTGAATACCGACCAACCGTAGAATCCACATAAGACGAAGAATGCCGTGGCGGTCAGGAAACCGGCTAATCTTGAGTCGTTACCAAGACGGCCACCGGTGACCTTATTGATCCATTTCGGCCAATCCAAGCGAGTTGTTTCCGTGATTAGGAGCAGAGCGGATATCGTCAGTAGAATCCACGGTAACTGCTTCTTCATGTCCTCGTAGAATCCTAGTTCATCTCCAAAAATGATTCGGGCGACCAATACCAATGGCAGTGACATCAGCAATCCCAGTTGCGAGCCGCGCGCCGAGTACGCAACACCCTTGGCTGCATGGCCTGATAGCAACATCCGATGGCCCGGCAACAGCGACAGCGCGGTATCGCCATCCGGAGCGCCTATCAGGGCTGAGGGGATGTAGTTCAGGAAGGTGTGAACCACGCCGCAGGAAACGATGATTGCAGCGACGGCAAATAGTGGAATTCCAAGCGCCAGCATCGCCGGTGACAGGGAGAGAAGAATCAAAGCGACGTTATTGACGTGGAAGCCCGGAATCAAACCGGTCAGGCTACCCAGCATGATACCTCCGAACAAGGCACCATAAAGCCACATCAGTTCGACCACCCACTCGATTCTCTCACCTCCCAATCACTCGCATATACTCAAATCATCCTAGTTGCTGGTATCATCCAGGGGATCGGTCGCGGCGACGACCTCATCGAAGTCACTCACTCCATCGCCATCACTATCGCTGGAGTTGACATCTGTCATCCATATCTCGCTCTCGCCGCGGTCTGAAAGTCCATCGCCATCGGAATCCTCGGTCGCGGCATAGTCGAGGCACAGAATCATCGAACGAGTTTCTCGGTCCTCTATTTCGATGAGCCGGCCAGTCCATGGCTCACTGAGAGAATTATTCGGACCGTGGGAGTAATTGTGGAAAGTGGAATTGGTATCTGCTGGGCGAAGGCATATTTTTTCATCGCTTCCAGCCCACTCAAGCCAATAGACCGGACTGGTTTCATTGCCATCACTCCATGCCGTGGTGTTGAGCACGCCCTCGATGTGCACCATTTTGTTGACCGAGTATCCCCAGATAAGCGGGCCATTATTCCACGACAGGGTTTCCGGCTCAGGTTTCGGATAGGAATCATTCCAATGGTATGCGGTAAGAATCATCCGTGCATCTTCAGCATCCCAGCCGACGCTGACGTTTACCTTCAGCATCTGGCCTGCCTCCAGCCACTCGTCACGGGCGCTCTGGAAGATTGTCTTGACCTTGAAATTGGTTGATTGATAGGTCGCGCCATCGGCCAAGTAACTCTCATCCGAAGCCGAGCCCGGCTCAAGGCTATAGGCCATGTAAGCATAGATGTCGTATCTACTCTCACTATCGTTCAGATAATCTATCGGTGAGGAAGTGATTTTTTCGAACAGGTCTTGAATCGCGGTGCCGGAGATGATGCTCTCGGAACCCCCGGCATCGATGCACCAGGTATGCCGCAGTCCCGACCACACCAGCCGGCCCGACCATGTTGCACTCTCATTCATCGCCGAGTAATTTGCCATCGTGCTGGCAAGTTCATCATCCGGGCTGATACAGGCTACCTTTTCCGGGTCATCATCGACAATCCACCACAGCCCCTCGGCGTCATCCTGTGGGGTGCCATCGATGCGGACAATCTTATTCTCTTCATAAACCCACGAGGACATATCATCCCAATCGAGGTCGTTCAGTTGTGGCTTGACCGAATAGTCGACCATAATCTCAGGTCCTTGAGTATACATCACGTAGCGTAAATCCCGTTCCTCATAGTGAATCTCACCAACCAAGGTCACCTTTGAGCCGGCCTCGATCCAATATCCGGTGGCACTGCTGACATAGACCTTGATCTGGTGCTTGGTATTGGCATAATTCGGGTGGTCGGCCAGATAGATGCTGCTCCAGGTCGAATCCGGCATCAGAGTCTTTGAGAGATATCCTTCGATGCGCACCGTGTCGCCAAGATAGGAAGCAGGGTCGGCAGATAATTCGGTGAGCGATAAATCGCCGGCGACCGCGAAATCGATGACCTGCACCGAACCACTACCAAGTGCTTGAATCCAGATTCTACCATTGTAGGTGATCACATCACCGGTGACCGAGACATTGGAACCGATGGGTGGTAACGCACCATATTGATACCATCTCACCTCGACCACATGGGTTGAATCCTCAACTATGATGTCCATACGCTGGTCGCCTTGGCCGTACGGGTCTTCAACCCAGGAGATGATTTTGCCTTCTATCCGCACCACCTCGTTATTGTGCTCGACCAGATCTTCGATATTGACCACGTCTGGTTCACGCTCAATCGCATACCAGTTCAAAGCCGCGACCAGCAGTACCGAGAAGAAAAACATCGACCATAGATTGCTCATGTCCACTGCCAATCTCTTCTTCCGCTTATGGGTTACTCCATGGGTGCATCGCTTCAACATCGGGTTTGAAAGCAGATAAGTCACCCCGTGTGCGGGGACGGCAATGCGTGAGCGGGTTATTCGAGATGAAATCCATCGTGATATTCTGGTGCCGGCACGAATCGCCAGATTGATCGACACCAGAGAGTTCCAACGGCTGAGATTCATCCAGCAACTTTCGACCTGTTACTACGTATTTCCCAGTGCCAATCACAGTCGTTTCGTCCATAGCCTGGGTACCTTTCATCTCGCCACGGTCCTGACCCGGCAGATTCAGGAAAATCATCCTGGTCTACTCAACGATGAAGATGCTGAATTGGTGCAAATTGCTGCACTCTTACACGATATCGGCCACCCCCCATTCTCCCATCTACTGGAAAATCCCGAGGTTTTCGCGACCTTTCACAGCCACGAGCACTGGGGGCGTCTATTGCTGGAGAGTGAAGAGACCGAAATCGGTGAAGCGATTCTTCAGGTCATGGGCTCGTCCCGACTCGGCCGTCTATTCGCAGTGATGTCGGGGGAATCGGAGCACGATGGAAAATCGATACCACCATTTCTCAAGGAGATTGTATCGAGCCAACTCGATGTCGATAGGATGGATTATCTGATGCGAGATGAGAGGAATTCGGGGGCGCAGATCGGGGGTTTCGATGTCGAACGAGTGTTCCGTGCCCTGAGGGTTGGTGAAGACGGGCATCTGTTCGCGATGAATTGGGGGCAACCGGCGATTGAAGCCTATCTGGTGACACGATTTCATATGTATACCCAAGTGTACTTCCACAAGGTGAACATGCTCACCCAAGCATACCTTACCCGACTATTGGTGCGCGCCCGTAT
>JAPOGE010000001.1:0-56216 GCA_028283345.1 Candidatus Poseidoniales archaeon
TGTCCGCATCGGTGTCCGCATCGGTGTCCGCATCGGTGTCCGCATCGGTGTCCGCATCGGCGCCATCATCGGCGCTGGCGGCGGCATTGTTTATGCGCATTATCAGAATATCCAGTTCGGGCAGGTCAATCTTGCCGTCACCGGAGAGGTCGACTGATTGCATCAGTGAGTCGACATCCCAGGGCGCCAGATCAGCGATCTCCATCGCCGCCAATCCTTCACGGAACTCAAAACTGTCGAGAACCAGGTCCTTGTTCAGATCCATCTCGCTGAAAATCTCAAAGATGGTCTTGTCGCTCTCGGCCAGATAGGCGGCGAACTTGACAAGTTCAGGGGCAAACTCTTCATCGGCTGGCGCGGATACCTGTGCCACCGTGGAGACCGGGGTGGCCTCTTGGGTTCCGGCAGCACCGTCCCCACCAACATCGGAGCCAGCGGTAGCATTGTGAATACGTATCAACAGGATATCCAATTCGGGAAGATCGATATTTCCGTCTCCGGAAATGTCGAATGAATTGAGCAGGACCTCCGCCTCCTCGTGGGAGAGTTCGGCAATCCCCATTTCAGACATTCCGATGCGGAACTCGGCTGAGTCGATGACCTGATCTTGGTTGGTATCCATCTCGTTGAATACTTCAAAGACATCCTTGCCGCTCTCGGAAAGATAAGCGGCGAACTTGATTAGTTCAGGGGCGAATTCATCACCGCTGGGTGCGGCCACCGCGGTTGTGGCTACTGGATCCTCGCCGCCGACGATGATTTCACTATCTATTCCCAATCCCTGGCCGAGCAGTTGGCGAATCGTGGTCGTGCCGGCCACCAATCGAAATCCGGCCTGAGCACCGCCCCCGGCAAAGGCATCGACATCATCGGACGGGGTGCCCGAAAATACGGTCTCGGTGGCATTGTGCATGGCGATGAATATCCCCATCACCGAGCCGTACAGGAATACCGATGCAGTCAAGCGGAAGCCTGCGACCGAACCTTCAGCACCGGCATCGTTCAGAGCCATCTGGGCGAAATCGCCCATCAGGCTGGTAATGGTCCAACCCAATCCACCCAACAGGACCAGCCAGAAGGCCCAGCGTGCCTTGGAACGGCTGGAGAGTTCCCGACCGACGGTGAGAGGCAGAATCTGTGTGAGTGCCGCAACTACCAGCAGTCCTCCGATGACCCAATAGAACCCTTGATTTACGGTGGTGTGTACCTCACCCAATGAGCCGATACCGGCGAAGGTGTCGAGGGCGGTGAAGTAAGCGCCGATGGCAAATATCGGCAATAGCAGAGCAACCGCGGCCGAGCAGGCGGCGGCAGGTTCCTCGACCAGACAATCCCAGCGACCCTTCAAAGTGGTGATGGTATTGGTCGAGGCCGCCAGCAGGGGGAATAATCCAATCGTGATTCCAACCGCACCGATTGTCACCCACAGTCCGCTGGCACTGCTCGAAGCACTGACCGCAAACGGGGTGATAGAGGCGAATAGCAGCAGCATTGCCATCGATAGATTACGGCTCCAGATCGGTGCTCCGCTGGCCTTGGCGACACTGTATGTCATCACCGCCAATACCAGGGAAAGAGGGAACCATCCGGAAACCACGGTGGAAGAAATCCATTCCAATTGGGAATTGGAGGTAAAATGCCCGAAGGCATTTGCCAACAATCCCCAGACCAGTGCGGTATGACCGAGAATCAGCATCCACGATGGTATCTCAATCGGTTGACCCTCAGCGCGGTCGCCCAAGGTCAACAGATGGTTGAGCAGTACGGCACCAGCCAACGCTGCAAAGATGATATTGAACAGGGTCTGTTCAAATCGGCCGACCTCGATGAAGATTGAAATCAGAATATTCACCAGAATCAAACCCGACCATGCGAACGCGACCAGTGTTGCATTGGCCTCGCTGGCCAGGGCGGCACCGGCCGCACGGCTCTGAATCACCAACCCGGCGCCGATGAGCACCATACCGAATCCACCCCATACCAGCACCATGTCGGTGACCTGCGCCAGCGCCTCTGCGTTGTACGACCAGCCGACACTGGCGAGGGAATCCAAGGCGGTGGGGTCGTATCTCAGCCAGGTCTGCAGGAATCCGAAGGTGGCGGCGATACAGAACCACAGGCCGCCGAGCATCATCCAGTTGCGGGCGCCCTTGCCCTCGCCCTTATCGAACAGGTCGACCAGTCCAACCGGTGCCTTGTCGAGCAGGAAGATGGCGAGTTGGCGCAGAGATTCGCTCATATTTCCCAGACCTCGGTTGGTGAAATAGGCCACCAAGACCATGGAAATCACCAGAGCGAGAATGATGAAAGCGATATTACCGAGCACCATCATCACCTCAATCCGCTAGGACCTCCGCCAATATCTTAGCAAATAACAGCGCAAATGCGACCAGAATACCAAGTATGTAGTACCAGATCCCACCACTTCCAAGGGCATCGAACAGCGGAATCAACTCGCTGATGACCGGGAAGTTATCCCATCCGAAGACCACCGTGAACAGCCCCATCAAACCGAGTAGACCAACACCGATTATCGTCAACACAACCCGAGATTCCTCGGGCTCCGCCACACCTTGGGTCACATCTGGTAATCCTGCCTCACTCATAACTTCACATCATGACCCCTCTGGGGTCATCCCGGCTAGCCTTGGAATAGTCATAAACATTCACCGAGCATCTCATCGGAAACCTAGCCCCACATAATCACAACTGAGGCGCCAAAGGGTTGCACCAACTACATCTCAAGGCGAGCGCAGACGTTCCATCATCGGGCCACGGCGTCGCTGGCCGACGCCGAGGGGGGAGGGGACGACCAGATCCAGTGCAACCTCGTTCTCCCATATCCTGCGGCAGGTGCAATCCAGTCCACCAAATTCCAACAGGTCGCCGCTGACCGAATATCGCTCGATTGCCGCCGCTACCTCGCGGTCGCACTCACCACAATTATGCGAACCTCGCACCTTCCCAGCCGCGGTCGGGTGAATCAGCAGGCGGCTGATCTGCTCACCATCACCATTCTTTCCACCATTGGGATGGATGAAGGGGTGTGCCCGCTCTATCAGTTCGACCAGAGACCATAACCATGGTGGGCGGTAATCTCCGGCGCGAAACAGTCTGTCGATGACGGTGCCACGCTGAATGTTCATCGGATTGATGGAAATCTCATCGCTCAATTCGGCGATCCCCTCAATCCAGCGCACGGTATGGACCAGTGAGTCACCTTCACTCATGAACGGTGGTTTGAACATTAGATAGGTCTTGATGCGCAATCCGGCATTCTGTAGATTCTCGACCGCACGATACCAAGACTTTACGGTGAATCCCTTGTTGATGTGGAAGCGCAGCACCTCCTCGTCGAGCGCCTCGAGGCCGATGGCGACGGTGAACTTGGGATTGATGGCCGTCGCCCACGCCAACTTCTCTTCGCTACACTGCTCGGTACGGCTCTCGATTACCAATTCCTTACCCAATTCATGGCAATCTCGCAGGACGGTCTCCTGAAAGTCGAGGGGGATTTCACGGTCTTCCAGCAAAGAGCCCGAGGTGTAGACCTTGACCATCCCATGTTCGGCGAAATCGGCGAATTTCTCGCGGGCGAAAGCCCATTGTGCGTGGAGGTCCGATGAGGTGACATCATCGCGGGTATCGTTGAAGTAACCACAGAAGGTACAGCCCGACGACCACCACCAATGGCAACCCTTGGTGCGCAGAATAATCGTCACCGCTGAGGTCAGGGTGCCGTCCGATAGCATCTCGGGAGTGTGGTAGACGGTGGCCGGGCGCTCACCGCTCCACGCGTGTTTCTTCTTCTGTGCCCATTCAGTATTCTCAGGGGCTTTGATGAGGTCGTGCAGGCGCTTTGGTTTGGCCTGGCTATCGGCCATGGTCAAGCGAATCCCACCGGTCAAGCCAACTCCTCCAGTAACCACGGGTGGTCGTGCCGTCAAGAACTTATTCATTCCAACCGAGGAGGAATTTGATGCCAAGCACCATTGCAAATCCCCGATGCCTGTCGATGGTCTGTTACTGCTCGTCAAGCGGCTTGAACAGAATCGTCTTTCCGGCATAGACGTACTCACCCTTGGGGAAGTTCTCATCCCCGGATTCTGCACCGACCACCATCGGAGTGAATCGCCCGGCCGGGGCGCGGGTATCGACGCGACTACCGAGGCGTATCATGCCATATCTCTGACCGCGCCGCAATTCCATTCCGCTTTGTGACCACGGCACGATGGTGCGAGCCAGGGCGCCGGAAATCTGCGTCACCTCAATCGCAATGCCAGCCTCGTGACCACCTTGGCCGGTGGCGCAAAATACCGTACGGACGCGTTCATTGAATTCGGATTCCTTACCGAAGGCCGGAAGGAATGGGCCGCGCCGGCGACCCTTGCCGGTGCGGTGCTCCATGTGGGTGATGGTGCTGGCGAGTGGGGCTCGATTCACATGCACATCGAGCGGTGACATGAAAACCGCGATTCGCCACACATCATCAGCCCCTTCTTCTCCGGCTGGGACTCGCTCCCAGAGCTGTTCGGTGGCAAAACTCATTGGCTCATCGAGGACTTTGGCGAGCCAGTCTCCGGTATGCTCGTCGCTCTCCAAATCATCTGACTCCATCTCGGCCTTGCTCGGTCGTCGCCCGATGGCACGCTCGCGCACGACGAACATGACATGGCCATCGGCACTGGCGACCAGAACCCCTGCATCGCTGGGAATCACCCGGTCGGGGTCGCGAAAGAAGTTTGCCAGGAAAGCCGACAGCATCAGCAGAGATACACCGACCAAGGTGACCAGATGACCCAATGGATGAACGAAAACTGCAACATACAGGGTTGCAATCCCCATCAATGCGGTGGTATAGACCGGGGTCTTGCCACCGGGTGCCAGCAGGGACATCCCCAGCCTCACGATTCTTGTTCGGCCCAAGGGTCGACATCATCGCCCCAGTCAGCCGCCGGGGCTGGCTTTGGGTCGGATTCCTCGGCAGGGGTTTCCTCGGCGGATTCCTCGGCGGATTCCTCGGCGGATTCCTCGGCGACCTCTTCTTCGGCGGGGGTATCGTCACCGCTTGATTCCTTGGCAGGCTCTTCATTGTCCTCGGCTGGGGCTGACTCCTCTTCAGCAGACTCGGCTTCGTCAGTTTCCTCAGGTGAAGAATGGATTGACTTGGCTTCATCGATGGTCATCTCGGCAGCTCTGGCGGTGACCATCTCGGTCATCCGCTCCTCGATTGCCCTCTGCATGTGTTGCGACTTACGCTCGGCCTCGACCGCTTTCTCAATCAGTTCATAGCGCTCTTTGATGGCCTTGTTCAAATCCTCGAACAACGCCATGTGGGAAACGTACCAATCGTCGCGTGCCTTCATCTCTGAGACCGCCAGACGCAGGTCGTTATCGAGTTCTTCGGTGATGTTGAAGACCTTGCCAAGGCGCTCTTTTTCACGGGTGAATTTCTCTTCCATCTTCTGCAGTTCTGGCTCTAGGAAGTCTACCTGTTTGCTCGACTTAGCGGCGCGAAGTTCCAATTCTCGCAAGCGATGATCCTTCTCGTCGAGCAGACCCTCAAGTCCTTCCTTCTCGATTTCTCGCTCGACAATCTCCTTTTCGAGAACTTCAATCTCAGCCTTGAGGTTGACACTTTCCTTTTCTTGAATCTCGTACGCGTTGTACAGTGTCAGCAAACGTTCCGACTCTTCACTCAGTCGTTCATTACACTCCTTGAGTTGAACCTCCGCGGTAATCGTCCCACCATCTTCGTCGCCCATCAAATCAACTCTGAGCCTACGGCTCATAAATTACGACCCTGTGCGCTGTTATGAAGTCGACGCCTCGCAGGTCGTGCACAGGCCACTCTATCATAGGCCAAGCCTGGATTCAAATCATAGTTACCTCAGTTGAGCGGAAGTCCCAAAAGACACACACCCGAGCCAGTGACCGACTATCATGGCGAAAGTGCACATTTTGGTCGGCAAGAATTTTCCGGATTTCAATCTCGACACCTCACTCGGCCAACCCTTGTCTAAGGATGACCTGCTCGGCAAGTGGTCGGTCTTCTACTTCTACCCCAAGGACGACAGCCCCGGTTGCACGGTGCAATCCTGTCGTTTTCGAGATGATTACTCGGAGTATGAAAAAATGGGGGTCCAGATGATTGGAGTGTCCTCTGACAGTGTCAATTCACACCAGAGATTTGCCGAAAAAAACCGCTTGCCCTTCGCCCTTCTCGCCGATGCGAAAGGCCACCTCCGTGCCGAGTTGAAAATACCCAAAACCATGGGTTTACTGCCCGGGCGTGCTACCTTCATCGTCGATGGTGTGGGCATCATCCGCATGGTCTACAATTCACAATTGCGCTTCAAACAGCATTCCAAAGTGGCGCTGGATTTTCTGCGCGAAAACTTCTCACCTTAGCCGCCTAGCCGGATTGATTTACGCCGTTAAAAGGGTGAATTAGCCGGCTGAAAGTTTTTTTATCAAGGTCAGAAATAACATACCGATGCAAACCTCCTCGCCAAATCCAGTTTCACCCACTGCCCCAACGATGAACCCGCAATACCAAGGTAGGGGTGCGGTCGAGCAGGTCGGTTCAGAGGTGCTTGACGATGCTGAAAAGATTGCCAGCAAAATTCTGGAGGCGCAAGTTTGTGTGATATTGGCTGTTCCTACAGGAATTTTTCTCCTCGGTTTCGGGATTTACGAACTCATCGTCGATTTTTGTTTGAATGTGGATACTTCAAGTCTTGAGACTATAATCCCCTTATCGTCATCGGATTGGTTGTCTTGGGTGCCGGATTACGGTTCGGCAAGGAGGGTGTCTCCCTCTATGTGTCGCCTTCAGGGGTTTTCATCCGCACCTTGAAATATGGATTTTTCAGTGAGAAGGTAATCAAAGTGAATCAGAGAACGGTGGTCGGAATTGAAGACCAGCATGGCATTACCCTGTTCTATTCCTCGGTATCTGGAGATATGACTCGAATCGAGGCTGGCTTGAATGAAAAACGCCACGAGGAAATCATGGAAAAAATCCGCGCCGCCAGCCAATAATACCCCGAGAACCTCTTATCCGAAGGGGCCGTACCAGTATTTGTTTCGTAATGGCCCTCCACCCTCACACAGGCAGGGAAGAAGGTCATAGCCGATGAGCCACCGGGAGAGCAACATGCCTACAGAAAAACGACCGGGGGGTAGTTCGACCTCTCGCTCATCTTCCGCGCCATCCGAAAAGTCTCCGGCTTCTCCGCAGATATCCCCTCTGGTGGCCTTGGCTATTGGGGTTGTGCTCGGGCTGGCGACTTTTTCAATGATTGACATTATGTCTTCGGACCCGGCACCGGTTGGATTGGTCGACCTCGACCAAGATGGGGTTCAGGACAGCCATGACCTCGAGCCCGAGGGCAATGCGAGAATGCGCTTTACCCTGGTCAGCCTTGCACATCTGAATCTCAGCGAGAACACCTCGTTCAACCTGACCATCTGGTATGATGGCAATGGCGACCCCAGCGGCAATGCCGACGGTCAGTCTTGCACTCTCCTGTTCCCCGGCGCGGTGAATACCTCGATTTCTCGCCCCAGCCAAGGTTGTACCTTCGAGACCAGCGATTGGACCATGCTCTCGGTCGGCTTTGGCTACCAGTTGACCAGTTCACAGGTCGGTGACGGCAATATCACCCTGATTCATCATTGGGATATATTCCCCGGGAACTCCAGTGATACCTCGGGCTACAACTCCAGCGTCGATCCATGGAAGTTGCACCAGGGCCAGACCATCGTGCTCGATGGGATGGGAGATGGCGATGGTAATCCCCGCAATGCGGTGCTCACCTTGGTCACCGCCGCCGACGACAACTGATTTTTCCTCTCTCTACCCGCCCCTCTTTACGGTTCTTATCTTTGGTGGAAAACAGGGGAAAGAACCAACCTCAAGGCCTGCTCTGGCAATGATATGGTTGTAGATGAATTAGCCACCATCTCGGTATTGGGTTTTGCCGACCCAGTCAGCAGTTGGACGCATCTGGCCGGGGCGACGCTGGCGCTGATTCTAGGGCTTCGCTTCATCACCAGATTCCGCGGCTCTAATCTCCACCGCTCGGGACTGGTGATTTTCGTCCTCGCCACCGTCTTCCTGCTGTCGATGAGTGGGGTCTATCACCTGCTCTCACACGGTAGTTCGGGCCGCTACGTATTGCAACATCTCGACCATGCGGCGATATGGGTGATGATTGCCGGCACTTTCACTCCAATTCATCTAATGCTATTCAAGGGTTGGAAACGGTGGGCTATCCTGGCCTTTATCTGGACCGCTGCCATCACTGGTCTGGTGCTCAAGACCGTGTTCTTCGATGGTTTTCCGGAATGGTTGGGATTGATTCTCTATCTCGGCATGGGTTGGGCCGGTCTGTTCTCCGGGATATTGCTGGCTCGTGAATATGGTCTGGGATTCGTTCGTCTGCTCACCTACGGCGGTATCTCCTACAGTGTGGGGGCAATTCTTGAATTCATCCGGGCGCCAACCATCTTCCCCGGAATCATCGGTGCGCATGAGTTATTCCATTTCGCCATCATCATCGCCATCGTCTGCCACTGGCGCTTTATCGAGGTGGTGGTTCTGGAGGTTTCACAGCCCATGGGTGAAAGCACAAAATCGTATGAAAGCGAGTGATTATTATCGGGTCATGAATCATTTCCTCGCCTATGGCTTGGTATGGACTTTCCCCATTGCCGCCTTAGTTTGAAATGACGATTATTTAGATAGGGGATGAATACAGGGGGATTTCATGGCCGAGAATCTTGCCGCGCAATTGCAGGGAGGGGGCGCCGACTTCGTTCTCTTCTCGACAATGACCTGCCCTTTCTGCAGCGCGGCAAAGAAAGCCTTGAAGCAACATGGATGGTCGTGGAAAGAGCACGATGTGAATGTCTCTAGGACCAGGGGGCTGTATTCGCGGGTAGTCGCACAAACCGGCCATCGAACTGTGCCGGTGGTCTTTGACATGCGTGGTGATGAACCAACCTTCATCGGTGGCTCGGGCGAACTCAACTCTCTGCTGAAGCGAGAATCCGGTCATACCTCGCCCGGTCGTGGTCTATTCGGATTTCTGTTCCGGGCCAATACCTAATGGCCTATGGGGGTTAAATAGGGCTGGTCAACGGCATTGACCAATGGCATCTGTGAGTTTCTCCGACCTCGGCATCGAGCGCCGCTTGGTTCACCTGCTCGAGCAGCAGGGAATCACTGAACCCTTTGAGGTTCAGCGGGAATCGATTCCCGATGGAATGCTCGGTCGAGATATCTGTTGCCGAGCCCCGACCGGCTCGGGTAAGACCCTGGCCTTCGGGTTGCCGCTTATCTCTCGATGCCGGCGAGCTCGACCGCACCTGCCGACCTCACTCATCCTGACCCCGACCCGTGAGTTGGCCGAGCAGATCTGCTCGGTACTCAACCCCCTCGCCCGAGAACTTGACCTCAAGGTATTGACAATTTACGGCGGCACCTCATACGTGAAACAACGCCGCGCCCTTGAGCGCGGCGTCGATATCGTCGTCGCCTGCCCGGGGCGATTGCTCGATTTGATGCACAATGGGGTTCTCGGTTTGGAAGATGTCGACATCGCGGTGATAGATGAGGCTGACCGCATGGCTGATATGGGATTCATGGAGCCGGTGTGTGAGATTCTCGACCACTGTTCGAATGAGCGGCAAACCATCCTCTTCAGTGCGACCTTGGACGAGGAAGTCGACGACATCGTTGCCAACTACATGTACGAGGCGGTGACCATCGAAGTTGGGCCGAAAGAGGTCAGCATGGATACCATGCAACACATATCCTGGCTGATACGAAGTAATATGAAATCTGAAATCGCCCGCGAAGCGGTGCGTAAATGTGGTCGCAGTATCATCTTCTGTCGCACAAGAGCTGGGGTCGATCGAGTCGGCTACGACTTCAATGATAATGGCTTGAGCGCCGCCGTCCTGCACGGCGGGCTGTCGCAACGTGAGCGTAACCGGGCGATGCAGAGATTCAGCGATGGTGAGTGTATTGCCATGATCGCCACCGATGTGGCGGCGCGTGGTATCGATATCCAAGATGTCGCCTGTATTATTCATTACGACCCACCCGAGAATGGCAAGGCGTACAAACATCGCAGTGGAAGAACCGCCCGCGCCGGGGCGAAAGGCATCGTCATCTCACTGGTGCAGAAACCACAGAAGAAGAAATTCATCGGAATGCAGAGGAGTTTCGGCGTCCATTGTGAGTTCACCCCACCTGACTTCGGAGTTCTGCCGGAGACCGAAATTGGATACTTCCCGCCTCCCCAGGGGAATAGCAGTTCTAAAAACAACTCCTCGCGCCGAAACGGTCGCTATGGCGGGCGCAACGGCAACCGCAATGATGGACGAAATGGCAACCGCAACGGCGGACGAAACGAAAACCGCAACGGTGGGCGTCGAAACGGCGGTCGCAACAATAACCACAGCGATGGTGGCCAACGCAACGGCGGTCGCAATGGCGGTCAGCGTAAGTACCCCAGCCGAAATAATCACAATAACCGGAGTAGAAAAAGTGGCCGAGGTGGCCAGCGAAATGGTGGGCAACAATATAATCACCGCGATGGTGGTGATGAGCACAATGACGATAGCGGACGCAACAGCCACCGCAATGGCCACAGGGATGGCGGCCAGCGCAATAGCCAGCACAAGAACAAAGGTCAGCGAAATTATTCTCGCCGCCAACATTAACCCCGGGATAATTAGCCTATCAGGCGAATTATTCAGAGGTAGAAGTCACTCTGTAAGGTGAGTCCCGGCTCGACCGCATACTCCGAGAAATCGGTTATTCCAATCTGCCGGAGGGAACTTTCGTCGGTGTGGAAATTTCCGCTGTGCTCAGTTGGGCGCGATAGAATCTCAAAGGCCGAGTCGGCACAGATTTTCGGCTTACGACTACGCCGTGCCATCTCATCACCACCTAGAGCCTTGTTCAATCTGACCGCGGCCGTGTCGATGGTGGTCGCCGGCCACATAGCATTGATGGCGATTCCATCGGCGGCCAATTCGGCTGAAAGGCCGAGCACAATCATCGACATACCGTATTTCGACAAAGTGTAGGCAAGCGTCCCATCAAGCCATTTTGGCTCTAGTGAGATCGGTGGAGCGAGCACTAGAATACGCCCCATATCAGAGGCGCGCAAAGCCGGTAGAGCCGCCTGGCATAGTGCGAAGGTGGCGCGCACGTTGACTTGGTGCACCAGATCATAGCGTTTCATCGGTGTCTGCTCAAAAGAGGCGATGAATAACGCTCCAGCATTACAGACGACGGCATCGATGCCGCCGAAACGCTTCACCGCCGCCTCTACCGCATGGTTCAGCGCGATGTCATCCCGCACATCGGTCGCAACGCACAGAGCTGTGCCACCCAGCGCCTCAACCTCGGCTTTGCTTTCATTCAAGGTGCCTGGAATGTCGTCCGGTCCTTCACCGGAGTCCAGTGTCCTACCGAGCAGTACAAGATTGGCGCCGGCTTGAGCGAATCGCATGGCGATGGCCTTGCCGATTCCGCGACTGGCGCCACTGATTAGCACGGTTTTTCGGTGCCAGTCACTGATTCGTCCAGACTCATTCAGGATATCTTCACCCAATGCCTCGCCCGATAGTTCGGCCACACCATTGCCAAAGCCATTTGCCGAACCAGAAGATGGGGCGGCGCTGGATGGCTCGGCACCGGAATCACCACTCATGCACTCTTCCTCAACCAGTTCGATGTAGCTTGACATTGCTTCATCACTCGACATTCCCGCGCGTTTTTTCCATGCTTTCCACTTGGCCGCCGCGACCATGCCCTCAGCGATTGGCAGCTGTCCTTGCACATCACCTTTTTTCGCCTGTTTGTAGAGCGAATACAAGCGTAGCAATGTAGCATCATCAGGCTTCTGAGTGAGGGTTTTGATTCGGCGAGCCGCCTTCTCAAAGGAACGTGATTGGCTCAAGAAGAAGCCTCCGGACCACTTTCCCGGCTTGGCTCCAGGAAAGGGCCAAGGTGTGGGTGTAACCATTGTTCCAGAGTTCTCCGTCGGATGGAACTATCCGTAGTCGGGCTGTGCTCATGCCCTTTCAGCAGGTACGAAGTGCATAGGTCATCATCGACATGTTGCATCAGCAGGTCATGGTGGGCGGTTCCGAGGCGTGAATCGTTCTCGGCCTGCAGTACCAACATCTCCACCTTCGGCATTCCGAAATGAGGTACTTGCGAGTTGGCATAACGAATATTCAAATCGGGGTGGATACGCTCAAACTCACGCCGCAGAATTTGCCGAACCCAGCCCCTCAATGGTTGCAGTAATGGGTGGATCTCTGATTCTATTAACATCGGAAAAGAAGAGGCTGGACTTTCAAGCATGAGGCCTTGAAGTCGCTCGGCCCACCATCCAGAGGGACGGGAAGCGAGCCGCATTCCGATGAATCCACCGACGCTATGACCGTATATCCACACCTTCTCGACAGGCTCCTCATACCTCTCGACCACCGATTCCAATAGGGCTTCGGCATCGGCGACCACTTTGAGAAGGGTCCAGTCCTGACGTAGGTCACAATGCCCATGGCCGCGCATATCCATTCCCACCACATCCAGGCCGAGTTCAACCAAGTGCTCGATGCGTGACTCGTTATTTGACAGGGATGAACCATATCCGTGCAGATAGAGAACCAATCCTTTCGGCTTGTCATTGGGCTCTGCCTCGGCGCGCAGATGACGACCGGTCAGGGTTGAATTCCCCCAGCCTTTGAAGCGAAATATCTCCCAATGTGGATTGGTCAAACTCGATGGTGGGCAAAACGGTGAGGTCAGTATCTTCCGCAGTATTATCATGCGAAGGGTAAGCCAGGCCGCCACCGGTAGTGATGCCCCCAATAGCACCCAAGCGATGGTCAGTCCGCGCCATGTCGGAAGAGCGATGAGAGCGAGTAACTCAAGGGCTAGTAAAAACGTGCCAAAATATGGTAAAGTCAGCCACCCGGGTGGTATACTGGCCTTGTAGGACGCAGCCCCCTGCGTTCGATTACTGTGCTTATGAGTGGCGTGCGAGATGCTCAAAAACTCGCCTCCGGGAATTTCATCAGATGCTTGTGGCCGGCCTGCACCTTGGCGGCAAGTCCAACGTTATCGGGCAGGATCTCGGCGAAGAATACGTCTGCCAGCCTGAGTTTGGCATCGTAGAACGAATCCTCAATCCCCGCCGCTTTCGCATCGAGGCTGACACGCGCCATGCGCGCCCACATGTAGGCGAGCATCGTGTTGCCGAAGTAAGTGCAGTAATCGGTCGCACCCGCGGCGAGGAAGTGAGGGTTGCCCATCCCTTCGGCTACCATCAGCAGGGTGAGTTGTTGTAGTCCACGCACGCTCTGGTGCAGCGGTTTGGTGTACCTCGCCATCGCCGGATCATCACGATTCTCCTCAATGAACTCAACAAGGGGCCACATCAGGCTACGCAGGTTCCTACCGAAGTCCTGAGTAATCTTGCGCCCTGCGAGATCGAGTGCCTGAATGCCGTTCGTGCCTTCCCATATCGGTGCGATTCGAACGTCTCGATAAAATTGCTCGACACCGTATTCGCTGCAGTAGCCCGCCCCGCCCATGACCTGGATGGCGAGACTACAGGTCTCACAACCAAGATCGGTACCGAGCGCCTTGATCACGGGGGTCAACAGGGCGATGAGCGCTGTCGCATGAACCTTGGATTCCTCATCCCCTCGGTGCATTTCATCTAGCAGCGTACCAATCCATGTGCCCAAGGCGCGAATGCCTTCGTTATTCGCCTTCATCTTCAGCAACATGCGCCGAACGTCAGGATGGACGAGAATCGTGTCGGCTTTCTCATGGAGATCCTTGACTCCCCTCAGGTCGCGTCCCTGTCGGCGCTCGACGCACCAGTCGAGGGAATTCTGGTAGGCGACCTCGCCGAGTCCTAGACCCATCATTCCGGTTGCAAGGCGTTCGCGATTCATCATCTCGAACATCAGGCTCATACCGCTGTTGGCCTCACCGATCAACCAGCCGACGCTCGCATCGAAATTGAGCACACAGGTCGGACTGCCATGCAGCCCCATCTTCTCCTCGATTCCCGAACAGGATATACCGTTCACGTTATCCTCATCAGGTAGATATTTCGGAACCAGGAAGAGTGAGATGCCGCGACTTCCCTCAGGGGCATCTGGCAATTTCGCCAGCACCATGTGGATTATATTGTCGGAGAGATCATGCTCGCCAGAGGTGATGAACATCTTCGTGCCGGTGAGGCTGTAGGAACCATCGTCCAACGAAACGGCCTTGGTGCGTATCATGCCGAGGTCGGTGCCCGCATGAGGCTCGGTCAAGCACATCGTGCCACACCATCTCCCACTCGCGACCTTCTCCGCATAGGTGTCGATGAGGTGCGCTTCGCCATGGGTGGTCAGCAGGTCGTAGACACCGAGGCCTAACGCAGAGACGACGGAAAGGGCCATGTTCGCTGAGATGGCGAATTCATCCATCGCGTTGCGGAAGAACAACGGACATTCCATGCCCCCGTGCTCGACCTTGGCGGCGGCAGCGAACCAACCACCTGCGGTGGTCAGATCCCAAGCATCCTTGAAGCCCGGAGGCATCGTGACCTGCCCATTTTCGTAAATGCAGCCGAACTTATCGCCATCCATGTTGGTTGGCAACCAGGTTGTGCGCATCAGCTCACCCCATTCCTCCAGCATCATGTCAATCGTGTCGCGGTCCCAATCCTCGTAACCGAGTCGCTCAGAGATATCAGTGACTTGGAAAACCTCGTGGAAGAGGAAGGTGTAGTCGCGCAGCGGTGCATCGTATCGAACCATTCCAATCTTCTCCTCAATTTCGAAGTGGCTTCCCCTTGGCTAACATATGTTCCATGCGCGCCAGCGTCGCTTCTTGGCGGGAGAGAGATATAATCGCCTCACGCTCTAATTTGAGGATGTCATCTTCGCTGAGAGTTCGGGTCACGTCAGCGGAATCACCACCGGAAAGGACTCTCGCTAATTCACCGATGACTGTGACATCGTGTGGGGTTGCCTTGCCCGACAAGGCAAGGTCGGAGAGAGCCATCTCAAGGGCAACTCGTCCCGAACTACCCGGCAAAACATAGGTGTGTGGCTCAGGAGGGGAATAATCCTCGGCCAATTCAAGTAGAAGCGTTTTAGCATCGGCTAACAGCCGGTCTCGATTCATGCTGATTCTATCGCTCGGCCGAAGAAATCCGAGGGCGCGCGCCTGTTCGGCCGATTTTGCAACTTTGGCCAGGCCAATGGTCTCAAATGCTTGCATCGGCGCTCCCATTGGACCGCCGGTGGAGAGCCCGAATTCGGGCAGGCGAGCGAGGATCTCCTTGCAACCGCCCCATGCAGGGATTATTCCGACACCAACCTCGACCAGACCGATGTATGATTCAGAGTGTGCCTGCACTGCGTCACTATGCAATAGTACCTCACAGCCACCGCCCAGACACATTCCCGATGCCGCGGAAACCACTGGTACCTCGGCGAACTTCAAGGCCTGATACGCCTGCTGTCCCAGTGAGATGAAACCCTCGAGTTCCTGCCACGCTCCGAGGTTAGCAGCAAAAAGTGCAAGACCGAGATTAGCGCCGGCACAGAAGTGCTGAGCATCGTTACCGATGAGAATTCCGCGCCACCCATCGCTCTCGGCAAGGTCGACCGCGGCGAGTAGCATTTCCAAGCTATTGGGGTCAATGGTGTTCATCTTAGAGTGATATTCGACCAGTAGTATGCCATCACCAGCATCCCACAGGCTGGCACTTCCATTACGCTTTATTGCTCTACCTTGGCGGCGCTTGAGGTCGGCAACGGTGAAGGTCTCTGCCGGGCGCTCGACCAGAATATGGGTGCCGTCATTGGTCAATCTGGTCAATTCGTTTTCCGCAACCGCATGGAAACCACCAGCACTGACCGCCAACTGAAGTATTTCAGGTACTTTACGGCCTGCCGCTTCGAGTTCGTTGACCAGCCACTCAGCGCCGATAGCATCGATCATCTCAAAGGGACCTTGCTTCCAATTGTAGCCTACTCGCATTGCCCCGTCAATGGCTGAGATATCATCGCTCACCTCAGGCACCAAGCCAGCAGCATAGGCGAGGGTATCGATGAGAATCTCCTTGACGAATTGTGCACCTGCATCACCGTGCTCAAATAGTCGGGAGAGTCCCTGCTTAGCGATTTTTGCTGAAGGATGGGCGGCCCTACGATTGGCCGGAGCATATTCACCGGTCTTCAGGTTACGCGCCTCCTTGATGCGTTGACCACCTTCGGTGTTGAGGCGATAGAATCCCCCTTTGCCCTTTCGGCCAGTGTAGCCATCGGCAATCATCGTCTCGATGATTTCGCCACCGAACCCTGCAATCTCGTGTAGAGCATCGGTGGCCGGCAGGAGTTCGACCATATTGGCAATCACATTCGGTACCAGGTCGATTCCGACCAAGTCCATCAATCCGAAGACCCCGGTCTTCGGCATTCCCAGTGGCAGGCCGAGCATCGCGTCGGCCTGCTCGACGGTGAAACCGTGTTCAAGGGTGGCGGCAATCGCCCTCTGAACGAAATAGATACCGAGTCGATTACCGATGAAACCGGGTGTATCATTGCATATGGTTACGCGCTTTCCCAGACTCTGTTCGGCGAAGCACTGGAAACGCGCCATGACCTTTTCACTGACCTCTTCACCCCCAACCACCTCAAGCAGCGGGAGATATCTGGGAGGGTTGAAAAAATGTGTTATCAGGAATCGCGAGGCTAGAGATGCCTCCATCCCGACGATGAGTTCCACGCGAGGCAGAGTGCTGGTATTCGAAGACAGAATCGCCGTCTCTGATAGATGTTCAGCGATATTGGCATAGACCTTGCGCTTGATATCCACCCTCTCAACGACCACCTCGATGACCCAGTCACAGTCGGCGAGCAGTTCCAGGTCATCCTCTAGATTTCCGGCGGTGATTCGCCCGGCAAAGTCTGGATGCATCAGCACCTCGGGGTTCGCCGTAGCCATCTCTTCAAGTGCCTTCAGGGCCAGAACATTTCGCTCCTGTGCCCCTTTTGGGACGATGTCCATCAGCAGTACTTCACAGCCGGCATTGGCGCAGTGAGCGGCGATTCCGGCACCCATCACCCCACTACCGATAACCGCGACACGGCGAATACTATTCTCTTGTTGAGTTGGCTCAATATAATTCTGGGGGAATACCGCTATCGACATTCACTCCACCTTCTCCAGCACCGTCGCGATTCCCTGCCCACCACCGATACACATCGTCGCCAGTGCGGTACGGTATCCATTGCGGGATAGGATTGTGGCGGCACGACCGACAATTCGCGCTCCTGAAGCGCCGAGGGGATGACCGAGTGCCAGCGCTCCACCATCGATATTGACCTTGGCAACATCGAGGCCCAATTCCTCGATGACCGCCAACGATTGCGCCGCGAAAGCCTCGTTCAACTCGATGACATCGATATCTTCAAGGCCGACCCCGCCCCGCTCCAGTGCCTTCATGGTGGCCTCGACCGGCCCTATTCCCATCACTTCGGGGGCGCAGCCGGAAATCGCCACGCTGAGAATGCGCGCCATCGGGGTCAAGCCATGCCGCTGGGCGAATACTTCTGAACAGACCAGCACGAATGCGGCGCCATCGGTGAATGGGGATGAAGTACCTGCCGTCACTGAGCCATTCTCGATGAAGGCCGGGCGCAATTTTGCCAAGGTAGCGACATCACTCTGGGCACGAATACAACCGTCTTCGCTGACAATTCCATCCTCGGTCTCAATCGGTATGATGACCTCGCTGAATGCTCCTGCCTGACTAGCTATCACGGCACGCTGATGGCTTGCGACCGCGAATTCCTCCTGCTCCTCGCGCGATATCTCATAGACCGAGGCGAGATTCTCTGCGGTCACCCCCATGTTAGTGAATACCTCGGGCTGCTGCCTCGCCAGGCGCGGATTGGGAAGAGGATTGAATCCAGACATCGGAATCCGGGTCATCGATTCGACACCACCGGCGATGAAGGCATCACCAGCACCGAGCGCGACACGGCCGGCGGCATCGTGAATCGCCTGCATCGACGAGCCGCAGAAGCGGTTGATGGTCACGCCACCGACCGAGACCGGCAGGTCGGCGAGGAACCCGACCATCCGGCCGAGGTTGAAACCCTGCTCTCCTTCGGGGAAGGCACAGCCGACCAGAACATCTTCTATGAGCGCCGGGTCGAGGGCGATTTTGTCGAGCAATCCCTTGATTACCGCGGCGGCGATATCATCGGGACGAGCTGTTGCCAAGCCACCTTTATTGGCTGGGGTGAAGGGTGAACGAGCGAAGCCACAGATTACAGGTTTTGACGGCATATGTATTTCTAAACCGGTGTAATAATTAAACCATCTAGTATTATTATTGACATTAACTATTTTCTCCAACACCAAGTGTTGACAATAACAGCCGACCCCCAATCTGGGTATTTGCGACAACCTCTCGATTCTCACAGGTGTAATGGCCGCACCGGGTCGTCAATCCATTCCCTGTCATTCTTCCAGTCATAATCCGGGCGGTCGACATACAACTCCAACTCATTGCCATCGGGGTCACGTATGTACAGGCTGTGGGTTATCACGTGGTCGCTCATTCCTTCTATGGGAATTTCCCTTTCCTCCAACTCTTTCTTGGCGCGAACCAGTTGCTCGGTGGTATCGCCGATGCACCACCCAATGTGATACAAGCCGATTCTGCGGCCTCGTGGTGGCCCCGGTGCATCGCCGACCTCGATTAACAGGAGTTCGTGATGGGTGCGTCCGCTGGTCAAGAGGGCGGCTCGACCGTGGAAGATCTCACCGTAGGTGGAAAGTCCCAGCACATCGGCATAGAATTGTACCGAAGTCGGTAGATCCTTGACATAAAGCACGACGTGGCCGAGATGTTTGATTCGCATCAATACCCGTTTCCTCTCGAATTATTAAGAGATAACCACGCTTTGACCGAACTGGCCGGAGAAGAGTTCAGTTCGCTTCCGCAGATTATTAGCGCCCACCAATAGAGACGCAGGAGATTTCACAGCGCGAACCACTGGTGCAATTCCCACGTCACCCAAGCCAGACCGGCGCCCGGCAGAAGGTCGACGAAGTAGTGCTGTTTGGTCCACAGCGCACTGATGGCAATCAACACTGGAAAGGCCCACGGCCACAGCCCGAGATATGGGGCATTGGCGACCAGATGGAAGGCGGTTAATGTTGCGACCGAGACGTGCATGCTGGGAAAACAATTGGTATTATCATCAAAGGACTGCACCAATTTCATGAAACGGACACTCAAGGTGTCCAGTTCGCCATAATCTCGCCACTCCGGCGGCGTCTCGACCGGGAACCAGCGGAAGAAGGCCATCTGCATGAATAGCAGGAAAAAGAACGACATCGCGGTATAATTGTACTGTCGCATATCATCGATCGTCGCCACAGTGAGAATGATTATTGGGTAATATAGCCCCGAATAAATCCACACCCAGCCCGGCTTAAGGGTGAACAGTCGGTCGATTTTCATATCGAATCTGCGCGCCGGCTTGATCATGTGATTCTGGGTCCAAAAGTAGAATTGATAGACTCCGACTATCAAGATGATAGTCATCAACAACATGATGGCGAGATCCTTTGGCGGCATCATCAATTGGGGGTGTCAGTATTAGGGAAATGAGCATTTTCATCATCCCACCACCCAAGGTTGAGTCGGAATTTACCTCCGTTGGGATTCGCTATCAGAAGGCACATCTACACCGTGGTGACCGAAACTTCTTTTTCACAGCGGTGGGGTTTGCCGACCATGAGGGTACGTGCCGTCATACTTTCCCTGATTTTCCTCTCCTCGGGAATCATCTTCCCGGCACTGCAGATTCGTTCGGTAAGCGCCGCCCAGGTGAGCCATTTCGGCAACACCGGATTTCCTGCCAGCGTCAACGTCTCCTTTGCCGCTGCCGGCTATGATTCGACCACCAATATCACCATCGGCCAGAATGCTGTGGTCAGTTCGGCCTCCTTCGATGTGCGCGGCTTGCCTAATGCCAATGGCGAGAGCCCATTCACCATCGGCGTCGACATCGGAGATGATGGTGACCTCGAGTGGGGCTGGGGTGGCCCGGGAAACGGCACCTTCGGTAATCTCGATGAGTTCTCCAACGGTTGGAGCCAAATCGGCGTCAATCTCTCAAGTGGCACCAACACCACCTATTCGATTCGCCTGCCTGCCGATGCGGTGGTCAACTCGGCGACCGTCAATTTCTCAACCTTGAGCCAAATCACCCTCTCGGGCAATGACGTGCGTGATGCCTACCTGCACAAGCCAAATCCCACCTGGGGCAATGTGACCCATAAGGATTGCAATTACGGTGCTTCCAACCTTACCCGGGTCGGTAAGAGCGAGTGGGTTAACTGGCACATCTACCGCGGGGTATACTGGTTCAATCTATCACGACTACCGGCGGTGACTGTACTCGATGCGAATCTGTTGTTCTGGGTCGAGGACGGGGTCAACCATGCCACCAGTGGCCAGACCGTGACCGCAACCCATACCTACACCTTGTATCCCTTGCTGAAGGATTGGGAAGAAGGACAGGAAGACAATTTACCCGTTCAGGCCGGCCCAGGGGTAACTTGGAATAACGCCATCGATAACCTCACTGGCAGTGATTATGCGTGGGCGATTGCTGGAGCCGGAGGGACGGCTGACCGTGGTAGTGCAGTCGCTGCGGTAACCGACAGCCCAGCCAATCTCGAGCAGAACTGGCTGGAATTCAATGGCACCAATCTCACCGCCCTGGTGCAGGCTTGGGTCAATGGCAGTACCACCAATAACGGTCTGTTGATGACCGGTGATGAGAATACCAACAAGCCGGACGGCTCGGTGCTCTCTATCATGGGGCGCAACAATGCCACCCACGGCCCTCGTCTGGTGGTGACCTTTGAGGGCAGTGACGACATCACCGCCGCTTTCGACCTCGGTAATGACGGAATTCTGGAGTGGAATCATTCTGGCAATCTCAGTAGTGGCACCATCAGTCCTGACCTCGCCGCGGTCATCAATTCCTATCTGGCCAATGCAACTCCGTCCTTCACCGATGCATGGGGTAATGACTTCGTCGATATCCCGCTCAATATCACCGGCAATGAGACTTTGGTGCTCAGCAATCTCAACCTAAGTTATGATTGGAACCCGACCGTCGCAACCACTCCGACCGGTGATTTAGCCAATGAGATTAACCAGCACCTGGCCAACCTGACAGCCGATGTGACCGGCAATGTCAGCATCTTCATCAACGTCACCAGCGGAAGTGCTGGAGTGGTCGAGTTATCCAACCTGCAGATAAATACCGGCAACCGACCACCCTCGATTGGTGCAATCGGTCTGCCCAGTGAAACTCTCGTCCCCGATGGACAATCCTATACGGTCTCGCTCGAGGTCACCTGTTACCAAGGCTTGAGCAACCTCTCATGGGTTGCACTGACCCCGCAATTACAGAATTCACCTACCCGTCCGATACTATTCTATTCACTCGCCAACAGCAGTACATGGCTGAACAATCCGGGCGGACTGGTCGCCAATCTGAGCGGGAACTGGCAGGAACTGAATAGTGATACCGCACTGATGGAATGGAACCTGAGCGCCGATTGGGCCTGGCCGGTCGAGAAGGAGGTGGTATGGTTGGCGCAGGTCGGTACCATAGATGCGCTGAATTCCGACCGCACCTCGAGCGCCACCACCAACCACGAGCGGCGGGTCGAAATCGCCTCGTTCAACCTGTGGGATGAGAGCGCTCCCAGCGATGGTGGCCCCGAGGTATTCACCGATGAATGGGTTGCCGGTGGCGACCAATTGCGGGTCAGTGGGACGGTCAATTTCCTCAACCTGAGTAATCATCCACTCCCAGGGGATGTGACGGTCGAGTTGGAGAATGTCAGCGGTAACGGCAGTGTCACCCAGAACGGGGTCTTCTCCATCAACACCACCGCACCGAATGCGAATCACTACGATGGTTTCACCATCAGTGCCTACATCTCAGGTGATTATGATGCCACCCCGGCGGGCTTTGCGGTGCGAAAGTTCCGTATCGATGCAACCGCGGCTGGACTGCTTGTCCACTCTCCAATTGGGACAAGGGTGATCCCCGAGGCGCAACAATTGTTCAACATCTCAATCGCTGATACCATCGGCCTCGATGAGGGCTCTCTGGCTCTGCGCTGGTGGGTAGAGTCGACCAATGATGGGGATGGGGATGGGATTGCGCAGGCGAGCGAGTACTCCATCAGTCCACTTGTGCGGCAAGGGACGAGCGATTTCTTCCATGCAACCTATGATGATACCAACAATATGCACGGCCAGAACGTCTCATTATTCGTCGATGGCTATGATCTGGCGGGCAATTCCTTTGCTGGCGGGCAGGCCGGATTGGCGTTCGACCTCATGCACTACATCTCGCTGGTGACCGCACCGACCACTCTGGTCAATTCAACCCTGGAGATGCCCGGGGGGATGGCGCTGGTGCCCGAGAATACGGTGTGGCTGAACCTTACTATGAATGATGAGAACTGGTTGGAGGACCTCGAGGGAATCATCGTCGCTTTCGGCCAGGGCGACGAACTCATCTGGTCGGCGGGAAATGCCTCGGTTCTACTCACCAATAACCCTGAAATCATCATCGAATCATTCACCTTGGCCGAATCGCCTAGCCCGGGCGGGTCGTTTGGCGTGAACGGCTCTGGGCAAGAGATTCTCATGAATATCTCTTTCTCGGTCAGTGCCTATTATTCTCCGACCTTCGACCAAGGCCAATTTACCCTCCGAGTAACCGACTCATCGGGGATTGTGGTATTAGCAACCGGCCAGAATTGGTATCTCGACGCCGATATTCATCTGGCAGAATTCTCGATTACTCGCGCCGACGACCCAATGATGTCGCCTCTGCACAACGACAGTTATGTCATCCAAGGCCAGCGCTTGTTATTCAGCGGCCGAGTGACCTATGTCGCAGGTGACCTTGTCCCTCCGGCATTCTCGCATGTGCTCTCCTTGCAGGTACCGCTAGATTCACCTCTGGTCATCAGCATCGATGAGAATGGCTATTTCTCCGCCACCATGGACGCCCTCGGCAGTGGCCTTTACCAAGTGAATCTCGATGTCATCATCGGCCCCGGTCAGGTAGTGCCCGCACCTTCGCCAATACGCATCCAGGTCGACGACCAGCCCCCCGCGCTGGTCGGCTCCGAGCCGAATTTCATCGCTGTCAATACCACCGATTTCATTCTCAAGGTGAATATCCAGGAAATCGGTGCCGGCCTGTCGGGCGATGACCTGGTGGTGCTCTGCCAGATAAGCCGCGGCATCGCCACCGCAGGTGAGCAATTCCAAGCCAATGCCACCTTACTGCTCTCCGGTCAAGTCTCAAGTTATCTGGCAAACCTTTCCTTCCCACCCATCACTGCCGAAGAGTTACTCCATTGCTGGTTGCAGGTCAGCGACCTTGCTGGCAACAACATCAGCGGCCAAGGCTCATCAGCCAGTTGGCCGCTGAGTATTCCCGCGGTCGAGACCCGCCCTGACCTCGTTGCCACGGATATCACCATCTCGCCGACTGAGCCGACCTTGGGGGTTACTACGATGGTAAATTTCACCATCATCAATATCGGCAACCAAACCGAGGAGATGTTCTGGGTCAGCCTGAGCACGGGCATCGACCATGATGGGAAAGTCCTGTTCGAGGAGGTCGCCAATACTTCGGCCCGGCTGGTGCACGGGAAGGCCTCGACCACCATCTCCCTGACCTGGAATCCGGATTGGGAAGGGGATTTCGACCTCATTATCACCGTCGATTCGACTGGGATTATTGCCGAGAGAGACGAAAATAACAGTTTCATCCTGCCGGTCTCGGTAGGCCCACCCGAGCAACCGGACGGATTCTTTTCCTCGCAGGTTGGACTATTCTTCGGTGGCGGGGCGGTATTCCTGCTGATGGCGGCGGGAATCTTCCTGGCGCTGAGACTGCGAGAGGAAGAGGGAGAATACGATGACTGGGAAGACGAGAAGGAAGACCGCTTCGAGGGCGAGGAAGTGACTAACCTTGAGGTCTTCAACGATGATGTTGTTGGCGAGCAGGATTACCCGACCTGGCGCGAGGATGATGGCTACCAATGGCGAGAGTTACCCGATGGCACCAATCAGTGGTGGAATGAAGAAGGGCAATCTTGGATCGACTACGATGCCAATCAATGAATTTGCCAATGATTAGCGATTCTATTTATCTCAGGGCATCAGTTGCTTTAACCAACTCTCTAGCGATACTTACCTCACCCATCGAATGCCCCGAATCAGGCACGATCACCAGATTGCTGTCGGGCAGAGCTTTGGCCAATTCCCAGGCACTGCGGGCTGGGCAGACGACATCGTAGCGACCTTGAACAATGGTGGTCGGGATATGCTGTATCTTGTCGACATTGTTGAGGATATGGCCTTCCTCAACGAAAATCGCATTGATGAAATAATGGCATTCGATTCGGGCGAAGGCGACCGCAAAATCGAGGTCTTCAGCCATCTCAAGATATTCTGGGTCGGGAAATAACTTGCTGGTCGCCATCTCCCAGCGGGTCCATTGCTGGGCCGCGGCACGGCGCACTTCGACCTCCTCACTGGTCAGGCGACGATGATAAGCGCTGATCAGGTCACCTCTCTCGTCCTCGGGGATGTGCTTGCGGAATGGCTCAAAGGCATCGGGAAAGATGTTACTGGCGCCATCTTGGTAGAACCACTGCAACTCACTTTTGCGACACATGAAGATCCCCCGCAGGGTGAGACTGCGCGGCCGCCCAGGATGATTCTGGGCATAGATGAGCGAGAGGGTCGAGCCCCATGAACCACCGAAGACGTGCCAAGTCTCTATCTCCAGATGCTGGCGCAAGGCCTCGATATCACCGACTGAGGCCATGGTGTTATTGTCCTCAAGTTCGGCATATGGGGTTGAGCGACCACAGCCGCGCTGGTCGAACTGGATGATGTCGTAGGCGGCAGGGTCGAAATATTGTCGATAGGATGGTTGGCTACCCCCACCAGGGCCGCCGTGGATGACGATGACCGGGATGCCATCGGGATTTCCGGCGCGCTCCCAAGCGATGGTATGCAGGTCGCCAACCTCTAACATCCCGGTGGTATGCGCCTCAATCTCGGGATAGAGAACCTCTTCAAGCATCTGTTCGCCAAAGGACATACCAGCCCCATTTGCCAATCGACCAAGTGCCTTTCGCCGCCCTCGTCTGGATTAATTAGTGGGGTGGTCAGCGCACAGGGATGAGCAGGCGAAAACCGGTCGAGGTCTTCGATGACTGGGCGAGGCAGGGCAAAGATGAGGGGATGGAGAAAGGTCATGCCGCAGCGGTCGGCGAGATGCTGGCTCTTGCCTTGTCAAAGGTCGCCGAACTGGGCAAGGAGTTCTCCGCCATCGATGCTGGTTGCGGCAATGGCTGGGTGGTGCGAGACCTGGCGATGATGCCGTTATGCCGGCGGGCTATCGGGGTCGACGGCGCCGAATCGATGATAAAAAAGGCCAAGGAAATCGACCCTGATGGTGAATATCACCATGCCGACCTGCAAGAATGGCGACCGGAGATTCCGGTCGACCTGGTGCATTCGATGGAGGTGTTCTACTATGTCGAAGACACCGTCGCTCTGCTCACCCATATCGCCGCCTGGCTCAAGCCCGACGGGTATCTCATCTTCGGCGTCGACCGCTACATGGAGAACCCCGAGAGCCATGACTGGGATGGCCAGGTAGGATGTTTCATGGCCTTACTGAGTGAAGATGAGTGGACGAAAGTGGTTACCGATGCCGGTTTTTCAATTATCAAGAGATGGCGAGCGGCGCCAGACCCGAGTCGCGATTGGCCCGGGACTCTGGCCTTCTTCTGTATCAAGAACTAGCGAGGCGACCGTACATCACCTTCCTTTACGTATGTCGCCGAGATTGTAGCGAGTTCACGATTCAGCAACATGAGCGACACGGTCAGTAAGGATGCCGCCGCTAGGCGGGAAGCGAGGGCAAAGCGAAGATAATCGATTTTTGATTCGGAATAGGATGAGTTATTCAATAATCGCGATTAGATGAGAGTCTTGCCCGAGCCCTAAAGTGGTCTAACGCCCAGTGGTTCACCTTGGGGACCACATAATCTGATGCCACTGTAATAATACGGGCAGGTACGACAGATCTCACCCTGCTCCTTTGGCAGTCGCTCGGGCTCATCATGGGGGTTGAGTTTCATCTCGACCATCCGTTCAAGTAATTGTGAGAAATCGAGTTTGGCCTGCGTCAGTTCGGCTTCGCTCATCACCACCATTCGCCCGCTGGCTGAAACTTGAATCGCCGGCGGCAACACATTGCGGCGCTCTTTCTGTGGCAGTCTGAACTGCGACCTTTCCAATACCATGGTGTAGAGTGCCAATTGCAGACGGTGTTTGTCGAGCAGGTCCTGTTCGTGATCGCTCTGCGCCGCAGTCGAGAATGGGTCGGCGACAGGGTGTTGCAGTTCGTGGCCGTTGGCCGGGTCGGTTTCATCAAAGGGTTGGCCACAACCTTCGGTCTTCAGGTCGACCACCTGCAAGGTCGGCCCGCCATCACCATCAACGGCCAGGGCCAGGTCGATTCGGCCATCGAATGTAACTTGGATTTCACCGATCTCAGCTAATTCCACCTCACCACCGACCGACCACCTTGTGATACTGCGGCCATCGGCTCCAACTGCAACGGTCAGATGGAAGGGTAGTTCGGTGCGTAATCCGACCACTTTCTGACCATCGAACTCCTCGCCGGAGCATAATTTACCCAACCGACCATCCTCCTGAATCTGTGCCAATACCGCGAGGCGTTGGCCGGTGCCTGCCCGGTCAGCAGAGGCGGGGAGTAATTCATCGAGCACCTGTTCGATGACCGCCGGCTCAAGCAGTCTACTGGCTTGGGCTTGCAACCACTGGTCATCAAGACCCGATAGTTTTCCACCCTCGGCAGGATTGCCGATTCCGACCTCGACCAGACGGTGGAATAGCGAACCGAGGGTTGCGGCGTCGGGTAGTCCAGCCACACCAGCTATGGCACCAACCGCACCAACCGCACCAGCGATGACGCCCGCCGCATCAGCCGCTCCGGCTACACCAGCACCAGCACCAACACCAGCCACACCAGCACCAGCCTTGCCAACTCCACTGGATGTGGTGGCAGTGGCGGTGGCGGTTGCACCGGCCGCATCCTTGCCACCGTTGACTTCAGGCTGACCGAGCACCATCGGCTCACTCGACCAGCCGCGCACATCTCCCAACCACAGGCGACGATTACAGGCAAAACTCAGGTCGAGGCGGTGCGGCGCGAGTGATAGTTTGAGGGAGCGTGGGGTCGGGCGTTTCTCCAATCCGACACTATTACCTTTTGCACCAGCAGCGTTTTTCAGATGCTCAGCCATCGCCTTTCTGACCGATAGACGGCTTTCGAGTGAGGTGAAGGAACGGGGGTCATGAATAATCGTCAGATGTTTCAGGGGTGCCTTACCGAGATGAGGATCATCATAGAGTTCGATGGCATTGAGTGCCAACTTCCACGAGTCGGTGGCAATGGCCAAATCTTCACCTACCTGGTCATTCGCCATCCGCCAAGGCGACTCTTCGTCATCATCTTCGTGGGCCGAATATCGCAGAGCATCGAGCCACATCTCACCCATGCTCGGCAGGCGTGAAACCGGTCGCTTGAGATGTAAGGTGCCATCGGCGGAACACGAGGAAGCAGCCGGTGCGCCGACCATTATCAGATGGTTCTCAACTCGGGTCAATGCGACATAAAACAGGCGCCGACGCTCGGCCGCAGTCTGGGCATCGAGCAGGGCTTTGGCCAATTCCCAGGTACCGGAAAGCGGTGCTGGGACATGGCGCCAGGGCCGGGCATTGACGGCGAGCAGTTCGGGGGTGACGACCACACTGGACTGCTTTTCTATCGCCGAGGAATAATGACCCTCGTGGAAAAGTCCGGCCAGAACCACCACCTTTGCCTCCAGCCCCTTGGCCGAATGAATCGTCATCACCCGCACCGCACCGGTCGGGGGAATCGCCATGCTCTCCAGCGCCCCCTCCTTCTGGTCGGCCAAGATTGAAACCGCATCGGCCAATAATTCAACATCACCACCGGCCTGCTGACGTAATTCCTCGAGCAGTTGGATGAACTGCTCACCATCCTGTAGTGAATCCAAACCCGGGTGGACGAGTAGAATATCACCGGATTCAAGCGCGGTGGTCAGTGCGGTGATGATTTGGCCGCGGTTGGCCAACTGCTGTAGGCGCGCCAACAATCGGCGTTGCGGTTTTGTTGGGGCAATCTGCACCAAGCGCATCAACAGGTTGGCATTGGGCTTGACGCCTTTGCCATTGAACAATAATTCCAATTGTGAATCGCTCATTCCGACCAGACTGCCGCGGGCGAAAGCCGCGGCGTGATGGCGGTCGTGTGGTCGGGCGAGTATCTGCAGAAGATGATTCAATTCCCGCACCACCGGGCGCATGAACAGGGCACCCTGGCGGTCGGCCTGTGCCGGCACCCCCCAGGCCTGCAGGCGGCGCAGTAAATCAGTGACGTGCTTGCGGCGGGGCAGGAGAATCAGGATGTCCTCGGGCTTGACCGCGGGCACACCCGGGATTTCTCGCCATACCGCATCGCTACCCTCGCCGACCCCGCGCAATCGCAATGACAGGCCATTGACCAGAGCGTGTAGGCGGGCGGCAATCATCTCATTTTCTCGCTCATGCGGCTTGGCTCGCTCGCCGATGGTGAAGGGGTCGAGATACTGGTCGAGGTCAGTACTGGCATCGCCTTCGCCGAATGGCACGGTGGCCAGCCATTCGATTTGGCCTACTCGTGGCTCTTCGCCGTCCTTGAGTATTGGTGGATTGAGTGGCTGAGAGCGGGCGTGCCAAGTTCCCGGCAACAGGTCATGGCACGGGGCGAAGACATCGATGAACCAGTTATTCAGCGTCGCCAAGACATTTGGCGCGGTACGGAAATTTGTCGTCAGGTCGATATGGCCAAGGGCTCGTTCCCGCTTGATTTCGTCGGACAGAACCGTGTGCTCATCATCGCCGATATCGATGCGAATCCATTCATCATCACTACCCTTCACCCCACCGCGTAATTCCGTCGCGGCGACGAATGTAGCACTCTCGCCACCACCCCCAGCCACCGGGCGTGGGTCGCGCATCTTGTCGGTGCGACGATAGCCAGCCAGACGGGTCTCGACATCATCCTCACGTTGATTGGCCTCTTTGATGGTGACGATGGCCCGCTCCATCACCGTCACCTGTGCCTGGCGGAAGCGGTAGATGCTCTGTTTCACATCCCCCACCAGACAGATGGTCGGATCCCAAGGCCCTTTGGGGGCCTCCGGTTCCCCGGATTCGAGTTTACGCCTCCCCCACAACCGTGACAGCAGGCGGAATTGTTGCGGGTTGGTATCCTGATATTCATCGATGATGAAAGCCCGATAGCGTCGTCTCAGACGGGCGAGATGGTCGTAACGGCGTTCCAGGTCCTGGGTTGCCAATTCTCCGTCTTTTCCGGATGGGGCCAGATTCAGCGCCCGCAGGATGTGCTCATCCAACCATGGCCTGTCACCGAGATCATCCAGTTCATTCACCATCACCGTGGGATACCAATTTCGACATACGTCGGGACAGCGAGCCAACAATAGATCCTCGGCATATCTCTGCATATCACTGTGGTCGTAAACCCCTTCGCTCAGTTTGATGTGATTGAGAATCGACAGGACTCCGCGTTGGAGGGTGAATAGGTCACCGAGCACCGCCGCCTGCAATTGTGAAGGCATTCGGGTATGGTCATCATCCATATGGCGCGGTAGAGGATTATCGAGGTCGGTGGGAAGATTTGCCCCGTGGTCCGGCAGGGAGACCAGGGGCAGTGTCGGGTGGAGCAGGAAGGCCATTTGCCCGAATTGGCGGGCGGCTCGTCCGGTGGTGGTAGCCAATAGGGCGCGGAACACCTGAGCCGCTGACTCGGCCGCATCTCTGGCGGATTGACGGTCGGCTTCTGCCACCGCCCCCCACGGTTTCAGCCCACTCAGCCAGCCACCTTGGCCGGTTCCGGTCGGCAATAGTGCATTTGGCAGGGCTTTGGGAACCGCTTTGTCATACTGGGTTTTGGACATAGAAGCCCACGAAACGTGGTGAATCCACTGGAGTTTCTCCCACTCATCCTCGGGAAGGTCTTCGGCTGCCATGGTGTTGAGATGGGTGATTCGGTTATCGTCACCAAGACTTTCATCCATTCCCAATTTCACCGATTGTGCTCGCAGAGCCTCCAACCAATCTTTCAGCGCCACTTGCAATTGTTCGGCAAATTCACTCAGGTCGCCGGCAATCCCCAACAACAAATCGCAGATTGCCTGCAGGGAGATTTCGTGGCTTGGTCCACCCGAGGCGGTACGCAATTGCCGCTCGGCCTCTTCGACGAATAGTGGCTGTTTGAGCAGAGCCATCAGCATTCGCTCAGCCGCCCCGCGCCCGCCCAACAACCAGGCCAATCGATTGCGGGCCGACATGAATGCGGCCGGGTCCATCCCAATTCCCGCCAACGAGGCATGACCCTCATTCTGTAGGCGCCAGGCGGTGTTGATGGCACGGGCGAGCAGAACCGGACGTTGGGCATCGCTGACCAATTCACTCGAAGGGTCATCGCTGACCGTGGCGAGATGGGGTGAGACCAAGCCCGAAAGAAAACTGTCTATGGTGCCGATCGGCGCATCTTCGAGCAGGCTCTTCAACTGCTCGATATCACCGGCTTTTCGCAGTCGCACATCGACGGTCGCATCTGGGGCATTAGGGTCGGGTGCTGAGCGCAGGTTGGAGAGTCGGTCGCGGATTCTCTGCCGCAGTTCATCGGCGGCCTTGTTGGTGAAGGTTATCGCCACCACCTCAGAGGGAAGGAGAGCATGCCATTCCTCCATATCGCTGAGTTCAATCGCCGGTGCCCGAATCGCGCCCCGCCCCCGCAGTGGTACCCGCGGACCCTTCGGCAGTAATTCGGTCGCCCGTTGCCGGGCCTCGAGCAGGTGCTCGACATAGCGCATCGACATCACCGTGGTCTTGCCGGTACCGGCACCGGCATCGACGGCCAGATGACGGTCGAGGTCGAGGCCTAAGACCTGACTGCGATTTGGCTTCAAAGCCATCACTTATCACCTCCCAGTAATTCTCTGAGGCCACAGATAGTGCTGACATTGCAGTATTTACACGAATCCTCGGACGGGGTCGGTCGGCACTCTCCCTGCTCAGCGGCTCTGGCGACCTTTACCGCCACTGATAGCCGTTGGCGCATCCAGGCGCGGAACGGATTGCTTTTCGGCTCCGAACCTTCACCGGGTCGACGAAACAACAAGTCGGAAAAGAAGGTCATCTCACCGAGGCCATCGGTATTCACAAGACCACTTGCCGAGGCATCGAATTCGATATAGTGAGTAACCGTCTCACCGGCTTCGGTGATACCGATTCCGACCACTCGATCACCGGGATTCATCAATTCCCAGGCGCGGGCATAGAGGGCTAATTGCACCTCTTCATACAGTGATTTGCGGTGGCGTTTACCGCGGTCATCCGAGTCAGGTCCCTTGACCGTCTTCAAATCGCGAATCACCACATAGCGCTGGGCATTCCATTCCGTATCCATATCCAAATCAAGCGGGCAGACCTCTTCCTCACCATCCTTGTCGACCCAGCCCACGCCGGCATTATTCCACAATATCTCGACTCGGTCTATTCGTCCCCTGACCTTCAGTGAGCCGATTTCGGTCGCCGCCGCAGCACCATCGGCACCAGCCGCACCGTCCTTGGCCACCACCCCCTCGGTAGTTTTCGCACCAACCTGGCCAACCTTAGCCAAAATCGGCGGTAACATCGCCGAGCCCCCGGCTTCGGTCGCGGCTTCGGCCGCGGTTTCGGTCGCTACATCTGCCGCGGCCTCGCTAGCACTAGCAGACCTGTCCGACTCGGCTGCCTTGGCCACCAATTCCTCTTTGGCGGCTTTGGTGGCTTTGGCCGCGGCCTTGACCGCGGCCTTGTCATCGGGCGAAAACGGGACTGAAATCGTCACGTGGTCGTCATCGCCCTGCTCAAGCGGTGCCTCGAGGGCGATGATACAGGATTCGTTCAACCGCAGTTCGGCCGCAAGCAATCGCCCGATCGAGCCATCGAGTTCCATCTTACGCGGTCTGCTGATGAAGGACTCGACCTCGGCTCGGCTCATCGCCAATAAATCGTGGCGGCGCTGGGCCGCGACCGCATCACCTCGCCCCAACCATTGGGCTAAGCCGAGAACGATGCCGACTAGGTCGGACATCAGGGCTTTCTTGTCGGTGCCGCTCTTGGCAAGATTGGTTTTCTTAGGATTACTCGGCAAGTCTCGCACTTCGCCGACGGGAAAACCCAATTTCTCACAGATGAGATGCGCCAGGCTGTCGTGATAGAGTGTGCCGCGGGTACGGGCATCGAGGTCTTCTCGAAGTTGCTCATCGACGGTAGCCCGCAGATGTCGCTCCAACCAACCCTTTCTCGGGCATTCCAACCAGGTGTTCAACCGGCTTGCCGACCATATCTGCGGCTTCAGTTTCATGTCACCATCATGACCGTGCCGCTGGTCGTAATTCGGCAGTTTCAGCGGTTTCGGATTCAGCGGGCGCGGGTCGGTGCCGGGGATGATGGTGCGAGGACCCGGGCGGCCGGTCAAAGCCGGCCATCTGTCGGCCGCTCGTAACTTCATTCGCTTAACCGGCCACTTCTTTCCCGGGTCCAATTTCTGTCGCTCCAGCGTCACCAATTGCTGATGCGCCGCAGAATCAACCCACAAATCATGCAGATCGGGGGTCTGTGGTTCGCGTGAATATCTCTCGTGCATCATCTGCTCTTCCCACCCGAGTGCCAGCGCAGGAGCCGACAACGGCGAGGAATCCACCTTACGACCCTCGGCCAACGCCAACCCGGTATTCTGCCGGTGATGCCGCACCCTCGTGCCATTGATGTCACAGCGCACCCCGTCAGCGGTGATGGTGACCGCGGCCGGCCTTGGTGTCAGATGGGAACTCCGGGCATTATCATCCTCTACCATATCCCAGCACCGGGCATGGTCGCCATCATCCCAATCATCGGGCGAGAGGAAAATCGGTGGTTCAGCCATAGATGACCTTTCATCGATTGTCAGATTGGCCAGCCATTCGGCCAACGGCGCACTGGGTTGATTATCCGGGTCACTGGAGGGGTCGAGCACGACCACCGTCCTACCCGCATTGAGCAGGTGACGCAGGAAGTGACGGGCATCGCAAAGCGGCGCATCCGGGCGCAGGATACCCAATTCCAACTTGGCCTCGGCATCTAGCCAGGGCACTTTGACACAACCCATCGACCACTCCTTGGCAGAGAGCCCGCAGATGATGACCAAGTCGGCCTTACAGCCCAGACCGGCACCGGGAGTAAGCAACTCGACCTGAGATTCACTGCGCTTTTCGGGGATTGAAGACTCGGCTACCATCATCGCCAGTTCCTCGACCCACCCGGGGCCATTCACCTGACCCTGATAGCCGGCGGCGGCGAGCATCTCGCCCCCGCGGCGTGATAATTCCATCAGCCTCTGTAATCCAGCAACGCTTCCACCACTGCCACCACCATCGACCAGACTCTCCCACTCGATGATACCCATCAGCGATGATAGCCAAGCCTCGCCATCGTCCAGACCAGAAGAAGATTCGACCAGGGGTAAGGTTCTCTGGCTCACCGCGCCCTTCATAAGGCCAAATTCATCGAGTGCCTGTAGGTCTTCTTCCCCGAGCAGGGGACGGATGAATTCAGCGAGATTTCGTACCCACCACTGGGTCTCCTCCAGGGCGATGAGAAGTTTTTCAGCACCGACCATCAACGGGTCGGGGCGCCAGGTATCCAAAGCGTGTAACCAGCGCCCCAAGGCTCCGCCACCACCGAGGATATGGAAGGAACGGGCGATATCCTCAAGGATGCGGGCATGGCCACGGGAACTGAACTTGGTCTTGCCAGCCACACCGGCTGCACCTCCAGCAGCCCCACCGCCAGCCGCACCACCAACGGTACCAGCCACACCGGGATGCTCTCCACCGGCCAACCAATCGGGCACGAAGGGCAGGGTCTTCTGCACCGCCAAAGCGCGCAGTGACTGCATCGACCAGGCCTCTTGACCGTGTGCGAGTTTTGCCAATGCCATGACCCAATGAATCGCCGGATTGGCCAACAGGGGTTGTGCCGGGGCCGATAGCGAATGCGCCCGCTCAGCCAGGGCCTCGACCCAATTCGAGTGCCGAGACGCCAGTCCGGCATCGGCGATGATTACCGAATTACCTCCCGATGCCACAGCCAGACCGGCACCAGTCGTACCGGCCGCATCAGCAGCCGCAGCCGCATGCGCCTCAAAGGAGTCCAGAAGTGCGAGTGCGGCATCGAAATCATGCCCGGCACGTCCGAGGTTGACCCGGTGCACCGACGATTTCCCATAAGCCCCATCCTCCATGTGCCACGGCATCTGTTCAGGGGCGCGCCATGGTCGGCGGCGTGCGGGCCCTACGGTTTCCCCGGTTTCCCCGGCTTGACCGACAAGGTCTGCGAATACCTCCGGCAGGGAATCGACACTGTTGCAGACCTCGATATCGAACAACCAGGCACCGTGCTCACCCAAGCGGAACTTGCCGCCGTGTCCGATTTGATGCAAGGGGACGAAGCGTGCCAAAGCGATGAGGAATTGCCGCCGCAACCACGACAGTGAAGGCGGCAGATCGAGAACGACGATGCCGTCGATATTGCCTAGGGTGAACGGGGTCTGGTCGGCATCGGCCCAGCGATTCAACTCGGCGACCACGTGGGAGAGACGACGATCGGGATGGAGCCGCTCGACCTCATCTTCGAGGTTTCCCAAAACCTTGGAGAACTCGACCACCCCAGGGTCACCATCCCATGAATAATCGGGATTCTCCTCGGCCAGGGCCGAATGCAATTGCGATAATCTCTCGCTCTTTGAGTGTGGCCAGACGCGGTCGGCGATGGGATGTATCACCGGGAAGGCGAACTCGGCCGCCGCCTTTTGACAGGCGGCGTGTACCAATAGGCTGGTAGTGCCATCATCAGACAACATTCTCGGCAGTCTCAGGTCGACATGGATGGCCTCGATCAAACGGTCGATGGTCGCCAACAGCGACGGGTCGATCCCGGCAGGTTGCGCCCGGCCAATCTCGGTGACACTCTGTCTTCGGGCAGCATCGGTGGCATGGATGACCAGCAGGCGGGGTTTTCCTGCGCCTGAACCTTCTTGGGTGGTCTGGGTGGTCTGGGTAAAGTGGTCGAACAACCATTGCGGCAGGCCTATCCCTGCGGGAATGTGTTCCATGGAAATAGCCGACTCAGAGGGAGGAATGTCCTCATCATTCGTTGCCGCTATCGCCACCTGCACCACCGAGGTTTCCCCTTTGACGGCAGGGGTACTTCAACCCTTCACCACGGGAGGGGGAAGAAATGCGATTGCCCACTTTTTCACCCCGGGGAGAAATTCGCAGGGTAGGTCGCACCCGGACATTGTTTCTCCTTCGGCACTGGAGAAATTTTCTCGCCACTGTAATACTCCGCATAGGATTACCCGCCCATTTCCCGGTCGAAAGTCTGCGTGGATGACCACCCGGGCGCCCTAGAAGGCCAGCAAGTGAATACTGGCTTGGGTGAATACATGAACAGTTCATGTTTGTATTTTTATTATACGCCCCGCCATGGTAGCGTCGCCTTGATAAGGGGCGGAAGTCACTATTGAAAAGCCGGAAGGCGACAGGAAGAGATAACTGAAGGTAATAACTACGACTGATACTAGGCAAATGATTACAATTGCAACTTTTTTTCCATCATTTGCTCACCCACATATCTCAGCCAGATATTCCGTCGCCCGGTGGAGCCGTTACCATGAGTGATAAAAAAGATACTGACCGAACAGAAAGTGAAGAAGCCTGCGATGAGTGCGGATATATCCGTGCCGCGAACGAAAATAACGAGGTTGAATGCCCGCAATGCGGCCTACAGCCTTGTGGAGAAGAACTCGATATCCACCATCCGGGAAATACCCAGGGCGAAGAGGCGCACATGCATGCCGCCGGAAATAACCGAGTGAGAAACCGTAACCGAATGCCGGGTACCTACATCGACCGTAACGACATTCGCCGCAACGGCCAAGCCGGCCGAGCGACACGCGATTCACTGTACCGAATACTGCGCGAGCATGTGCGGATGAATTGCACTCGCCCGACCTTCGCCGACGATTGCATCGGCCAGATTCGCAGCCTGGGGCTGGGTCGCGAGATTGAGAACATCCTCATCGGGATTTTCCGTGCCTGCCTGAACGAGGCCGAAAACGAGGCCGATGTGGGGCCACTGCCGCGCAACGAAATGCGCTTCATGACCGACCGCGACGCCGCTTACCGCCAACGCGTCTGTGTCGTCGCCGGCCTGCGTGCCGCCGCGGCTTTCGGGCTATGCGAAGGAATCCTCTCAGCCCGGTATGCCCAGACTTGGGGTCTTGACCTTGGCGATTGCCGACGCATGACCAAGAAGTTCATCTCCCGAATCAAGCGCATGATGGTGGCACAATATGGTGATGAGGACGAAGCCCGTCGTATCGAAGCAATACAACAACGACGCCGCACCCAGATGCACCGGGACGGTGAATTGTCGGCACAGGTCTGTCAATTGCGTGAGACCCTGACCAATACCGAGCTCGACTACCTCACCATTCGCGCCCTGATGCGTCAGGTCTCGGGTTGGATTCTCCAATTGGGCGAACCGGGCTGTGAGGCCGTATTCGCCAATGTCCGCGCCGACATGCTGGTGGCGATTCTCATCCGTCGCGCCTTGGCCGGCCAGCGCATAAGGAATTTCTTTAGCATCACCGCAGAAGGCCTGGGGCTGTCTGCGGGCGGAGTGACCCAGCGAGCCGGACGGCTGTCTCGTGAGTTCGACCGCCACCTCGGCCACGACTAGGGGTGGTAGCCTGGCGGGTTGCCCCGGGACCAGAAGTGAGGTGTCGCAGACTGGATGGCGACGGTTTCAAGTGCAGCCGGGATGACGCCGAGCCATGCGTAGGTTACTCTGTCTGGCAGTCGCCCTGCTCCTGTTCATCCCTTCACCTGCGGTTTCAGCCGGCCATAGCACCGATAATGACGCTATCACCGGCGGAGGGATTTTCGGCGGTGGCAAGATTTCTGCCAACGCCTCGGGAGCGATCGAAATACCGTTTTCCGACCTGCCCGGCCTAGCCGAGGATTTCACCGCCACCTGGTGCGATAACTGCGTATATGTCGAGCATGCTCTGCATAATGTTTCACAGGATACCGGGACCGAGGTACTCTACTTCCACCGTAATAACGACATCGAAGACCCGTTCGGCAGTGATAGCGGAGATTCGTGGTGGCAGAGGCGGTACGGCTCAGGCATCCCTCCCACGGTGGTATTCAATGGTGATGATCTGCGCGCTGGTTCACTGCCCGGAGAGCAGAGCCTCGATGATGAGTTCACCGCCAAGGTGGTACGGGACTTCGACCTCGGCAACGGCGACAGTCAGTTCATCTGGGCACTGGAGAATAACAACACCACCGGGGCCTTTGTCTGGTCATTACAATATGATTCGACCCACGCCACATTCGCTGAGGCGGCCGGAATTCAATCCTGGCTATTCGTGCTCGAGGATAGTTCCTACTTCCCCGACGGCGGTAATGGACTTGAGGACTATCCCAATGTCGTTCTCGACGTCATCGACCTCGGCACCGAATCTGAGGGTTTGTACAACCTCATCCTACCCAGTGCCTATGATGGCGACGACATCACCCTGATGCTCATCCATGAATTGATTCCCCTGCCACCGAGCACGGACAATGACACCGAGGGGTCTTCGGAAGATTCGGGTTTTCTTCCCTCGATCACCTTGATGGCGGCCCTCTCAGTGGTCGCAATGGCGGCGATTTATCGGCCTTCGCGCAGTGAGCCCTAGAGACTTAGGCGACGAGGTCAGCATGGTCATCACCGACATCGGCATATGATAATTCCATATCCCAGGTCATCTGCAAATCATGCGGCAGTTCGGGCCGGATTCGCCGATAAGCCCACCACCACGGCGCTTCGCCGCGGCGGCCGAAGTGTACTTGCATGGGTCGCAGTAGCCGGGCAATCTGTGCCAGGGCATCCTCGGCCGGTGCCATCACCCGAGCCCATATCTCAAGTTGATTTTCTTCACCACCCACATTGCCGGCGGCTACCACTTCGTCTTCGACATCGGCGGCTTCATCGGCTTCATCGGCTTCATCGGGTTCAGCAGGTTCAGCAGGTTCAGCAGGTTCAGCAGGTTCAGCAGGTTCAGCAGGTTCAGCAGGTTCAGCAGGTTCAGCCGCATCGGCATCATCATCGGCACCATCGGTTCTCTCCCATCCCAGAACCGTCGCTAATCGGCGGATGAATTCCTTTTCGCCATCATTGCGGATATTCATCTGGAAGCCGCAACCGGCAAATTGCAACAGCCCACCTCGGTGGCGAGGAATGGTCATCTCCTCCTGTAGCGGCAGGGCTTGCAGGATGCGACTGAGCAGAGGAAAGAGGGTGGTCCAGCGCGGCGTCCTGATTCCGACTGGTCCAGCCTGCAGGTTGCCGGCGAATTCCAACTCTCGAAACGCCTCCTCGTTGCGGGCTAATTCTCCGAGCCGCTCAACCCTCTCGGCGAGTTCGGCCGGATCACCCAATTCACCCAATTCACCCAGTTCACCTAATTCAGCCGGATCACCCAGTTCGGCCGGATCACCCAGTTCACCTAATTCAGCCGGATTACCCAGTTCGGCCGGATCACCCAGTTCAGCGGGTTCAACCGCTTGAAATTCCGGAACCGGGTCACCATAGGGGGGGTTAGCAACGACATCGACGACAATTTCGACATCGGCATCATCTTCAACCTCAATATCAACTCGAACTTCGGGTCTCTGCGCCTGCTGTCTTCTCTCTCTATCCCTCTCCCTTGGGCCCAGGTAGTTCTGGATCGCATGGTCCAGTCGAACTTCGATATTTCTGATGGCATCGTCAGCATCGCCGCCAGCATCGCCAGCATCGCCAGCATCGCCAGCATCGCCAGCATTGCCGAGTCGCATCTGGAAATCGGGCCAGCGCTCGGCATTGACGCGCCAATAATCACGGATTCGCCCGAGATTCTGTCGCTGTTGCCGATAGTATTGCCGCCATTCGGGATTGCCGCGCAGAGGATGGTCATGATCGTGCCGGCCACCGCGGTGACGCCGTTCAGCGTACTCGGGATTGTCGGCTTCAAACAGGAATTGTTGCAATGAATCGATACGTTGCGCACTGCCGATATCATCCAACAGACTGAGAACGACCGAGGCGATAACATCACCGAGCGGCATTTTTCGCTTCCCTTGTTGGCCGGTATGAATACAGAGGTTGCGGCCACGCTCGCCATTGCTCTGGTCGGTCGGGTGCGCCCACCCCAGAATACTGAATGGCGCATTATGCGCGCCTTCTCGGGTATCGACCGCATAGGCACAACCACTACGGCCACGAATCATGATCTTTCTATCCTGCATACGCACTCGGTCACGATTGGCGTGACAGATATCACGCAGTAGACCTAAAGCACGAACCTCGGGAGCGGACAAGCTCAGTTCGGGGCGGGTGTTCTTCCAGTTCCAGCGCAGTGCCATGAACAGGTTATGGTGGCGGCTTTCGGGGGGCGATAAAGCCCAACTTGTCAGCAGTGCCCACAGGCGGGGGTCGTGCGGCAAGGTCGTGCGAATCCAATGGCCATCCTGATTCAGCACCCGCAGTAAGATTGCCCCCTTTCTGGTACAGAATGATGAGCGGGAATCATCCATTAATTCGACCCCTTCTTCGCCGACTTTACGCCAGCGTTCAACCCATGGTTCATCCCCGGTCAAACCATCCTCCCAATCTTCCGCGTGGATATGAAAGCCGGTGATGGACGAGTAGCCGCCGTAGCGGTGGGCATGAAGATGGTGATAGCGGTGGTGGAGGTCTGAAGGCTGTCGTGAAATCGGCCTTATCTTCTCCTCTGGAAGGCCGGGTAGGCTCCAGGACAACCAGCGCATCACTCCGGATAGCGGATTGCGACTCAGCGACAAATCGAAGCCCTGGGCTTTCGCCAACATGATGTGGCGAAATGCTGTATGACTGGCATTGATCAAGCGCGCCATCGTCGTCGCTTGGCGCTCGGAGAATTTCAAATTCTCATCATCGATCAAGACCGACATCGTCGGAATCAGTTTCGGCCAATCGAATCTGGTCGGCGCAATACCGCCTTTCGGTCGGCGAGTCATAGCTCGTCTGAGTGCTTCGACCGGGAAATTTCCCGGCAAAGCCTGGCCATCGAGAAAAATCATTCTGCCGGTGATGGAAAGTAATGTGCCATCGTGTAATTCCACCCCTCTCTGCAGAACTCGCAATTCATGTTTGGTGGCCGGTCGTGAAAGTGGGAGATTAGCGAAATACTGCTTCCACTCCACCAGTAATCTCCTCGCCTGTGCCGGTCTGACCAATCGTGAATCGGCGGGGGCTCCCAAGGGTGCTTTCCCGTCAGCACCGGTCCTATCGGCACCGCTGGAAGCACCGGTCGTGAGCCGGTCAGACTTGCCAGTGCCGGAAGTACCGGCGGCCTCGCCATCATCGAGGAGCGCCCAGCGCAGGTCATTGGTCGGGGAAAATTCTTCGATTATTCGCTGTATTTTGGCACTTTTTGGCTTGTCATACAGTGGCTGAAAGAGATTACAGATTCTGGTATTTGCCCACCGGTTCGGCATTTTCCAGACAATTTCACCGAGAATTCCCTCGGTCACAACTTTACATCTATCGCACCAATTACTCCAGTTGACCCGCTTTCTCGGGGTGGCATGAATGGGCAGGACGGATTGGTTGGCTTGGCCCGTCTGTTCGGGCGGATTGGCCTGATTGACCGGATTGGACTGATTACCATTACCGGTTTGATTGGCTTGAACGCCCGATTTTTTATTTGTCGAATTTCTTTGATTCTCTTTACACAGAGTACATATTGCCATTTTAACACATCTTTGGTTGGGGTCAGTTAAGGTTCAAACAGATTTGGATTTGAGGCTTTTCTCGCCTTTCCACATAGGATATTATTCATTCACCCTATATGAATAACGAATTATTATCATCGAGCCACTTTAGTGGCTAGATGAAATAAATACACGGTTGCTTTCAGGTTTCGTCCTTTGAATCCTATTACTTTGATTCGGACGCTATTCAACTTGTTCAAACGAGTCACAAACGCTCATCTGAAACTCTCAGTTCTGTACTGCTGATTCCGGATACAGAAATGCTTCCAGCGCAGTTTCCTCTTCGCTTGCTCCTCGCGGTGCGTCCTCAGAATAATGATGCTGGGTTTAGGACGCACTAACTTATCACGGTAAAAGCAGCGATGGCGACCTCGATATCCGCATCATCGACATCGAGATGGGTCACCGCTCGTACGGTATTGGCGTCGGTATCGAAGAGTTGCACATCATGAGCCGCGAGCGCAGCGACGACTTCGGTGGCAGTGGCCTCACACTGGATATAGCACATATTCGTCTGCACCTCGTCGAGATTGACCGAAAAACCACCTAACTGGTTGACCTCGGTCGCCAGCCGCAGTGCCCGCTCATGGTCTTCGGCCAAGCGCTCGATATTATTCTCCAGCGCGTATATTCCGGCGGCGGCGAGATGCCCCGATTGACGCATTCCACCGCCGAACATCTTGCGCCAGCGATGGGCCTGGGTAATGGTTTCACCAGTTCCGACCAATAACGAGCCGACTGGCGCCCCCAGCCCCTTTGAGAGGCAGATGGAGATGGTATCACAATCCCTGACCATCCGAGCCGGCGAAACCCCGGTGACGACCACCGCGTTGAACAGGCGGGCACCATCCATGTGCACCTTGCAGTCAGCATCGTGAGCAATGCGGCAGATCTCATCGATCACCGCTTGGTCATAACAGGCACCACCACCGCGGTTGCAGGTATTCTCCAGACAAACCAATGAGCCGTTGGGATAGTGCGACATCGACCCTTCTGACTTGCGAATCGCGGCCTTCACCTGAGACGGTGTCATCTGTCCACTGATACCGTCGACCAGAGCGATGGAAACACCGCACAGAGCCGCATATCCCCCACCCTCATAGACATAGATGTGGGCATTCCTATCGACGATTATCTCATCGCCGGGCTGGGTGAGTGTGCGTAGTGCCACGGCGTTGCTCATCGTCCCGCTGGGCACGAATAAGGCCGCCTCCTTTCCCAACATTTCTGCAATCCTGGCCTCGAGAGCTTGAACGGTCGGGTCATCGCCGAGAACATCATCTCCGACCTCGGCCGCACCGATGACTTCCCGCATCGCCGCACAGGGGCGGGTTATCGTATCACTACGCAGGTCAGCCATCGTCTAGGCTAGGCTCTGTCAGTTATTACCTCTGCTCGCCATGGTGGCCAGCGACCACACCAACATCGGAGCAAATCAGCGCCGTGGTCGGTGAGGAGCAGGCGGTGACGAGTTCAAAGGAGTTTGAGATGCCCGGTCAACTCATCGATTTCCTCGGAACTCCCGGGGCCGACTGCCCCGACCGTCAACGAGCCGGCGGGAATCTGGGTTCTCCCGGCGTCGTGCACGGTACAGGTCGGCAATCCCTTGCGCTTGGCCGCAGCGAGTAGTTTTTCGATTTCCTCGGCATCCTGCGCCTTGACCACCACCTTGCGCTGACCACTGGATAGCCAGGCCTGCATCTGGTTGGGATGATGTTCGGCGGCATTGAGAGCCGCCTTGACCGCGGCGTGGCCGACCTGTGCGGCGATTTTCCCCTTACCCATCTTCAGCCCATGGTTGACCAGACAGAGTAATTTCACCTCTCCCATCCCTCTCACCAGTGCCGAGTTTACTGTTTGCGGGGCGGTCAGACGATGAATCCACGAGCGCAGAGACATGCCACTGCGAGGGGTGATGTGACTTTAGGACAGCGGTTTTCCCACCATGCCAGTGATGAAGAACCTTTTAGCCACTTAGAAATAGGACCGGTCAGGCCTAGGGCCTTAGGGGTAATCCGATGCGATTTGAGATGAAACGAGCACTGCTGATTGTACTGATGATGATTTTTTCGACCGCCGCCGGCTGTCTTAACCCAACCGACGATGTGGAGGGATGTGTGGATGCCATCGCAACCAACTACAACGCTGACGCGACCGTCGACGATGGTTCGTGTGAGTTCGCTGACTCGGACGGCGACGGCATATACGACCACCTAGAGGTTACTGGATGCACCGACTCCAACGCTTCGAACTACGCTGCCAACGCCACGGATGACGATGGCTCATGCACTTTCGCTGACTCGGACGGAGACGGCGTTATCGATTCCGATGATTCCTGTCCGTACACCCCGGCCACCGACGTGGTCGATGCCAATGGCTGTACCGTCATCCCCGATGCCGATGGCGATGGCGTCGACGACGACGTCGACGAATGCCCCAGTACTACGGTGGGCACTGATGTCGATGACGTCGGTTGCCCGGTACCGGTGGCAATCGAGGTCTCAATCGGTCTGTTGAGCCCGCAGAGCGGTGAATTGTCCGACCTTTCCGAGAGCATTGAAAGAGCCGCGAATCTCGCCGTCAACCACATGAATGATGGACAGTACGTCTACGAATTCACCCTGATTGTCGAAGATTCCGGCTGTGACGCGACCACCGCCGCAGCCGCGACACAATCCCTGGCCGATTCCGGGGTCAGCGGCATCGTCGGCCCGGCCTGTGATAACGCCGCCATGAGCGCCATGCAGGTGGCGATGAGCGAGAAAATCCCTCTGATCTCCTATGCCAGTTCCTCGCCGGCCCTCAGCACCGCGGTCGATGATGGCTACATGTGGCGGGTCGTCGCCAGTATCGCATACGAAGGAATCGCCGCCGCCACCTGGGCGCAATTGGCTCAGATCACCAACCCTGCGGTGATGGCCAGGAATTCCACCGCCGAAGCGCCGATTGCCCAGGCTTTCATCGCCTCAGCAATGGCGGCTGGAATACAACTCTGCTACACTTCATTCTACTCCGATGATACCACCAACTTCTCTGCCGATGTAGCGGCCATCAAGGCCGCAGGGTGTGACGGCGTCTTCCTTGTTTCTGAATTCACCGACGGCAGTGCCATCATCGAGGAACTCGCCGCTCAGGAACTTCTCGGCGAGGATGGCATCACCGTGGTTGGGCATGGTGGTATCGGCGATGCTGATTTTGCTGATGAATTCGATAACCCCGGCTTGCTCGACGGTATCTACGGCTCGCGCGCCGCCTCCTCAGAGAGCACCCTCGAGGTGTATCAATTCATCCAGCGCTACCTGAGCGCCTACGGTAGCGACCCGGGAGAACATGCACCTGAGGTCTACGATGCCACCACCCTGTTGATGCTGGCTGTCGGCCAAGCCGGGAGCACCGACGGTGAATCAGTCCGAGATGCTCTGATGACGGTTGGTCAGGAGCACGCCGGGGCGAGTGGGGATTTCTCCTTCTCAGACAATGGTGATGTTCCCGGGGCACATTTCGAGTTCTGGAAGTTCACCTGTGAGGACTGTGATGACGACGGTGTCGGCAACTTGCTGGCCTTCGAAGTGGTCGCCACCTGGAGCCCATATTCCGGAATCTGGGCGAATTGCCGCAGTGGTACGCCGCAGGTGCAGATCGGGGTTCTTTATCCCGCCACCGGAGCCGGTAGCGCCGGTAGTGAGAGTTTCCTCTACGGAGTTCAATTATCAGCCATGCTCATCAATGTCCAACAGCGAGACATATGTTTCATGGTCATCTCTGCAGATACCGAGGGAACCACAGCCGGTGCGGCCGCGGCGGCGCAGGAACTCATCGATGCCGGAGTGGTGGGAATCGTTGGCCCAGCCGATTGTGCCGAGACGATGGCTGCGACAGATGTTGCCGTAGCCGCGAAAACAACCATCATCTCCTATGCGTGCACATCACCGGAGTTGACAGATTACGACGATGGCAGTGATACCTATGGTAATGGTTACCTCTGGCGCACCACCCACAGCGATGCTTGGCCAGCCGATGCCGCGGCTGATTATGCCGCTGAGAATGGCCATTCCTCGATTGCAGTTTATCGAACCGCCGATGCGGATGGCGACACCTTGGCCTCATCCCTGACCTCTGCGGTCGGCGGCACCTTGTGCGCCGACATCACCTTCACACCAGGCTCGCTCGGCACCACCGCCGATGCGGTCGGTTGTGATGCGGTGGTCATCTTTGCCGATGCCGGCGATAGTGCGATGATTGTCGATGACCTTGCGGCGCAGGGTTTCACCGGAGAAATCATCGGCAACGGGGCGATGGATAGTGATGAATTCAATGCCGCGGTAACCACCTCGACCGATAATATGGTCATCGTCAGTTTTTCCGAGGAGAGTTTCTCCTCGACCCTCTCCAATGCCTTCGGTATTGCCTACATGATGAATTATGGCACCGCACCACCGGCTTTCTCCGCCGAGGCAGCTGATGGCGGTTTGATTATCGCGGTATCCTTCATCTTCGGCTATAACTCCGGCCTTTCAGCACAGACAAATAGCGAATACGTCAACTGGTTCATTCCCGCAATCGCCGATGAATATGCCGGCGCCTCCGGCTACCTGACCGTCGATGCCAACACTGGAGATATGCCGAGCAAGGGTCACTTCAACATCTTCCGCATGGTCTCGGGAACCCTCCAACTCGAGTATACCTGGGACCCTTTGAGTGGTTTAGATGCGGCCTGAAAACGGCTTGAACCACCCTGATTCAGCCGCCCAGCCCACCAAAGCGGCCACAGCACCTTCAAGCAACTGGCCGGACATCAGCGCCAATTCCGTCAGCCCCCGGCGCGAGGCGTAATATCGGCCACCTGGTCCGGCGCTCAGGATAACAACGGCAATGAGCCGATGATGGCGTCGACCTCGTCGCGCTCGGCAGGCCCGATGGCGACCACGGTCACGGTACCAGCCGGTATCTCGGTATGCCCGGCATCACTGATCATCTCAGCCACCAGCCCGTCGGCTCTGGCCTCACCGTAAATCCGCTTCAAGTGCTCGAGGTTGCGAGCCACGACAACGATTTTACGCGCCCCGTTCGCCCGCCAGTCAGCCAACTGTTTAGCAGCCACCTTCGATGAGGTGAAAGCCGCGTCAACCGCAGCATGAGCGGCTTGAGCGGCCAATTTTCCCTTTGATAATTTTAGGTCGGCGCGGGTGATGATGGCCATGGTCAATTGAACTTCACGCGCCATGCCCTCACGCAACGTCAGTAGCAATGACTTCGCTCGACACCTGTTGCTGAGGCAATTCCCAACCAGAGCGATTCAGTAGTAGATTCAGACTGGGAACCAACCACAGGGCAAAGGTGATATTTCCGAAAACGTGCAGAATGTCATAAGGAATTCCGGTCACGAGATAGGTGAAGAACTCCCCTGCATCAGCCAGGGTGGGCAATACCGAGAGCGAGACTATCCAATCGAAGGCAAAGGCGGCGATGACTCCGGTGATCAGCAGGGGTCTAATGCGGAAATAGCCATCCTCATCGCGTAGAGTGGACGATAATTTGGCCCCAGCCAGCGCGGCTAAGGCCCAACCGAGCGCCTGAAAAACCGACCATGTACCACTGCCCAATTGCAGATTGGTGACTAAAGTTACCAAAAGAGCCAGACCGACACCTCGCCTCCAGCCCAGCAATGCCCCACCCATGATGACCAGAATGGTAACCGGTTGAACATTGGGTACCGATGCCAACACCCACCGCCCCAATATTGCCGCAGTGGCAAATGCGAGGAACATCATCCTCTGACGGGTGGCAACATCGACAACCCCCTTGCTCATCACTCGCAGGGCAACAACAAGGATCAGCAAGTCAATTATCATCAAACTTGCAGGCCCGAGGACTGTCGCGTGGGTTGCCAACATTTGTTTCGCCTATCGGCGCACAGTAACAGCCACTTATTCACCATTGCCCAAATCCACTACTCGGGACGACCAAACCGTGCCAACTCGGCAAATTGCCAGTTATTCCCGCCAATTGGTAGGACAAATCTTGAATTCACGATGTCGTGGCAGGAATTCCCTTATAGATAATACCATATGAGTATTGTATCTTCTTCAATGCTATATGCATCAATCGCCACGTTAGCATGGATGCCATCGACCCAGTATAACAGCCAACGGTCATCCTTGCCATCCTCGGCATTGGCAATTGAATCGACATATCCACCGATTGACTCCTGATGATAGACAAATTCGATCCCGGCGACCTCGCACCCCATCACGGTCAACTCCCAGCCATTATCTGCTCCTGAGAGCCCACCGATCCAGACCGATGGAATCTGGTTGCCGGAGGGGTGGCTCGAGATGATTGAACCATCACTGTCGACCATGGTGATGTTATTTGCATAGATTTCTATGAGAAACGGGTCTAAAAACTCAAAACCAATTACCTGCGTGCCCTTCCAAGACTCCGGCCACAGCGAATCATCGCGTTCTTCACCATCCTTTGCAACCAATTCATTGACGGATTGCTGGGCTGTGGGCAATAGCAATACCATCCCTATCAGGAGTAATGTGGTGGCTCCAGCGAAGGCGATCTGTGGCCTGCGACCGAGTTTTACCAGTAGGAGGCAGAAGAACCCCAGCACCAGGCCAAAGCCGATTAGCACATAGGCCGAGTTCGGTGCTGATTGGCTGGCCTCGAAATTGTCCCCGTAGGTGGGCTCGAGGGTGGTTTCTGTGTCTTGAGATTGCCATTCTGCCAACCGATGGGCACTATAGCGGAATTGTTCATCAGCGCTAAGTGCATCGTTAATACTGATTTCAACCCAGCCTGCATCATTTGCTATGGCTATTGCATTGATTTCCCCGCCCCAACCGATTCCTGCGGTCATATAGCCAGATACTTGAGGAATCCAGGTCCATTGTAATTCGACGGTGGAATTGCTGGGATTTATTCGGTAAACGTCGATTTTTCCTTGAGCGGTATTGATTGGTAGAGCAAATAGGTCACTACCGAGGGCCTGAGTCGTCCCAACCACCGGTTGGTCGGTGATCTCCGCGACCAATGTTAATTCATCAGAGAATTTCCACCACGTCGTATTATGTGTTGTCGGGATGATGATGTTTCCTGGCGATTGCGCCATTATCCCGAAACTCCCCCGTAGGGCATACTGTTGTTTAACCACACCATCAGCCCAATGAATCAGTACACTGCCGGTTGTCGACTGAATCGGTATCAGTAGTTCGCCATCTCCCAGCGCCAATATCTGCGAGCGTATCTTCCCTGATTGGATACCAAAGTCGACGGTTGTGGTCGAATTCGGCGCCGAGGAGTTCCAATAGGTCATCCTCCCCTGTTCATCCCCGGCCGCATACCAGATGAGGTCACCTTCGAGCCAATAGGTCGGCCAGTGACGATATCCCCTGACATCATCGGGGAAGATCACATTCCAATTCTCTTCGCCATCAACTGGGTCCAGAGAGAGGACGCCATTCTCCATCGGCACCAGAATCTCACGATACGTGCTATTGCTCGCTACTTTTACGATGGCACCGTGAATTCCGTAGGCTGGAGCCGAGGTGTTTACCGACCAGTGAAGAATGCCGTCGACTATCCGGTGAGCGGTTATCTCGCCCGATGACCATCCGGTGATCACCACATCCGGCATTGAATAGATTCCATCGATTTGCGTCACTGAGAATGGTAGGAGGGGTGACATCTCGAATTGTATCTTGGATTCCATGCTGACATTCCATAATTCACTGCCATCACTCTGTAGATACGCGACCAGACCACCCGGGGTCTTGACCACCGCGATGCCACCCCATAGCAACGGGGCCGAGGAGACATAACCCGAATCCAGGTCTTTGCTCCAGGTCACTACCGGGGCACTGGAGCCATATAGGTCGAAAGAAGAGGTTCCCTCACCAATCGCCATTGGTAAAGGCACAATAATCGCGGCTAGCAGAATCACCAGCGCTATGGTTGCCAATTTCGGCCGCATCCCCCAACCCACCACTCAAAGGAGTTTCAAAATCGCCTGCTTCAGCAATTCACTGACGACCTTACCATCGGCCGCACCGCCCGCCTCGCCCATCACCACACCCATCAGTGGCCCCATGGCTGCCATCCCCCTTTCAGTGATGAAATCGCCACGTTCGGCGATGACCTTGTCGACAATTACCGCCAAGTCTTGCGCATCGGCGGGTTTGAAGCCCTGGGCCTCGGCTCGGGCGGTGATTTCAGCCAACATAGCAGAAGTTGCAGCTGGATTGGCGGGCCCACCCAGCGGCCAGGCACCACTCGACAGGAGGTCGGCGGTTAACGGCACCACTCCTTCACGGGTCATTCCGCCTTCACCACGGACCTGAATGGATAACGCAAGTGCGGCCAGAGGTACCGCAGTTTCCGGGCAACCGACCACCTCAGCGACCGCCTTTCGGGTTGAATCCAGCAGGGTTGTTGCCCAGGCCTTGGCAGGCAATGATTCCAATCCGGGTGCAAGGCCAGAGGCCAACCCAACTTCGATGTCCTCGCCAACCCCATCAGCCTCACCAGTTGTGTCACCGGCCCCCGGGGTGCGGTCAGCACCGATGCCGGCAAGGAATTCCTCGTCGAACTGTCGGTCCAGTAATTGCATTATCTGGTCGTCGGAAATTCCTCTTCCGGCCAATGTTTCCCGGCGTTGTTCCCTGGTCGGAGGAAGATTTTCGAGGATATTCTGCCATTGCTGTTCGGTCAATTGAAGAGGAGGGATGTCGGTTTCGGGATACATCCTAGCCCCACCCGGCAGTGGCCGCATCGCGGTGGTCGTACCATCGGCCGGCTCACCCTTGGAGACCACGACATTGCGGACTTCCTGGGGGATTCTGTGCCATCCCATCCTGGCGCGCATCAGCACTGCTTCGAGCGCTAATTCCGCTTGCCATGCCGGGGCGCAACAAAGGACGAATGCATCGGCATCTCCGATGCCGAGTGCCGCCTTTACCGCCGCAACCTCATCATGACTGATTCCGTAGGCGGGTAATTCGTCGCTGTGGAATATCCCCGCCACCCCGGCCAATCTGGCGGCGTTGGCCAATTCCTGCCCGAGGCGCGGAAGTTGGGCGCCACCTGAATCCTCGCTCTTCACCCCGAGGTTTCCACCTAGGTATGGGAGTCGAATCGCCAACATCGCCGAACCTTCGGCAAGCGAGTTCGCGACCATCTTCGATTCGCAGGTGGAAAAGACCTCGCCGACATCGTGAATCTCCAGTGGAATCACGGCGGCCACCGCGCTGGCAACCTCAGTCTCGGTTATCGCATCGGTGTCGCGTCGGTCGGGTGGTAGAGCGGGCAAGGACAATTGCTTTCGCAGAGTATTGGCCAGACGATAGAAATGCAATTGGCGAGCCATCTCCAGGCGGATGATGCGGGGAATCCAATCGAGGTCCTGGCAACCCTTGATCTCGACCCGGTCACCACAGGCGATACTGACATTGAGGTCTTGGCGGATTGAGCCCAACCCTCTCCTGACCCGGCGGGTGTCGCGCAGAATCGTTCCCATCACCCGGGCTGTCACCTGCGCGTGTTCAGGCGACTGAACCTCTGGGGCGGTGGCGATTTCGACCAATGGAATTCCCAGCCGATCGAGGTTCCAGGTGACTATTTCACCGTCTTTGGTGGCGGTGGTGTCGAGTTTTCTAGCGCTGTCTTCCTCTAGACATATCACGTCGACCCCGACATCACCATCCGGGGTTGCGATGACACCATTGGTGGCTATCAAGGTGGTACGCTGAAAGCCCGAGGTGTTTGAGCCGTCGACCACGGTTTTGCGCATCGTCTGCAGTAGCGGCACCGGGTGCGCCCGCATCAGGCCAGCGATTGTCAGGGCGGCTTCGACCGCGTCCTCGTCATGACCTTCAGGCGGTTGGTCATCGAGTTCGATGAGGCCGGAATTGGGCGCTTGGATGTAGATGAATTGGCGGCCTCGCTTGGCCTCGAATCGAGCCGCAATGTCGACCTTTCCTGATTCACCTTGTGCGACTCGCAGTTTTCGCCGTACTCGAGGCCATTGTTCAGGGACTGAATCGATGGTGACATCGTGCAGTTCCCCGGCTTGACGGGAATGTAATTTGCCGGTCGCCAATTGCTGATGGACCTCGAGACCGCACATGAAGCCGAGGCCTGCCGGATCGAGAGAATCGGCGTCGTCAACATCACCTATCGGCTCGGGTGCTCGGGCGTCGCCAACATCACCTATCGGCTCACCCATAACTCGACCCATAGGGTCGAGAGTGATGAGCATATTCATCAAGTGGGTTGGTATTCATTACGGTTACTCAAGGGACGGAATAAGGTCCCTCCATTACACAGGGAATCCAGAATTCCCTCGACCTGCGTTTTTGAGATGTTGTGTTTTTCCATTTCATTTAGGATTGAAAACAACTTGACGGTCTGGTCGGTATTCTGATACTGCTGAATGATGTAAGAAACAATCCGGTGTTCTTGGTTGCGTTTGGTGGTGGTCTTTCCTGAGACCATTGAGGTCTCATCATAATCCCCACCCATCAGTTCATAGCGCCAGACATCAAAAGTCGCAATCGCCAAGTTGGCATCGACAATCTCCACGTCATCGGATAGCCGGGTACGAGCATGCGCCTCGGCCAGGCGTACCAGTGATTCGATAGAACGGGCGGTGATCGGTACGCTGTCAAATGAATCCAGGCCCGATTCGGTGCCGAATTTTTTGCCATCGGTATATACACTTCCAGACTCGTTTATCCCTCCCCCTTCGGTGCGGGTCTTGACATAATAGTCGACGATGAGCTCGCGCGCCGCGTCGGTGAGGGTCGGGTGAATGAATTTCTTGGCGTATGCCACATATTTCTGAAATAAATCTGGCTCGATCAGTTCTGACCCATCGATAATCCCTTTGGCCACGTCCTCAGAGGTCGGAGCGGGGGCGATTCCCTCATCAATCAACCATTCAGGAGTGCCGGTCTGGCGATATTTTGCGATATGCATGCCGATTCTACGGTCGTCATCCTTCTCCGGTTTATCCAGCATCATCCAGATACAATCGAATCTGGTGAGCAGGGGTTTGGTCAACATTATCTGTTGGGTGTAGGGGCGTGATTTCTTATCGACTTCGGGATGGATGAACTTCCCATCCGAGGGGTTTGCCGCGGCCAAAATCGCACAGCGGGTGCGCATAGTCGTGTGGACGGTCGCCTTGTGAATGGAAATCTTCTGCTGTTCCATCGCTTCGTGCATCGCACTGCGGTCCTGCTCGCCCATCTTGTCGAATTCATCGATGCAGGCCAAGCCCATATCGGCCAGGGGAAGGGCGCCGGCTTCGACCGTCCAACCCCCATCTGAATGCTGTACTGCGGCCGCGGTCAGGCCAGCACCGGAGGTGCTCATGCCGCTGGCGAATTGGCCGCGTGGAGCAAGGGCCACCATGTAATTGAGCAATTGTGATTTCGCCACCCCGGGGTCGCCCATCAACAGGATGTGGATGTCACCGCGGGCGCGGGTGCCGTCGGAATTTATCCGTGAAACACCGCCGAATAATTGCAGCACAAGAGAGCGCTTGATGGCATAATGGCCGAATATCGAGGGGGCGATGGAATTGACCAACAAACTTTCCAAATCCTCGCGCTTGCTATAATTCACAATCATCTCCTTCTCCTCATCGGAGATGGTGACTTCTTCCAGGGGGATGTTCTTGCGCTCAAATGAGTGGCACTTGAAAATCAAATCGAAAATCGGTGTATCCCTACCACCTTTTCTCTGCGCTCGCCGAAATAGTCGACCATTCAGCACCACCCGATTACCGGGTGATAACACCCCGGCCATATCACCTTGGAGATAGCATTGCATCACCTCTGCGGATTGGCCTGATTTGACTTTTTCCGGCAGTTCCTGAATCTCGACCGTCTGGGTGTCGAGATGCGCCGAGTCCTCATGGACAATGGTGAATCTGGTCTTGCGGTCTTCCCGACCACAGCCACCTTCGTGTATTTCACACATCAGTGGGGTGGTCATTTTTGATTCATCCAATTGCTCGAGCACCGTGTCGTAGCCGCAGATACAGCGAAATGTGGCGATGGTAATCATTGGCCTGACCGAGGTGATTTTGGCGACGATTCCCTCGATGGCAATCAGTGGACTGATGTGTTTATTGCGAATCTCGCGCAGAACAAAACGATGGTCGAGAGGTAGCTCGATCAAACGCAATTCGGCGTCGGCATCGACCCCAAGATCCTGTAATAATGCCTTCAAGGTCTGCCGTGCCGCATCGAGAGAGAGGCCCGGATGGAGCAGGACATCGGCGGCGAAATCCGGATCGTAGGCTTGCAGGTCACCGTAGCGAACCTCAAGGCCCTGCTCCTCGGGCCACAGGAGCGAGAAGGTGGCTATAGATTCGTGACAGACTTCCTCGAGAAAGCCGCGCCATCGCGCCCCCATATCGAACTGTAAGACCATACTTCACTCACCGGGCATCAACGCGCATCGCTGGCGTCATATAACCTACGCGATTGAAAACCCCCAACCCCTTGGTTTCCGGTGGAAAAACGCTTGCCCACAAGCCTACATTTGCAACAGATATGGGCTTCCCAAGGAACTTTTCTAACAAATTCGAAAACTCCCCGAGAACCAAAAAACGCTCCGTAGCACTTTACCCTGCCGCCGGCCCTGCTGCGGCGATTCTTAGCACATCGCTGCAAACAAATACTGACGCGTTTTTTGGGAAGAATCATCGATTCAAATAACGAATACAGCGACTATCCCCTGATTCGTACTAGTTGAATCGGTGCGTTTTTCACCTATTTCAAAGGATATGCAGAGGTTTTAATCCCTTCAATACACCCATCGGTTCAAGAACCAACCCGATTTCGGCAAATCATGTCCTATATTGAGGTGCAATTCACTCATCAGGACACCGAGGCATCTTGGTCATGCGATGGAAAATATGTATTATTTCTGAGAGACAGTGGTGAAGGAAAATCTCGGTTGTTGCAGATCCATCGACTTGAAGTTAAGACGGAGGACATCAAACCGATTACAAGTGTCGTGAAGAAATTCATCACTGAAATACATGTTTCACCATACACTCATCATCTTGCTTACATGATAAATAGCGGGAATGAGAAACACAAGATTATCATCCAAAATTACGTTGATGGAACGAGGAAGCGGATCCCAAGTAAAGAGAAAACGCTCTTCGGGGGGTGGACTGAATCTGGTATACATTATTTTGAGTTGAAAGAAAAGGATGGAGACAAATGGAAAAGATGTTTCTTCGATATTGGATTACAACAAATCACCGATACAGATGGAGATGTTGGATATTTTCCTGATATGCTAGGACAGATTCGTGGCACCCCAATAGTCATCAATCAATTTGCCAAATTTGATAATAAGATTCGTAGGAAAGATGAAAGTTTAGCGTTCAGTACGGAGCATAAGCGACAAGGTAGACTGAGAGAAGGTTGTTCGAATGGCGACAGCATATTTTGCATCAGAGAGTGCAGTCAAAGCAGCGTCGGGGAGATTGTAGAATTCCAATTAGAAGATGGACAATTAACAAACACAGAAAAACCTATTCTTTCTTCCGAAGAAATCAGTCAACAAATCAAGATTATTGGAGAACATCCCAGGGGAGAAATACACGGGTTCTTGATTACCGATGACTGCATAATCATCAATTTGAACCAAGATGGGCATAGTGAATTACATAGATATTATACCACTGAAAAACGATGGGAAAGAATTGATCTAAGTGAAATCGAAACTGACATTGGAAATTGTTGGATTGAGGGAATTGACTACAATGAATCCAGTGGTCTACTATTGACTGTCTCATCTTTTTGGAGGCCTCAACATCTTTGGAGAATAGATTCAGAAACAAACGACTTAGAGCGCTTAACAGAACCATTCGATCGGCTTGAAATAGGTAGGATGACGTCAAAGGAATTTCTAGCAAAAGATGGGATGGATATGCAATATTTCGAAATTGAGCCTTCCGAGGTTAGTGATTCAACTGAGACGATTGTTTTCTTCCATGGCGGACCCACTGTCCAAACCACGTGTAAATGGGACCGTGTCATCGCATCTTTCCTCGCTGAGAAATATCGAATCATAGCCCCCAACCCAAGAGGGGGTATCGGCCGTGGTGCAAGTTATTGTGGTCTTGATGATGGGGAAAAACGACTTACTCTCATTCAAACTGAAGTTGGCCCGTTTGTAAAGAATATCGATTCCGAATATGGAACACCTTGTATCTATGGGGGGAGTTATGGGGGTTGGCTTGTTCTCACATTGGTTACTTCATCCGTTTGGGGAGGGTACGTTAAGGCAGCAGTATCGAGAAATGGAATCGCTTGTATGGTCACATTTTTTGATGGGGATGGAAAGGACATTCCTCCAACCGCAAAATGGAGAAAAGCACACCGAGAACGGGAATATCTTGGAAACACTCAGGGGGACGAGAAGAAACGACTCAAGGAAAAATTGAGTCCAATTAAGGCAAAGGCAACTACATTGAGGAACACTTTGATCGTTTATGGGAAAAATGACCCACGAGTACCAATAAGCGCGGCTTTCGCAGAAAAATTTAGCACGAAGAAACTGCCCTTTCCTGATGAAGGTCACAAAATCAAGTTTCTCCACAATCGTATTCGCTTGATTAAGGAATCCCTTGAATTGTTTCAACGACAATTGGATTAACAACCACAATCGTCATCATCGTCATCATAGCAGGTGCAGGTTCCAATACATTTGCAGGGCATGATTTTTCGATTTTTCTTCCCTGTTTAAGGCTTGGCGCAGTTATTGCAAAGGGTCATCTCAGTGACTACGCATTGATTACAAAGAATGAGCACTTGACTCACTGGGTATGCGCAGTGACTACCCATCCGAATACGGGTGTCTCATAGAGGGGGGGGGGACCCTTTGAAAATAGAAACCCGTTTCAATGGGTATTCGGATAGACCCTTTTGAACAC
>JAPOGE010000001.1:56226-58118 GCA_028283345.1 Candidatus Poseidoniales archaeon
CAAGGAAGAGGGGCTGGCCGCACTGGGAATGCGGAGGGAGTACCGATCCGAATAGGGGGTTCTAAGGGAGGGGGGGGGGGACCCTTTGAAAATAGAAACCCGTTTCAATGGGTATTCGGATAGACCCTTTTGAACACTCCATATTCAATGGTCAGTAATTTCAAATGAGAGATTTTGGTACGACCTACATGGTTGTTGAACTTTCAGAGGATGGTAAGTGGCAGTGGAATGGCACAGAATGGATTACCGCACAACCACAAAACAATCACCAATCGGGATTGATGGAACATGTTCCAGAGAAGAGCGGGGTTGCCTCCCGCATCCTGATGGGGCTCATCGGCATCCTGATGTCACTTGTCATTGCGGCGGTCTCACTCTACCATAGGTTTGAGATTATGAGTGCCGACCTGACCTCGCCTGATTTTGTGCCGGTTCGAAATTCGATGGAGACCCTCTCGGCCCTGCTGGCATTGGTCATCGTCCTCGCTCTCGTGACCATCATCTGCTCTATTCTCACCTTCATTGGATTGGGATTCTCAAAGAAAGCATTGCTTGGTAGTAGCATAATCATGCTCGTTGTTCTGCTGGTATGCGTATGGATGGAGTGGAGCATCGTCCAAACCATATTTGGAGATGATCCCGAAAATACCGCTGATTGGCGAAGGAACCTCTTGACGATGCCACCGACACTCTTCGCTTACTGCAACCTTGCAGGGTTGACAGTAATGGCGTTGATCGCTCGGCTCAGTCGGGCAAAACGGGAAAGTTCGCTCGAGTTGAACGAAGTGCCTCAATTGTAGTCGAAGCAGACCTTACCCTTGATTGAAATTTCAAAAGAAACAGAGAACCGACTAATCGATTTCGACGGGTTGTAAGGGGTCATCCGAAACCCCTCTGACTAGGATTAGATGAGTTAATGGGCTTTCAGTGGGCCTTGTGAGAGGATATCGATTGGATTTGATTAACAGAATGATTTCGAATTCTTGTTTTCGCACTACCTTGAGGAAATCCGCAACGTGACAAACACGTTACGAGCGTAGCAAATATATTCGTCGCCAAAAGCGACATAGTGTAGCGATGCCACGTCAAGTCGTTGTGAAAATGGCCGCTTGGGTCCAAGTCTGCCCATTATCGTTCTCCCCCATCGCCCGCCAATGGTAGGTCTGACCGCTTACCAGCCCGCTGACAGAATGCGATTTCCAACCGACGGTGGATATCCCGATGGCCTGACAATTGCTCCATGTGGCTTTGTTGGTACCGCCATCGAACAACCCCCAGCAGACGGTGAGATTGACGTAGGTGCCGTTATCGTAGACGTCGAATTCCAGGTCGGCACTCGAAGAGGTGACGTTATTGTCGAGCAGGTCGCGCAGAATCGGGTCGTAATCGTGCACCCAACCACGCAGAGGGTCGGTAGTCCATACCGGGAGGTGTGCGGCCGCATCATGGGTGGCCTGGGTGATCGGGAAACCCCAAGCTTCGAGGAATGGCACGAGATTATGCCCGGTGTTGAGGGAGATTTGTACGGCCCACTGGTTGAACTCATTGCTATCTCCGCTGGGCTGGATGGAATAATTGTAATAATATTCCTGATAGGCGGCGGTAATCGGCTCCCACCCGAAGGTCTCCTGGATCTGCAGATAGGTCTCAAGTGCGGTCCACACCGACCACGCGCTGATATTTGCGCCGTTGTTGAAGTAGGTCTCGACCCGGCTCTTGGCGCTGGCATTATTTAGGGAACCGTGTCCCTCGCGTGGATTCTTGCCGACCAGGTCAGTCATCAGCTTGACCGAGTAGATATTGCAGGTTGTCTCGGTCGTTCCCGGTAGGGTGGAAGACATCCACTGGTGGTTATGCCCCAACTCGTGGAACATTCCCCAATCGCCATCCTG
>JAPOGE010000200.1 GCA_028283345.1 Candidatus Poseidoniales archaeon
CAGCCAGGTCGAGGAGTTGGTCGTCTCGTGCGCCCACAGCTCGGTGTAGCCGAAGCTGCCGTCGTTCGCGTCGAAGTAGAGCCGGGTGCCGACCACCGTGATGCCTCCATTAGCGCCGGGAAAGCTGCTGCCGCCGCTGTTGATGTCCGCCATTCTTGCTACCACGAAGTTGCTGCAGTAGGTGGTGGTGTAGTCCACCTCGCCGGATTCCAATACGCCGTTCTGGGCTGTGCCGCCGCCGTCGCCGTTGTCCAGTCCCTGCTGCACTATGCGTCCTCCCGAGGAGCACGCCTGCAGGGTGGGTGCCGAGATGCTGGTCAGCATCGTGTTGGGCGAGGCGCTGCCGTCAGCACCATCCTGTCCGTCAGCGCCATCGCAGACGTACTGGGTCTGGTCGACCTCGCTCGTCTGCAGCAAACCGTCGCCGTTGTCGTCGACACCGACCTCGATCTTGAGGCCGCCGTCGGCGCAGTTGCCGCCCGCCGGCTTGGTGCTGGTCACGGCCAGAGCAGACAGGCC
>JAPOGE010000201.1 GCA_028283345.1 Candidatus Poseidoniales archaeon
GATGCCGGACCAGAACTACGGCGTTTTCAGGATGTGATGCGATGAGGATGAGCGATGTAAGGCCCTCAGCAGACCTCTGCTCTTTGAGCATCGACGCCTCGGTCGCCACTCTCACTCTAGAGCGAAGCGACGTCTACAACGCACTCAACGTGCAACTGATCAGCGAACTCATCGACACACTCGACTGGACCGCGCAGCGCTCCGTCGGCACAACCGGCTCGCTGCGCGATCAGGACGGCTCCGAGTACCTGCGGGTGCTGGTGCTTCGCGGCGCGGGGCGCCACTTCTGCGCCGGCGCGGACATCAACATGATGCGCGATGCGGGGGTCAAGAGCCCGGAGGAGAACCGTGCCGACTCCGAGCGCCTCGACCGCTTATTCAACAGCCTGTGGTCACATCCTTGTTTCACCATCACCACCGTTCAGGGGGTGGCACTGGGTGGCGGTGCCGGCCTCATCGCCTGCTCTGACCACGTAATCGCTCTCGACAGTGCGAGAATCGCCCTAT
>JAPOGE010000020.1:0-8926 GCA_028283345.1 Candidatus Poseidoniales archaeon
GACTACTCTATTCCCGACAGAGACTTCTGCTGAATGGTATTGATCTGCGCCAATCCAACCTCTGCGAGATCTAGCATATCGTTCAATTCCAAGCGGGAGAATGTAGATTCTTCGCCGGTACCTTGTACCTCGACAATGCTGCCATCGGCAAGCATCACCACATTCAGGTCGACGTCGGCATTGCTGTCCAACATGTAGTCCAAGTCGAGGTAGGTCTGCCCATCGATCAATCCGACGCTGACCGCGGCGATGTCGTATGGGATGACCGCGGCCTCGTGGGTGGCTTTCTCTTCGGCGCTCAAGGTCGGTGCGACCCAGCCCCCCTTACGCTCCTCATAGGTCGGCCGTAAGATTGGGGGGAGGCAATCTCCACTGGCAATGAGACGCCGGACCGCTAGTCGCATCGCCATCGCCGCGGCGGTGACTGAAGCGCAACGGGTGCCGCCGTCGGCATTGAGAATATCACAATCGACATTGAGCGCGATTGGCCCGAGTTGGTACAGGTCGATCGCCCCGCGCAGCGAGCGAGCGACCATCCGCTCTATCTCTGCAGTACGGCCCTTGGGACCACGGCGCTCACGGCGGAAGCGACTATTTGTCGAGCCCGGCAATAGACTGTATTCCGAGTTCACCCAGCCCTTGCTGGCATCGCGAGGAAACCAACTCGGCAAGCGTGCCTCTTTGGTTGCACAGGCTAGAACCACCGTGTCACCCTGCTTGTAGAGAATCGAAGCCAAAGCGTTGGAGGTGAAGTCGATTTCAACTTTGATTTCTCGCATTTCATCACCCTTTCGGGTGGGCTCAAAGCCGGATTTGATCTTCGCCATGAGACCACTGCGATGCCCGATTCGTATTCAAGTATTCGACCGTTTTTTCGCTAGGTAATACTGGCACATCTTCAAGGAGTGGACCCAAATCGCAAGCCATGGCAGAAGCCGATGTGGTGATTTGCGCAGTGGCGCGAACTCCGTTCGGTAGATTCCGTGGCGCCTTAAAGGGGTACAGCGCGGTTGAATTGGGCGTTATGGCAGTAAAGGAATTGCTTCGCAGAGCTGGAATCAAGCCGGAATCGGGAGTTATTGATGAAGTCCTCTTCGGGCATGTTCTACAGGCAGGAGCAGGTCAAGCACCTGCCCGTCAGGTCGCACTCGGGGCTGGCCTACCCCCCAGCATCCCAGCTACCACCGTCAACAAGGTATGTGGCTCAGGATTGAAGACGGTCATGCTGGCGGCAAATAGCATCCGTGCCGGAGAATATGAGGTGCTCATCTGCGGCGGCATGGAATCCATGACCAACTCCCCCCACCTAGTATGGAATCCCAAAAAGGGAGAAGATGTGCCAGCAAGTGAGCTCAAACACGCCATGATCCACGACGGGCTTTGGGATGTGTACAACGATATCCACATGGGTAGTAGCGCAGAAAGTGTGGCTAGCGAATATGACATCTCGAGAAATGACTCCGACTCCTTCTCGGTGCGCTCGCACCTGCTGGCAAACCATGCCTGGGAGAAAGGATGGATGGATTGGGAAGCATTCACTATACCCGGATTGGACCGCGAAGGCAACTCCATCACTGTGAGTCGGGATGAGGGGATTCGTGCGGGTATCGACATGGAGAGGATGGAAAGCCTGTCCCCGGTTTTCGACCCCGAAGGCCAAGTCACCGCCGGAAATGCCAGCCAAATATCTGATGGTGCGGCGGCAATTCTGGTTGCCAGTCACTCGGCTGCTGTCAAACACGGCTGGCCGATTCTTGCCATCGTACTCGATCAGGTGACTTCAGGTCTTGAGCCAGCACGGGTGATGTCAGCACCCATCCCAGCGGTTGAAACCCTGCTCGCAAGGAATGACCTGTCGGTTGACGACGTTGTGTTTTTCGAACATAACGAGGCATTCGCCGCCGCATCCTGTGCTGTGGCCAAAGCCATTGGAATCCCGGATGAGAAGTTCAACCCACACGGTGGCGCTGTTGCCATCGGCCACCCTCTAGGCGCTTCCGGAGCCCGTTGTCTGATGACCCTCATCAATGCGCTGAGGAGAAGGGGAGGGGGAATGGGAATCGTCACCCTCTGTCTCGGTGGCGGTAATGCTGTCGGCATGCTCGTCAAGGCCGGTGGCTCCGAGTAGGAGGGAGCCATATGGAACTGGATGAAGTTCGTGAGCGACTGCGGCAGTTTTCCGATGTGGCGGCACAAACCGATGACCCTCTGTCATGGTTCGAGGAACTCTATAGTTGGGCTGAGGGCAACTCTGAATGGATTCCTTGGGACAAGGGAGAACCGAATCTCCTGTTCGCTTCTTGGCCCCACCTCACCTCTTTAGAAGCGGGCCGAGCCCTTGTGGTTGGCTGTGGGCTCGGTGATGATGCGGTCTTGTTGGCAGGTTTGGGCTGGAAGGTAACCGCATTCGACCTATCTCCTTCTGCAGTGAAGTGGGCAGCCGAGAAACACGAGGAGGTACTGAAGTTAGCCTCTGGCACTGTGGATTGGCAGGTGGCTGACATAACCAACACCCCTACTGAATGGAAGGGTGCATTCGGCCTTGTGCTGGAAGTACACCTCCTTCAGGCAATTCCTGAACCAGAGCGCTCTTTGGGCTCACAGATTCTGCCAATATTGGTAGCCGAGGGAGGTCATCTCCTCTGTGTTGGAAGAATTCGTACTCCAACTTCAGATATGGAAGGCCCTCCTTGGCCATTGGAACACCAGTGGGTTCTAGACATTGGAGAAGAAATGGAACTCTCTAGAATTGAGGAGTTTGAACTGCATGATGATGAGCCCGGTATCGTTCGATACCGCGCCGTCTGGAGACAAGGTGCGGCTGTCTCTCAGATGATCTGAGAGCCCATCACCCTGCCATTTGAGAGTGCGAGGTCCTGGAAGGTGCTCATCCCATTCGGAAGGTGTAGTGCCAATTTCGCATTGATGCCGTTCTGGTCCAAATCGATAGGCCCACATTCGTCACCACCTGGGGCAGCATTTGTGCCACCATCCAAGGTGAAGAAATACCTCGCCCCAGGTGAGAATTGGTTGACGTTTCCTGCCGCAGTGGCAGGTTTGTTATCCCCCACCTCCCACACGAATAAGGCTGAACCGCCCATGCTGTTACCAAGTGCTGCTGACCTGTAGTAGAATGTCCCATCAGGATGGGTGCAGGTCAGCACATAGATGACATCAACTCTTGCGACCTGTTCTCCAGCAGAGCCGAACTCCATCATGAATAGGTAATCATCGAAATCGTCACCTACCCAGCCGCCAACTATGATTACGGTGTTCACACTATCACGTCGAGCGTCTTCTGATGTCCTCTGAGTTTGTTGTGCCATTTTCTCAACAAGCAAAATAATTGTGGACGAGACAATCGTAGCAACCAAAACCATTGCGATAAAGACAATCATTGCCCCAACACCGAAGTGAGCGCTCTCTTCTTTCTGAATATCACGTCTCCACATCACCACACCTCATATCAAATCCATACCCACGAATGGGGAACTTGTTATTTCCAATTGCATTTCAAGAGTTCTGCCTTTGTCAATCAACAAGACCAATGTAATCTTAGTAGGGCTTATCGTTTCTAAGTCGCAAGCATCCAACTGCATTCGCATATGATAAGTAGTGGCAGGTTCAAATTCAGTCAACGGCATTGAGGTCAGTCCATCCCCCTCCAATGTCGTAGCAAACTCAAATTGGCCTTGGTCAAATTCAACCGCATCTGGCAAACTAGTCAATGGATAAGTACACATAATCACCCAAGATAATTCATCTTCTGGCAGAGGCTGGGCATGAAATGGTAACGAAAAAGTAATGCTGATTTCATCTGTTGCGCCAAGCACCCGAATCTCAAGGCGGATAACCTCAATAATTCCATTGAATGGTTGGGTTGAAATCTGTGCATCACTCTTGGATCTTGAGAACAACATCTCCGAAACCTGTACTATCGTTGCACTGATGATCACAGCAGCAATCATGAAGGCGACGAACATGATTAGAGACCCAATGCCAATAGAAGCCTGCTCATCTGAAGAAACACGCTTAGCACCACCGTTTGTGCGGTGTGTATGCCTCCCCATTGACTTTCCCCGGTGGCGGTGATACATTGAACATTGCTATTCGATTATCATTCTTCTTCGTGGTTGTGGGGGTTGATGAGTCCATGGTCAGCGGCCAATTCAGAGGTTCCGGGAATCACCGGAACGATGTCGTCGACCGCCAGGCCTGTGGCTTTGCCGAGAATTCTGGCGATGCGTTCTCGCTTGCTTCGCCCGGGAATCAACTCAATCCATCTTTCGCAGAGTGCCGCTACCTGCTCGGGTGTTCCCGCCATCAATAATGGAATGCCATTGATGCATATCAGGCCGAGACCGAGTTTCAAGCGCAAATCCTTGTACCAATTTCTTGCCCCACGCACGATGAATGAGCCCTTGGCGACATATTCTCCGCTCTCGGCTTGCTTGCTCACTTGGCCGGGCCTTGCAATGAATGCGGTGCCGGCACCACCTCCGCCACTCCACCCCCGGCTCCAGCACAATGCAATCGTTGCCGCTTGCTGGCGCGCGATATCGCTGAAATCGGCCACTTCGATATTATCGCTCAGGCGGAAGGCAGGAATCCCGGGTGGCAGGTTGGCCGGTGAATCCGGGTCGACAACGAATCCCGTTTGCAGTTTCATCGCACAGGAAGGCGCGCCGTGCAGGTCGGCGTGCACATATCTGTCATCGCCTTTGAGATGCTTCTTGACTATCGTATCGTTACCCTTCGCATCGCGCCCGCCAATCAGCAGATGCATTCCATCAAGAATCGTCCAGCGATGGTTCTCAAACCACAGCCGCTTGGTTCTCTTGACCCGCGCCACCTGACCACTTTCCTTGCGCTTCGATTCTGTTTTCTGCGCCCGCTGTAACAGATTCTCGGTTTCATTTAATGCCACTTCAGCGCCTTTTGATTTATCCTTGTGCTTATTGGCATTATCAAAGTACTGCTGAGCATTTTGATGTACCGACATCGAGAGAAACAACATTACTTTCACGCCCTTTGCGGCGCCGCTCTCATCGGGTAAAATCGCAACTATCGAAGCTTGCGCCGGATTGCCGGATTCAATCCAAGGAATTTCTTTGAATCGACTGAGGGCAACCTCCCAACCATTGCTGGCGACCTCATCATTGACTTGGGTGAGCAATTCCTCCACATGACTCCAATTATCCTGAATGGCGTGACCATACTCCTGTTGCTTCCTTATCTTATCAGAAAATCCTTGCAAGGCTGATTTCTGTTGCGAAAAACGCCGTTCCAAGGTCTCGGCTGGGGTACTCGGGGCTCGCCCACCGATAGTCTCGACCGCTTCGCTCTGCCGCCGGGATAAGGCCGCGGCGTCGTAGTCACCCATCCAAGCATCTACGGCATCGACAAATCGGGGGTAAGGAAGGCAATGGAATTCGCCATGCGCCGGCATCTGCACCGGGCTGGCTTCGACCGCGTATCGGGCGATATCGACTTCTTCTCCACCGAGGGCCAGTTTCTCCATCGGCAACATCAGCCAACCACCGGGGACCTCATCACCGGCTACGGCCAATTCTGCGAGAATACCAGACAGGGCGGTTGAAATCCTCCCAACAGCTTCGGTATCCTCGGCGATTTTTTCCGCCTCGCCATCTCCACTTACCCCCGACAGCTGCAATACCGCATTCGCCAAAGGCCCACCGAGACTTGCTCGGCCGGCCAATGTTCGCACGACATTGCGCTGTGATTCGCGCAATAACCTCTGAAGTGCATCGGTATCGAGGTCGTGAGGGTCGATTGCCACCGGGGGGAACTGGTACGGCTCTCCCTTTTTCAGAATCCGGCCAGAATAGCGCGCATGGGTAAGTGGCTGAATGATGGTGAAAGTTGAATCGGCAATGATTACGTTACCATCGCGAAAACATTCGATAATCAAATGGCGCGGACCAGCCTTGGTATCAAAATCCAGAGTGATGATGCGGTCAAACCCATGTTGCGATACCGCGGTCAGTCGCCCATTACCCAGATGCTTGCGCAACAACATCGCAAACGGCGCCGGCTGCGTCGGCATAGGTCGCTCACGGCCGGAAAGGTAGACCCGCTTGCCGCGCACGATGACCAGGTCCTGCGGTGATTTTCCCCTCGGTTTAATGCGCAAGACCAACTGCTCGTGATGCGGTTGGTAAATCTTCTTGCAATGGGCACCGACATATTGGGATAATTCAGCAACCACCTGACGCAAGTCTAGACCCGACATCTCCTCCCGCATGGTCGCACTCAGTCCACCTGCGTAGTGCGTGGCTCAAGAGACCATCGCCCACCGAAGATGATTTTCACCGGGTATACCAGCCATCCCCACGCTGTTCGAGGGCACCGGTACGGGCATGGGAGAGCAAATGCGACAGGGTCTGCTGGCGCGCCAATCCCGGATGGGCCTCCGGGCTGTCGGAATAGGTGATTTGTGATATCTCACTCAACTCGGTAGTCCCCGAAATAACCGCTTCAAGTACCAGTTGGTGGCGTTTACGGCGGTGCTCGATATAGTGGTTGAAGGTCTTCTCAGGCAGCGGTAACACCACACCGTGGCTGGGGAAGATCAAGTGAGGTTGCATCTCTGCCAGGCGTACCAACTGTTCAAGATACTGTTCCATATTTCCCTCTTCGGGAGGTATCAGAATCGTCCCGATTCCCGCCACCATATCTCCTGCCACCAGTCCTGAGGCATTTAGCAGACAGATATGACCCGGGCAATGACCCGGGGTGATGAGGACTCGCCATTCTTGAGTTCCATCAGTACCAGGAAGGGAAATGGTGTCGCCGTCGGCAAGAATCGTCTCGACCGGACATGGTAATGCCGCCGCGGTCTCGGCACTGGCCAGTACCGGGAAAGGGCCGAGTTTCTGTAACTCGGCAATATCTCCGACATGGTCGAGATGGCGATGGGTGAATAATAGTCCGACAATTCTGCCACCGCGTTCTTCGACCCGTTCGACTGCTCTTCCAATCATCGCCAATCCCTCGGCGGTTCTAGCCGCCGCATCGACGATGATATGGTCGCCGCCGATGCCGAGAATGTAGGTATTGGTCGTCGATGCCGGTGGCAGGGTATGGGTCGGTACCGGAATGCATTCCACCCCATGGGCAAAGAGAATGGGCCTCTCCCCTTCACGGGCGGATAATTCTTTGACGGCGAGCGAGATGTCTTGTCGGTATTGCAGCAATAATTCCTCAAGAAGCAGCAATACGGTGATGATCGGCGGTGGAATCTTGATGGTATTCTCGCGCCATTCATCGAGGAATTGGCTCGGTCGCGCCCAGCGGTGGGAATCGAATTCGGTTTGCCCCGAGAAATTCGGTTCGGGTACATCTTCACCCGAACCGGCATGAAAATGCAGAAATCGATTGTCGAAACGAATCGGGGCGAAATTGGGTGTCGTTCGCCGACCAATGGTCGTCAACCCGGAATAATCACAGGGTAATCTACCACTTTCGACCTCGGCCCGCCAACCTTCCTTGGCTGCGAGGACATTTTTTCTCGCCTCTGAATCGGCATTTTCAATACTCCCTCCCGCAATCACCCAGCCCAGTTCTTCGACCAGTTCCCGCAACATCCCGACCAGGCTGGCGGCCAAATCTCGGTCGGTCATTCCACCGAGAAGGGTTTCGGCTGCGGAGATGTCGACTCGACTTATCCCACCCCCGGGAAATGACCAATATCCGGCGAATGCCGGTAATTCATCGACCCGTCGACAAAGTAAGACCTCTACCCCTTCAACCCCATCCCGGGTGAGCATCAACGAAGAGGAAGGGCGCACCGGGCGCGGTTCGGGCATCGCCACCTCCAAACCACTCGGAACTTCGCTCATGATGCCCACCGGTCGCCATCGGGCTTGAAGGCTACGGGGGTAATCGCAGTGCATGAGCCGTGATGACCCGCTCGCCCCATTGCAGGAACATATGGAGGAAGCAGCGGTGAAAAAAGCCTCTCGGCAAGCGAGAATGCGCTTGACCCTGAGTTGGTTCATGACCATCCTTATGCTCGGATGGGTATCGAGATACGCCTATGGTTTCCTCTAGCCGGGCACAAGGGTTTGAAATATGGATGTTGATTCGCCACCCCGAAAGTCCCTTAGTGTAGCGGTCCATCATGGGGGGTTCTGGTCCCCCCGACCACGGTTCGAATCCGTGAGGGACTACCTCTAAGGCCATTGCATGGCGTTACGAAGTTCGTCCTTGCGCTTTGAGGTCGACATACGTGATGCTCTATTCGTACGGTTGCCCTCACTCCTCTTCCCAAATATTGGATTTCTCTTCATCCTGAATCGTGTCTTTCTTTTCATCCTGGGCATTATTAATGACGAATTTGGCCACCGTCAGCATTGGGTCGCCCTTGGTGAGACTACCATTGTATTCATTGACTTCATCGCCGATCTGCACCCTCACGCTGAACTTCGTCGGGTCCTTGGTCTTCCATCTTCGATGTCGAGCATAATGATGGATGCAGATTCGATACTCGCCATCCGGTGGCATATACTTCCAAAATACGTTTTCAATCGGCTTTCTCGAGGACGGCTTGATATTCATGTCGATATCGAGTTCTCCGCCACATTCTGAGGTTCGGTTGTTGAAGTAAATCCTCTCACCTGAAGCACAGAATACGTGCAGGTCCAAATCATTGTGATTATCCCACAACAGTGTGACCTGTACACTTCCCGTCATCGCACCTTCTCGCTCGATACGCTCATCGAACTCATCTTCTTGTTCCTCATCGTGGGAAACCACTTCGATGTCTTCCCCTGCAGAAATGGAGGCTATTATTGATTCAGCACCCGCATCGAAGGCCTCCTCGTTCACCTCTATCCACTCTTTCCGCAAGTCGTGCAATTCCACACGCCCATCCTCTCCTGTCACAGCATTTTCACCTTCGGGC
>JAPOGE010000020.1:8936-26682 GCA_028283345.1 Candidatus Poseidoniales archaeon
TCAACCGGTGGTTCAGCACGCTCAAAATCGACATCGGGAAGACTCAGGTTATGCCATTCAATATCGATTCGTGGCCGCTCCGGAGCTTCGAGCATCTCGACTCGCTCGGTCGGAAAATCCGCTTCACCGGATTGGGTCGGGCCGACCACTTGTTCTCTTATTTTTCGAGTCCTGCGGAAAAAGATGATTCTAATAAAACCAAAGGTGAAACCGCCACCGAGGATTGCGAGGTAAACCAAATCGAGAGGCTCCACACACTACCGTCGAAGTTGAAACGTATAGCATCCACGGTGGCCAAGTCTCAACCGATCAATTTTCTGATCAACTCATCGTGCTTAGCACGGCTTGGCCGCATTAATTCTGCCGGCAGCGATGATAATGGAATGTCGACCAAACCTTGAACTTCATCTGCTGTCGGGATATCGGCTTCAAAGTATAGCAGACCAGTGACATGTTTTCCCTGCTGTTCGGCGTAGTGAATCGCCGAAAGTGCAGCGACCACATCAGACGTGTCGTGATGGTCGGAAATTGTTTCCAATCGCAGAGTACTACCATCGAATAATTCGATGTCTTTGTACTCACCTTCTGGGATATCAACCTCGGCGATCGGGGAAAAGTGCGGGATGTAGTCGGCAACGTGCAGCGGTTCCTCATTGTCTTTCACATAGCCATAAGAGCGGTATGATTCATCGTTGTTGGCAAAGGTCACACAAGGACTGATCACGTCGATTATCGCCATGCCATTATGGCTCATCCCGGCCTTTATCAATGCCGTCAATTGCTTTTTTGAGCCACTGAAAGAGCGGGCTACGAAGCCACAACCCAAGTTGATCGCCATCTTGCACAAATCGATTGGAGGTTGGTCATTAGGCTGACCTTTACGCTTGGTCGAACCGCGTTCCATGGTGGCACTGTACTGACCTTTGGTAAGGCCATATACTCCATTATTCTCGATGATGTAAACCATATTCAGATTTCTGCGGATGGCATGGATGAACTGACCGATTCCGATACTGGCGGTATCACCGTCACCCGAGACGCCGATATATAGCAGATTCTTGTTGGCCATCGCCGCACCCGTGGTCACCGAAGGCATTCTGCCGTGGACGGTATTGAAACCATGTGATTTACCGAGGAAATACGCCGGGGTTTTTGACGAGCAACCGATTCCACTCATCTTGACAATTCCTTCCGGGGGAATTCCATTCTCCCATGCAGCTTGGATGATGACCTTGGAAATCTGATCGTGCCCACAGCCCGGGCAGAGTGAAGATTTGCCACCGGTATACTCCGACTTTTCAAGATTGATGACGTTCAATTTAATGCTCATACCGACAACTCCTCAAGGGTTCGCATTATTCGTTCTGCGAAAAACTTTGCTCTAGGTGGCAGACCATCGCTATATGCAACACTCATAATTTTTGGCACGAGATGAATAGGCAATTCTTTTCGCAGCACCCCATACATCTGTCCGTCACGGTTGATTTCAAGCACAATCACCCTCTCATGGCGCTCGACGAAGGCCTCTACCTCGGGGTGTAGAGGGAGTGCCCTCACCCGGCATTGGGATACCTTGACGCCGGTATCTTCGATGATATCATCGATTTCTTGAATAGTGGTCTCCATCGAACCATAGTAGATGATGCCGATTTCAAGTTCCTCTTCTTCTCGTAATATCGGCACTGGAAGTTCGCTTCGAGCATTGTTTATCTTGCGCTTCAAACGCTTCATCAATTGCCTGTATACCTCTGGTTCTTCTGAATAGACACCGTCTTCGTCATGTCCGGTACCGCGGGTGAGAATCGGTGCCAGCCCTGAGCCGGGAAGGGTTCGGTATGGGACGCCATCACCATCGACATCTCGATAGCGCCCATAATTCTCAACCGCGTCGAGCTGCTCTTGAGTACGGATGACTTTGCCGCGCTCGATGGGTTCCGATGGATATTCAAAGCCATTGCAGATCCAACTATTCATCCCCAAATCCAAATCACTGAAACCGAAGACCAATGTTTGGTAACGCTCTGAATATTCAAATGCCCGCCATGCGAATTCAAAACATTCCTCGACATTTCCGGGAATGAGAATGATGTGGTCGGTATCACCGTGGCTCGCCTCGCGCAGCAGATTCAGGTCGCCCTGCTGGGTCCTGGTCGGCAATCCGGTCGATGGTCCGACGCGGTTGACATCCCAGATGACGCAGGGAATCTCAGCGAAATATGCCAAACCGATAAATTCCGACATCAAGGAAATACCGGGCCCCGAGGTGCAGGTCATCCCCCGGGCACCTCCCCAGCCAGCCCCGACAACCATTCCCACCGCGGCCAATTCATCTTCAGCCTGGATAACCGCACAGGTCGATTTACCGTCTTCGGTGTTGCGAAGTTCCGGCAACCATTGGATAATGCCTTCGGCGAGGGAGGAAGAAGGGGTGATCGGATACCAAGAAAGCAGATTCACACCACCATATATCGAGCCCAGCGCCGTAGCCTCGTTACCATCGATCAGGAATTGCCCTTCAATCTTCTCGCGCTCTTCGATGCGGTATGGTTGTGGATTGCCGAAGTTTTCCTCGGCGTAAGCACGACCTTCTTCGATTGCACGCATATTTAGTTCAATGGCACTGGTCTTGCCTTTGAATTGCCGCTCCAAGAGGGATTGTACACTTACGATATCGACATCCAAAAGATGTACCAAGGCGCCGACATAGTACATGTTGGCAATCATCCGTGCGAGTTTCGGGTTGATTTTTCTCGCCATCTTGGTCATCGGAATACCCAGTACCACACAGTCATCTCTCTCGACCGGCAACTTCACATCACTATTGTAGATTATCACCGTTTCAGACTCGCATGAGTCAATGTCCTTCTGCCAAGTATCTGCATTCATCATTATCATGATGTGGGTGCGGTCGCCCGGGGCTTGGTAACCAGCGTCTGAAACACGGATTATATACCAGGTCGGCAAGCCGGAGATATTACTCGGGAAGAGGTTTTTCCCACTGACTGGAACACCCATGTCGAACATCGTTTTGAGCAGGACTGTATTGGCCGACTGAGACCCGGTTCCATTGGCTGTGGCAATGTTTATTGTGAAGTCGTTGACGATGGTTTCCATCTACTGAATTCCCCTTTTGTCGCGGCGGCTTGAGAAGTTTGGATTTTCCAAAATTGCCATTCCGCCCCCTTCGACACATATTGCGCCTTGAATGCGCTCTTTCAAAGTATTGTCCTTGCGTCCTGTTCCGGAAAATGCTTACGGCGGTTTCAAAACAGGTTCGCCTGTCGGCAGGTCGATGGCGAACGCTGGAAAGAATGCGATGAATAACCCGCAGACAGAGAAAGACTCGTGGAAAGATGTTGAGAAACTTCTCGACAAGAGCAGCCATGAGGAAGCATTGGAATTATTGCGTCGCAAAGATTCGCAAGGCGAGCACGCCGAGACCTGGAAATTAGCCGGCGATGCCAAGTTGGGATTAGCACGCTCTTCGGATGCGGCAAAGCCGAAATCGCTGTATCGCCAAGCCCGCAGTCACTATTATCGAGCGCTGAAAATCAATCCAGGTTCAAAGCCGTCCCGCAGTGCTCTCGACACCTTGCTGAATGAGATGCAGAACCGAGGTATCAGCGAAACCACGATTCCACCTCTGTTCAAAGATGGTACCCCGACCTTCATCGGATTAGTGGTGATTCCAGTCGCCTTCCTGATGCTGTTGGCCGGCATCAAATATGCCATGGCCGATGAGAGCGGTGAGTTGGCGGGCGATGTCGAGATGACGATTACCTGGACCGATGCAAATGGCAACGACCACATCGGCACCATCACCATCAGCCTCGATGATTCAAATACCCCAATCCATGCCAAGAACTTCCGCCTACACGTAGAGCAGGGGAACTACGATTCAACCATTTTTCATAGATTAGTAGATAATTTCATGATTCAAGGTGGCGATATCGAACATAAATCCGGCGGTGGTGGCTATGCCGCTGAATACTTCGGATATTGTCAATCTGGAGGGGCTGTAGAGCCGGCCGAAGATTGTCCCGAACAGACCAATTGGAAAGTTCCGGCAGAATTTGGTGAGCCACATGATGCAGGGGTCATCGCAGCTGCTCGCAGTGGTGATGAAAACTCGGCCGGTAGCCAATTCTATCTCGTCGACACCACCGGTGCCGCTACGCTCAACGGACAATATACCGCATTCGGATTTGCTCACTCGGGCACCATCGATGGAGTCGAGACGACCGGCATCGCCGTAATCGATGCGATTTCTCAGGTACAGTGTGGTGGTGTGAACGACCCGACCTGTCGGGACCCACCAAGTATGCCATCCGACCCGGATGCTGGTAGTCAAGAGACCGCCAAAGCGGTTCATACGGTCACTCTGGTAGAAGCAAAACTGGTCGACGAACAAGGCGGGATATTGTCTTGGTTCGGGCTTTGAAAAGCAAGAGCATAGAGCGTATGCTTCATGGGGGGAGGCGCCATCGGTGACTCGTAGGGATTTACCATGTCCGACTACAATCCTTTCGGCGCCCGTCGGGAATTTACCTTGGGTGATGGCAGCGGGGCCACTTTTGCCGCCCTTTCAGCGCTCGAGGAAGGGGGACATTGCGACCTGGCCAAACTACCTTTCACCATCCGCATTCTGCTTGAGGCGGCACTACGGCGATGTGATGGGTTTCTCATCACCGAGGATGATGTTGTGCGCATCGCCGGATGGCAGGCCAAGGCGGTGAGGGAAGAGATTCCCTTCACCCCTTCAAGGGTACTTCTTCAAGATTTCACCGGAGTTCCCGCGGTGGTCGATATCGCCGCTCTGCGCGATGCGATGGTGGCCCTGGGTGGAGAGCCGAAAAAGGTCAATCCCCAGGTTCCGGTTGATCTGGTCATCGACCATAGCGTGCAGGTGGATTACTCCGGTATTTTCGCCGATGCCAAGGAGCGAAATCTGGAAATTGAATACGAGAGAAATATGGAGCGTTATAAATTCCTCAAATGGGGTCAGAAGAGTCTTGAAAGATTCCGTGCCATCCCCCCGGGCAGAGGGATTGTCCACCAGGTAAATCTCGAGTGGATTGCCGATGTCGCCCGTGAGGAAGACGGTTGTTGGCTCGCAGACACACTGGTGGGCACCGATAGCCACACGACGATGATCAACGGGTTGGGCGTCCTCGGCTGGGGAGTTGGCGGCATCGAAGCCGAAGCGGTCATGCTCGGCCAGCCGATTTACATGCTCGCACCGGATGTCGTTGGCTTTGAATTGACCGGGAAATTAAAACCAGGAGTTTCGGCGACCGACATGACATTGCGAATCGTGGAATTGTTGCGGGAACACGGTGTGGTCGGCAAATTTGTCGAGTTTTTCGGTACTGGCATGGCCGCACTTTCGCTTCCCGACCGTGCTACTATCGCCAATATGGCGCCTGAATATGGCGCCACCTGTGGTTTCTTCCCGGTCGATGAGGTGACGCTGGATTATTTGCTCCTCTCGGGTCGAAGTGAGGAGCAAGTGGCAAATGTCGAAGCATATTGCCGTGCGAATCATCTGTGGTATTCGTCCGAACAGCCGACTCCGGAATACACCACAACCCTCGGGCTGGAACTATCCGAGGTGGAACCCGCTCTGGCAGGACCCAAGCGCCCTCAGGACCGGGTTGAACTGGTGGCGATGAAGGCGCACTGGCACGAAAGTCTGAGCGCCCCCCTCGGTCATCATGGGCATGGGATTTCAACCGATGCAGTCGCCCTCAAAGTACCGGTGGAGGGAACCGATTATTGCTTACAGCACGGCGATGTCGTAATCGCCGCAATCACCTCGTGCACCAATACCAGCAACCCCAGCGTGATGCTTGCCGCGGGTCTGGTGGCAAGAAACGCCAGAGCCCGAGGCCTTGAGGTCAAACCGTGGGTGAAAACCTCGCTCGCTCCGGGCTCGCGGGTGGTCATGGATTATTACCGAGCCTCAGGATTGGACCGGGATCTGGCCGCTCTGGGATTCAACAATGTCGGCTATGGGTGCACGACTTGTATCGGTAATTCAGGACCGCTTGAGGCGCCGATTGAGGCGGCTATCGATGCCGGGCCCCTGGTCGCCGCCTCGGTGCTTTCCGGAAATCGTAACTTTGAAGGCAGGATACATCAGAAGGTCCAGGCCTCATATCTTGCCAGCCCTCCTCTGGTGGTGGCCTATGCTCTGGCTGGAACCTTGGATATCGACATGGCCAATGAGCCGCTCGGCCATGATGGTGAAGGAAAACCGGTAATGCTGGCAGACATCTGGCCCAGCGATGAGGAGATCGGAGAGACCATCCGCCTCTCCATTACCCCTGAGATGTTCACCAAAAGATATGCAAGTATAATGCAGGAAGAAAAATGGGATGCCATCCCAGTTTCAGCCAGCGACCTCTACCCCTGGGATGAAGACTCGACCTACATCCGCCTTCCGACTTTCTTCGCCGGAATAACCCCCGAAATCACCCCGATAACCCCTATTGTGGCGGCCCGCTGTCTACTCAAATTGGGTGACTCGATCACCACCGACCACATCTCACCAGCCGGTGCCTTTCCACACTCCGGCTCCGCCGGTCAGTATCTGATGGAACACGGCGTTGCCCCGCGTGATTTCAATTCCTTCGGTAGCCGCCGCGGAAACCATGAGGTGATGGTGCGGGGAACCTTCGCCAACGTACGAATTCGCAACCTGTTAGCACCCGAGACCGAAGGCGGATTCACCACCCACTTCCCCACCGGAGAAGTTCTTTCCATCTATGATGCGGCAATGCTATACGGCGAAGAATCCACCCCTCTGGTGGTGTTGGCAGGCTCGGAATACGGCACCGGTTCATCGCGTGACTGGGCTGCCAAAGGTACTCTGTTGCTAGGTGTCAAAGCGGTCATAGCAACTTCATTTGAGCGAATTCACCGCGCAAATCTGGTCGGCATGGGAGTACTGCCACTGTGTTTTGCAGAAGGTGAGGACGCTGATTCACTAGGACTTGACGGCAGTGAATATTTCGACCTGCCAATCGATGATGCGGTCGAGCCACTGCAGTGGTTGGAGATCACCGCGACTGACCAAGACGGCAGGCAAACTACATTTCTCGCCCAGATTCGGCTCGACACACCAGTCGATGTCGAATACTACAGAAATGGTGGGATACTGCATACGGTGATTCGTAAGATGGCTCTAGAGTGATTTTTTCCGCCACCAACCGCCCTCCGGCCACCACATACTCCCCTCTTCTGCTCACCAATCACCTCATTGAAGTCGACAATCGACCAGCGAGTCAGCGAAATCGATGGGTTCTTGGCCTAGTTTGCCGGCGAGGGTGCATGAGCAGAGAAATTCGCGGGCCGGTACGCTTTCTGTTCCGACTCCCGGATGAGAAAATCGACATTCGGCTCGAAGGTGATGCCGAGTGGGTAGGGAAGATTCGGGAAGAACTCGGTCTTTCCGATGCCGGATGGTTGCAACCTCTCGCCGCAAATACGGTTTCACTAAATCGCAGTTCTGATGCCAAAGAACTCGATGATGAGGTCGATGAATCTGAAGAAGACCTGCAACCCGATGATGATACTGCGATACTTCCCGACTCTGAACCTATCGATATGGGGCCACCACCGGACCCGAGCCGAATCCCGGTCGTGCGCAGGCTGATCGGCTCGCTCGATATCCAAGCCGAAATGGATAAACTGGGAATCGTGATCCCCGACAAACCCAATGCCCAACAATTGGCGATGGACCTAGAGGGGATAGAGGAACCTCTGCCGGCTCAAGGGCCGCTTGTAAGTGACCCTATGGCAGAGGCGTGGTTGCGAGAATTGATGCGTATTGTGGTGCGCAAGTATGGTCTATCCGCGTTGGCGTTGGAGACGATTGAAAAATCATCTTCTTCTCTGCTCGGCGACCGCTCCGGGCTGGAATTGGACCTGTGGCTTGAGAATTTGTTTCGGCAGGGAAAATTGGTGAAGGTGTACGGCGGTGACAGAACCGGCTACGGCCCCAATCCGAAATGGCTCGATTCGCGGATGTGAATCAAATCGGTGCACGTGTATCGTAATCGGCCAACTGCACCTCATTTTCTGGCGCGCTCCGGTCACGCGTGAGGGGAGGTATTTAATACATCGAGGAATACCGAAACGTCGATGATGATGATGTCGATGAAGAACGAGCAAATAGCCAAACGCACCAGAAGTATCGGTCTGGTGCTGATAATGTTGCTCTCAATTGCAGCTTCTGCGACCTTTACCAGCGCCTCAATCACACGAAGTTATACGACTAATCGCGACCCTGAAGATATCGCCTTCGGCGACTTCGATTGCGATGGCGACCTGGATATCGCTCTGGCGACCGAAGGCACCCACTCGATGAGTGTGCTGTGGAATGACAATGGTGATTTCAGCCAGCGCGACGACATCTGGGTGGCGGGAAACCAGAGCCACAATGCCGAGTGGGAAGAATTCGCCTGGGTACGCATGGTCGAAACCGGGGATGTGACCGGTGACGGCATTGATGATATTATCATCTTCCAGCGCAATAACCCGTTCAGGACCGACGACTCAGGTCAACCGGCTGGGCAACCGGGTAACGTTACCGTACTCGAAAATGACGGCTGTGACGAAGGCACCTTCTCGGTCAAAGCACGTTTCACTCACTTCTGGGCCTGGGACCTAGCGGTAGATGACGTCGATAAGGACGGTATCGATGATATTGTCGTTCTCGACCTCCTACCCGATATCACCACTCAGCGCCTGGTCACCTACCTAGGCCCGATCACCTCATCGAACCAACAGGGCACCGCGACAAATTTAGGCGCGTCGACTCAAGAACGATTCATTGAATTTGAACTAGGTGATTTCGGCGAGACCGAAACCAACTTGGCCGGCCAATGTACCGATTTGGATGTTTGGTTCCTGGTCTTGCGTGGAGCAAATTATCAAACCGGGCAATACACTACATTCGGTAATGACGATAACGTATCGGTAATGGAATTCTCGTGTCTGACCAATACTTTCCCCACCACCGCCAGCGCCACCATCTTCGGCGCAACAATGAACGGCCCGTGGGCGTTTGGAAACGGCTGGGGCGGTTTCAACATCGCCGACATCGATGGCGATGGTGACATCGACGTGATGGCCCAGACCAACGAGAATACCGAGAATGTGACCTATCGGACCAGTTCCACCAGTGGAACTTGGTCATCCACTTCGCAGGTCTATATCGGACCCTATATCACCTACGAGGTGACGATAGCCGACCTCAATGGAGATGGCGAAGCCGATTTCATCAATCCGACCATCGCCGAGCAGATTAATTCGACCAGCAGTTCCGGATCGGTTGAAGGAAATTACTACCTCACCCCACCTTCGACGGTACAGGTGACACTGTCAGATGGAAGTGGCGGCCACTTGAATTCACTGTCCTATAATACCGGTCGCCGCCCGCTTACAGCTGAGGTCGGGCAGCTTGTCGGTGGGGCTTCAAGCCCGCTGGATATCGTCATCGGCCATACCAGTTACAACTTCGGCAATTGGGTCGATAACGCGGGCTGGGGCGGTCAGTACGATACCATAACAATCGTAGAGATGGATAATATCGACTTAGAGGTCTCCAGCATTGATATCTCACCGGTCGACCGCTATATCGGCGCCGTCGGCGAGGGCCAGCGCGACGTCAATGTCACGGTTACGAATACTGGAATGAATGTGCTCAACGGTCAGGCAACCTTAACCTTGGAGATGAAAGTAGTCGATGAGGCCAATTCGCAGAACCAAACCGTATATGCTTATGATTGGGATGGCGCCGAGAGCAAGTCCGGATGTGGTGGTGGATGTAATTGGGCCTACGAGGACTATCTGCACGATGGCAATAACTGGCATCTGGAGACCAACCACTCAACCGGTGCACCATCCGGCAGCATGGGTAATAACGATGTCAACTCGACCGCTAACTGGACTGGAAATAACCCTACCAATTTCATGTGGGACGGGGTGATGAAAACCAATGATTCCGGAGTCGTGTGGTCTGGTTACGAGCGCAACTGGGACGAAGCCATGGTGCTTGAGGACGTCGACCTATCCGGTAGCGACCGGGCCTGGCTATCAGTCGAACTATTCCGCCACCTCGGCTTCGGTGCACTGGGAAGTGTCGATGCGAATAACCGCTGGTTGCTCGGCGACCTGTGGGATGATGTCGCGATGGTCGAAATCTATAGCGAAGAGAGGGGTTGGTCGGTAATCAATTGCCCGACCTCGGCATTCCTGGACGGAGCTTGCTGGTCCGGCTCGAGCATATGGGGTGGTTACGACATGGAGCGGGTCGAGAAGATTTACGCCTTCGGGGCCGCCGCCGAAAGCAATCTCTGGTACGGCATCAGGAATCCAGGCACATATTACGGTTGGAGCAACTTCACCGAGGAGGGCGTCGGCGCATTCGACCTTTCGCCTTGGGCTGGCCAGACCGTCGATATCCGTTTCCGCTTGCGCACCGGCTTTGAAGGAAGTGTTTCCAGCAGCGATGACCAACTCTGGCAAGGCCGCGACGGCTATGCTATCGACAACGTGACCATCTGGAAACAGAACACCGCTTTCATCGGTAGCCCGCAGACCCAGCAATCCAATATCAACATGAATAATCTACAACCGGGTGAAGAATACGAGGCCTCGATACAGGCTAACTTTGCCAACGACACCACATATCGCATCAGTGCAACCTTGAGTTATGGTCCCGACCAACAACCGATAAATGACGAGTTGACCGGTTATATCTCCACCTTGAATATCTTCGACCCGTCGGTTGTGAGTATCGATTCCTTTGAACCCGGAGCAACCTATGCTGAGGGTGTTCAAGACATCATTGCCACGGTCGCCCACTATGGAAATACCATGGTCGACTTCGATGTTCAGGCGACAATTTACAGTGCGATGCCGAACGACATCAACTGTGGCCCGACCCCCAAAACATGTGAAGAGGACTTTGAAGGCGGCGAGAATGGCTACCGCTATACCGACGACGGCAGTGGTGACGGCCAAGGTGTAATCCTCACTGATTCTGGAACTGCTTCTCCGCTTTTCAATGGCAGTGCCTACTGGTTCGGGCATCATCAAGTGAGCGCTAATCTAGGATACGAGGATGTATGGAATGAGTCGTTCGCGCTCAAAGACATTGACCTGACTGCAATGCAGGGAGATTTCGCTTCGCTATCATTCGACTATTTCGCTGAGACCTTCTTCTACATCGATTTGGATGGATCCAAATACGAAGTCAATGACTATGTTGCCCTCGGTCTGGACTGGGACCGTGCCGGTGTTCTAGGCGATGGTATTATACTCGGGCAATGGAATGATTTCAATGAGGACGGAACTTGCTTTGTCGACGAGGATGGTGACGGATTCATCGATCCAATCAACGAGACCGAAATTGACCAAAAGGAAATTACCTTTATCGGTGATTCAACGAATACTGATGGAATTTCGGGTGGTAATTACAATGTCTTTTTCGATAGTGAGGGTGCGGTCAAGAGCCAGAGTATCGACCTCACCCATCTCTACATTCTCAACCAGACCGCACCAAATGGCAATGACTGGAATCGGGAATGCATGTCCCTGAAGGGTACAATGACCGACGTTTCATTTGATTTCCAATCAGATGATGATGGTCATAATGGCTTGAACGATGGGCTTAGAGGCATCGGTTTCGACAATATCGTCATCAAAGAATTCAGTTTCATTCAAGATGCGGTGATCAGTTCATCGGTCTCGGGATTGGATGCAGAGGGCGAACAGAAGGTCACCATCGGCTCGCACGACTTTAACCAGGGCGTTTACATGGTCGAGGTGGAATCCATTTTTGATAACACAACCGCGGGAACCTCGTGGTACGGCGAAGATGAGTTCAACGACGCAAATAATATCGAGAGAATAATCTTCTCGATTCAAAGCGTTACCATCGACCTGAAGAAAGGTAATGACCTGTACTTGGATTGTCTGGATGCCGATTACGCATGCAGTATGCCAAAGGATAACTCGACCGCGCATGAATTCTCATTCTTGGCGGTAAATGGTGTCCTAGAGGGCGATTATCTGTTTAACCATCATGTCGTCGACAGGGATACCGGTGTCGAGGTTCATTCGGCCCAGGCATTCAACGGTCAGTCTAAGCACCTTGTTCCACAAGAGAGGGTAAATCTCACTTTCGGCGGATTCAATGGCTGGGTTGATGGCCATACCTACAACATTTCCTTCGATGCTGAGTTAACCGATGGAACTCCGAAGGGCGACCCTATTTTCTTCTACGCCAAGTTTGAGACCAACATCGACGTCGCAATTCTAACCGATGAGGACGAACAGAACCGATACTCCAACATATTACGAGACTTGGAAGGACTCGGAATGTCATATACTAAATTCCCCCGCCACAAGTGGGACACCTACCTTACCAACGGTTGGTTGAACGGTCATTATGGCAAGGTCTTGATCCCTTGGCAGAAGGAATCCACCGCTCAGGACGCCCCCTTGGGTAGTGCCTTCTACGATAATGTTGGAGATTATGCCGAAACCTTGGAATTATTCACGACTGCCGGCGGCACCCTACAGATGCACCTTGGGCCCTATCAAAATGCAATCGAAGATGAATTACCATTCAATATCGACATCCAGGACCGCACGACCGCAGAAAAAGAAATCGCCTACGAGGACCTTGAGATAAATGACCCGTATCACCCGATACTTGAGAATGTAGAGCGCTCCAACCTACAGGGTTTCACAACCGGTAATGCCTTCGCCTCAGCTATATTGTATACGATTCCTCAAGGCGGCCAAGAGATTCCGAATCTGTGCGGAGGAACGATTGATTCCGGTGGTGAATTCTTGAGCATCATGGGAAGCAAGCGAAGTGACTACGATAGCATTCTTTCGGTATGTGGTGCCCAGGAAGGCGGAATCATCATCTCGACCATCGATGTTGAGGCGAAGAGTGATGCGTGGAATTCCACCACTCCACTACTCGCCAACATGCTGAAATTCCAGGTCACAAAGTATCCGGTAGGATTCGATGAGGCGACAAAGGGCTTCGATATCACCGTCAATGGGAAGAAGCCGGATACGATGCCGAGCGATACCACGACCTACGATGTCCGGGCGATGAAGAGTGATGCTCATCTGGAATTCGGATATACGACCACCACTTCGGCCATACTGAACGCCGACTGGGAATTGACTGGCCCTTCTGGATGGGATGCGAGTGATAACGCCTATGGCACATTCCACAGCGCTGACGAAAGCCCGAGTGCTGACTTCTGCGTTCCTTCAGCTAACGACGGAGATGGCATTGTAGACGATTGTGCCCAAGGTGAGACCTGGGTGCTCAAGTTATTCATCCACGATGATGCAGGACATGCCAGAATTGCATCGTTGACCTTGGTTACCGATGATGCCAGCGCCGATGAGTTCAAGCCCTTCGCAAACTATTCTGTGGTTGAGGAGACTGCAAATGCTGACTTTGTGACCTTCCGAGAAAACAAGCCTGGTAGCGATGCTTGGGAATTATGGCAGATAGAGTTGGACGAAGATGCTGGCGACCAGACCATCGTCAACTTCAATGCCAGTGCAAGTTTTGACCCCGATGCTCTTGACGGGCATGGAATCAAGACCTACATATGGACTGTGATATATGACTGGCCGATAGATGGTGATGAAGGGGATGACCACGTTTTCACAAAGTTCGGATATACCGATGGTGAATTCTCGTACACATTCCGTAACGTCACAGTAGGTGACCATGGCTTTGAGCAGCAGATTCGAATCGAATTACAGGTCATCGACCAAGCCACCAGAGCTTCGGACGTGCACAAGATATACTTCGTGGTCGTAGAGCCCGGACATGGCGATAGTGAGCCGAAGGTCACTCTTGACCAGACCTACAACAATACCGGGGCGGTGACCGGTGACTGGTTCAACGTCAGTGGACTGGTCGAGTCTGGAGTCGAGAACGATGACCTGGAAATCATCGTCGCCCTATCGCTTGAAGACCGCGATCAAGACGATGGTGACCTCGTATCATCGCTGCGCGCTGATGGAAAATGGAATCAAGCACTCAACTTGGGCAATTCGGATACGTTTGAACTATCTCTGAACATCTCAGACCTGTATACCAACAAGGCTGAGATAGTAAGGGTATATGTCAAGATTATCGAAGGTGATAGGTGGGTGATTTTGAAGTATATCGATTTGAATCTTCCTGCCTGTAAAGGCGTTAACCCACCTGTTGAAGCAATCACCTCCGGCGGTGAATGGCTGCTGAATACCGATGGTGAGTGCGAATGGAGCGGAGAGTGGGAATTCGATTCTGAGACCGGGGAATGGAGTGAACCGAAGACCAGTGACAGCCCTACCGATAATTCCGGTTCGGATTCCACTATTCTGATGTTAGGTGCCGGCGGAGTGGTTCTACTCATCGTCATTCTGCTGACAGTCCTGGTACTACGCCGAGGCGATGACGATGAAGATGAATCCGGATTCGGTTCGGTCACCAAGGGATATGCGGGTATTCCCGCAGTTGACCCGATGGAAGCCTATGTGCAGCAGCTGATTGCCCAAGGTTATCCAGAGGAGACGGCGCGGGCCTATGCGCAGCAATATGCTGCGCATTTCCAACAGCAGGCCGCGGCGCAACAGCCCGGATATCGATAAGCAATTGTTGAATAACTAGATGCCACCGCCCCCGTTCAATGGATGAGGGAGAGGGCTTCAAGGTCAGCGACTTAGGGCTTGCTGATGAAGGTGCACTGCGAGTCGATTGGGCGCGCTCGAGGATGCCGGTCCTGGCAACATTACTCCAGCAAGCATCGCAAACCAAACCTCTCTCTGGGATGAGGGTTGCCGGCTGTCTCCACGTGACCAAAGAAACTGCGGTTCTGATCGAGACCTTGGTGGCGGCTGGAGCCGAGGTAAGTTGGTCGGGTTGCAATCCTCTATCCACCCAAGATGACGTAGCCGCATGGCTGGCCCGCGAGGGTTATGCGGTCTATGCCTGGCACGGCCAATCGACCGAGGATTTCTATCACTGCATCGACCAGACCATCGACTTCGCGCCAACCCTGACCCTTGATGATGGCGCTGACCTGATCTATCGGGTTCACACTGAACGCCGTGAAAGCGCCGCAGGAATAATTGGTGGAACTGAGGAAACCACCACCGGAGTGCATCGACTGCGAGCGATGGGCGAGGCCGGTGAATTGCTCTATCCGGTTATCGCGGTCAACGATGCGACGACCAAATGGGACTTCGACAATGTCCACGGCACCGGCCAATCGACCCTCGATGGTATCCTGAGGGCAACTTCAGTGCTCTTTGCCGGCAAGACATTCGTCATCGGTGGTTACGGACATTGTGGTCGAGGACTGGCGAATCGAGCCCGGGGGATGGGTGCTATAGTCGTCATCTGCGAGGTCGACCCATTGGCCGCTCTCAAAGCGCATATGGATGGTTTTTCGGTCATGCCGATGGATGAGGCCGCAAAGGTCGGTGATATCTTCTGTACCGCTACAGGTATGGTCGATGTTCTTGTTAAGCGTCACTTCGAGGTGATGAAAGATGGCGCAATCATCTGCAATACCGGTCATTATGATTGCGAGATCAATATCACTGACCTTGAGGAACTGGCAACATCGGTAAGGACAATTCGTACCGATAATGAAGAATTCACCTTGGAGAATGGAACTCGAGTATTCCTGCTAGCCCGAGGGAGGCTGGTAAATCTCGCCGCGGCTGAAGGTCATCCCTCCGAAGTGATGGACATGTCATTTGCCAACCAATTTCTCGCCCTTTGTCGGCTCGCCGCCGAAGGTGGCAATATGGCACCTATCGTTCACGATATCACCAAACAGCAGGATATAGAACTGGGTACACTCAAATTATCCGCACAAGGAATTGATATCGATACCCTGAGCGCCGAGCAGATAGCCTACCATGAAGACTATTCCGCTGGAACATAGTCCGTCATCACACTGAATGTACGCAGGGTGGCCCCGGGGATTCTGCTTAGATATGGTTGAATAGATTCACATTCACGCCAATTCATGACGCTCTGGGAATATGGTTGGTTAACGCTCTCTCCCGATGATGACAAGGAATGGGCCTTCAATAAATTCGACGGCAGCGCGATTCCGAATATTTTCGAATATGTTTCAGTTGAATCCGCTCTGTATTATTTAGGAAAAAAAGAGTTGGTAACTGATTTCGCATCTTTATCCCAGGGATAACTGGTTCAGTCAAGAATTCGTTTCCAAAAGAGAATATGCCTCGCATCAAGCAGAACCGGAAGAATTTCTGCGTTAATTGAGCGCCCCGATATGGGGGGGGGTTCACTGTATCCGGTGGCTTGTGGTTGCGATGGTGAAGGTCACTCCTCTTCATTCACTTCATCCAGGCCAGGGATTACGACATCGGAGGAGTTCTCGTCATCTGCATCATCATCGTCGTCTTCATCCCATTCTACCTCCAAGTCAGGGATGGTCGGCTTCCAACCCTTGGGCAGGTCACTTCCTCCCTCGACGATGGCCAAAGTGCGCTCTTGGTAAGCGATTGGGCGGCGCTGGAGAATCGACATGTAGAGTTTCGAGGTTCTGATGTCCTCAGGAATCATCGAATGACCGGATGAGGTCTCGATATCTTGGGCGCGCAGCAGGTCGAATGCCGGCCGATTCACCTTGTGGAAGATATTGCGAGTGAACTTGATGCCGAGTCCTACCGTTGCCAACAGTACCATTGAAGTGAAACAGAAAGCCATGAAACCAGCTCCGGCAAGGCTGCGGGAAAGCCATACCTCGATGACCAGGAAAGGAGTTACGAAGAGCAGGAAAATCAGTGATTCACTCATTGGCCCCTTGTTCTTTCGTCGTCTGATTCCCTCCCAACCGGGATGTCTGGATTCCCACGGGCGAAAATAAGAGGACGGTTCCTCATCGGCGGCCTTTTGCAGTAGACCAGACAATCGCGCCACCTTGGTGAATTGCTTCGGCGAGATTTCGAGGTCGTGCTCGACCACCATGTTCAAGTGGGTAGAAGCCTCACGATACATACCGATATCGGCCAGGATTGCTGATTGCTCGATAATCGGCACCGCTTCAAGAGCATCGATTTCACGGCGCTGCTGCCACCAACTCAAGGCCTCCTCATACATTCCCAGTTCGTCGGCGAGAATCTGGCCGCCGCGCACCCAGGCGGGCCCGTGTTCGGGCTCGATTTCTATGATCTTGCGGCAGGCGGCTAGACTTCGTGAAGCTTGGATGAGGTTGGGTTGGGACTTCAAGGGTAATTCAAGGGTTGAAATCAGCCACCAGGCTTCGGCGTGTTCGGGATTCAGTTTGACCACTTGCCGGGCGCTTGAAAGGGCACCTTCACGGTCGTCATTCTCCTGTGCCTCGATGGCATCGAGGTAATGCTCTTCAGCACGCTCATCGCTGGTTCCTGCCAATTGAACACCTCAATCGTCACGCTTCTTCTTGAAAGGGTCTGAGGGAGGTAGATTACGGAAATGCCGAGCCGAACCTTTGCCGCGAACCCGACTGTCACCGCCACTACGGCGAATTTTGTCATCATCACTCGGTTTTGACCTGCGGTCTGGCTTTCCACCACCACGGTCACCACCACGGTCACCACCACTTCCGCCGCCACCACTTCCGCCGCCACCACCACCTCCACCACCGCCCCCACGAGCGCCGCGTCGGCAGAGACCACCACCGTGTCC
>JAPOGE010000021.1 GCA_028283345.1 Candidatus Poseidoniales archaeon
CAGCGCGAAGAAGGCCGCCGCCACACGGAAGAGGAATGCCGCCGCCAAGGCGGCTGAGGAAGCCGCTGCACAGGCTGATGAAAAGCCCAAATCCAGACCGAAACTCGAAGCCAGTGCGGCAACAATGAAGGCGGTCAAACCAAAGCCCAAGCCCAAGGCCAAGGCCAAACCATCGGCTGCGGCCAAAAAGAAATCCACTGTGGCTGGGAAAACGCTGGGCAAAAAAGTCACCGGGAAGACCATCCAATCTCCATCTCTTGCAGATATGCTGAAGCGTATCGGCGGGTGAATCAGCGACAGATTCCACCGCTAACCTTCAATGACCCTCAGCCTGGGCATCGCTCGTGCCGAGGCGAAAGTACGGAAGGTTGCGCAAGGTTGTGACCGAACCGAGTACCGATAATTGCAGTCGCTGTCGCAGTGGAAAATTCTGTCCGATCGAAACCCACCTCGGATATAACGTCAAACCGGAGCGTGATTGGGTTGGCCCTGCCGAACTCGAGAAACGCCGTGCCAAGAAACAACCCGGTGCCAAGTGAGTTAATCCCATGGGGGAGAAGAGGGAGGATTTCCGCCGGTCTCTTCTCAGGGGAGGGGTGATTGTCGGGGGATTATTCGGTGGTCTGAAGGCGGTCCAAGAATCCACTGATCTCGGGAATCTCCGGTTCAGGCTCCAGGGTTTGTTCAGCCTCATCCATCTCGATTCTCATATCCTGAGCGCGGCGGTAGACCTGACGTAGGGTCTGGTCGCTTATTTCCAGATAGACCCGGGTGGTGGCGATGCTGGCATGGCCGAGCAAGCGCTGAATCGTAATCAGGTCGGCACCCCGCTCAAGTAACCCGGTGGCGAAATTATGCCGTAAGACATGCGGCGAGACCTTTTCCTTGGGTAATCCAGCCTCTAGCGCCAATTTATCCATCATCTTCTGGATTCCACGCGGGCGCAATCGCCGGCCTCGCCGGCTGACGAATAAGGAAACTTCATCGGGATGCGCCCGTGACTTGCGAGTTCGCATCCAAGAATTGATGACCTCGACACTGAGTTCGGTGAACAGCACCAGGCGGTCTTTGTTCCCCTTCCCTCCGACCACTCTGGCACTGCGGTCAGCCAAGTCGATATCGTGTAGGTCGAGCCCGCACACTTCACTGACCCGCATTCCCGATTCCAACACCAGGATGATCAGGGGTTCAGCTACCGGGTTCTCACTTCTCTTGGCGGCCTGGCACAGCAATTCCAATTCTCTATGCGACAGGGTGCGGGGCAATGAGCGACCCTTGGGGGGGCGGCTCAACCACTTGGGAAATTGGTGCCCGAGCCAACCTAGGAGATGGTTGGCCGCGGCCATTCGGGCGTGCACGGTCGTTGGTTTCAAATCGGCGAGGCCATGCACCCAGATGTCGATACGACCGTTGACCGGGTCGAGACGAAGATGCATTTGTTTGAGGTTAATCTCCTCAAGGTCTCGCTTTGAGAGGAGGTTCTCACCCGCAAGCGGGGTTTCAATGAATTTGTTGATACCACACATATACGACTTGATGGTATTATCAGACTTGCCCTCGGTGCGCAATTGCTGCCGATAACAGGTTCGCCAAGGGAGGTGGGACAGGCGTTGCAGACGCTGCGGAAGAGGTGGTGAATCCGGCATTCCATCCAAGCGCCGCTGGGGCCCATCAAAACCAGATTCCTCAGCCATCAACCCTCTCCCTAACGCGCATTACTCGTCTCCCCCGCCGTGGCGGGTGTGCATCCCGTGCCCTTTCGGACAGGCCCATTTACCCGCGTCGACATATCAAGGCTTCGTGGAATTCAGGCGGTAAAATGCCAAGTTCGTATAATCCATCCACCACCGAAGACCATTGAGGGCCAGTACGAAACACTACGACATTCGGCCTTCGGTGAGGAGACAGCAGAGTTTTGCTCGAGTGAGCGAAGCCACTAAAATACGCTTTCAGGCTCGGCATTCACAGGAAGAGTTGGAACCCCTCCCATGCTAATCGCGTTCTTCAACGCCTGCCTGAGGGCGGTGAATTCACCATAGCAGATCAAGATATCATCGAATCGTAGTTGCAGTTCCGGGTCGGGATTCCACAGCAGGTCATTGCCGCGCGCCAAAGCGAAAACCGGAATATCGTCGCCGAGCGAGAATAGTTCAAGGATACTGCGGCCGACCAGACGAGGGTGATGCTTGAGGTGTAGCGAGAGCACCCCTTGGTCGAGGTTGGTGCGTAGTAATTGCCCGACGTCAACATCGGCAAAGTCGACATCCCTAATCAGGAAGTCGATGATCTCACCGGCGACGTTTACTCCGCTAGCGGCTTCGATACCCTGTAGTCCTGGCGATGAATTAACCTCGAGTACCAGCGGTCCGTCAGCACCTTCGAGCAGGTCGACCCCAGCGATATTCAAACCCAGCACACGCGCTGCCCGACGGGCGACATTGACGTATTCCTCATTCAAATCAACCGCTTCAACGGTGCCATTCAGGTGGAAATTAGAGCGAAATTCCCGACCGCGTGCACGCCTGCGCATCGCCGCAACGACACGGTCGCCGACGACGAGGGCACGGATATCCTTACCATGACTCTCGGAGATATATTGCTGAATCAGAACCGCCTTGCCGGTCAATAGCAGAGCCTCGACGAGATTCATCGCCTCGCGCAGGGTATGGCGCAGAAATACACCCTGCCCCTGGGTTCCCTCACTGACCTTGATTATACAGGGTAGGCCACCAACCCGCTCGATGGCGGTTTTAACGTCTTGCAGGTCACGAACATAAGCGGTGGTCGGAATCCGAATACCGTTCTTGGCGAGAATCTGGCTGGCCAATAACTTGTCTCTTGACTTACGGATACTATCGCCGGTATTGGCGGAATACAAGCCTAACTGCTCAAACTGATTCAACAGGGCGACTCCATGGCGGGTTATCGAGTGCCCGATTCTCGGAATCGCCGCATCGAATGTCACCGGCTCGCCACGATGCAGTATCTCGACTCCATCGGTGCCGATGGTCAAGCCGAATTTCAGTGGGTCTAATACGATGATGTCGAGTCCACGCTTACAACCTTCTTCGATCAGGCGACGAGTACTGTACAGCCTCGGGCCGCGGGAAAGTATGGCAACTCGCATGTTCGACGAGTCCCCCGCTCATTACTATGCTTTCAAAGATTTCGCTCTAAACCGCAGTTTTTCAATCCCTGAACCGCGGGAATATACCTCCGGCCAATTGAAACGACATATTGCCTTGCGATTACTATGCAGCATGGTTCACCGAGTGAATCCTCGGAACACCTCGGCGAATCATCAGCACCGACCCACCCTGCTGATTCACTCTCATCACTAGATGAAGATGATTCCCACTCACCGATTGCTGTGACTACAGGCCAACCCGGACTTCACGGCCCCTCCGAGGGACAAGAAAATCCCCCGACAGAAAGCGATTCCGTAGATTTGGATGAACACGAAATCAAGCGGAAAAAAACCAAGCGAGAGATTGTGGAAGAACTGAAGGAGAAGACCAAAAAGGCGCGCTGGAATGTATTTCTGTTCCTTGGTATCGGTGCGATATTGTTCACTTTCGCATTATTTCCGATGTCGACCCCTGGTTTTTGGGAAGGTTCGAATCTAAAGAGCGACCCTCTCGACGCGGCCGGACAAATCAATTCACCAATCTTGATTTTCGGAATACCCGGGGTCGAGGTCAAGGTTGATGTCGAGGTATGGGTGATGGACAAACATGGTGGAGATATCGAGGTATATCTGGTGCCGGGTTATTGTGATAACTTAGAACTTCTTTACACCACCTCGGATATGAGAGATGAAAATTCGCCAAGGTATGCATTGATAGAAGATGCCGCTCCTGGTAGTGTGAGAGAAGTAGAATTATCTGCCGACCCGAGCGGCGCCCATTGCTTCGTTACATGGTACAATAACTCGCATGTGGTAAACCCCTCACTTGAAGCCGCTGTGCACGTATACTCTAATCGAGTTCCCGCCGGCGCACTCGCCATCGGCAGCTTATCAATGTCAGGATTCGCATTTTTTGGGGCGCAGAAATATGGTCGCCAGATGAAGGAATTACTTGCCCCAGCCAGCAAGAAAACCCCGGAAGAGGAGGCGCTCGAAGCGGCGCAGTTGAGCCGCTTGAGCGCAGGTCCTGGAATTTCTCCACAGGCCGGTCCTCCCGTGGGAGAGGCCGAGGTGGACACCCCCGTGACAGTGCCAGCTGCAAGTCCGGCCGCCCCGTCAAGCCAACCCAGCCTACCATCCGACCCACCAATCGAGGCTGAGCCGGATTATGTGGCGACCGGTGATGGCTATTTCTACATCAGGAATGTTGACGGCTCATTCCAACCACAGGCCTACTACCAAGGTCCGGATGGCCGTTATTGGCCATATGAAGGATGACTGCAGGACGTAGGCACCCCAAGGTGATTATTTCACCTCACCCGAGAAACACCTCGGATTTGCACACCGCGACCGAGAGGCTTGAAAGAAGGCCCAGTGGAGCATACTACTGACGGCCATGGTCAAATCGGGTTTATCCAAGCATACAGTCGCTGAATTACGCGACCTGTGCAAGGGCCAAGGGCTGGCGATTTCAGGTAAGAAATCGGTTCTCATCGAGCGTTTGGTCGCGGCCGGAATTGGCGAAGCCAGCACTTCCGGCAGTACGAAGTCAAGATTGGCTGACCTGAAGGCGGAGATTGACGATGAAGATGATGCCCTGATTCTTGAAGATGACAGTACCACTGTGTTACCGGCAGAGGCCGAAGATGCCAAACCTGCCGAACCCGATGAGCCCGATGACGATGAAGAGGGTGAGGTTGTTGAGGCTGATATCCTCGAGGGAGACGTATTAGAAGCAGAGGTCATCGAATCCGAGGTGATGGAGGTAGAGGTTGTCGAAGCGGTTATTGTCGATAAGAATGTGATGGTATTAGAGATGGAAGAACTGACGCCGATTCCGACGACCAAGAAATCATCATCCGGGAAATCTTCTGCCAGGAAAAGAGCTCCGAAGAAAACCTCACCGAGGAAATCATCGGTCAGGACCTCGACCAGCAAAATACCTGCAAAGCGTAAAATCATGGCTACAGCCATCGTCTTCTTCCTGCTGGCGATGACCGGTTGGTGGTACTACACCGGTACTATCGAGCCATTTACACCAGACCCTATCAGGTACGGCGATTCGATGCACTACAGCGTTTCGGATGGCCTGTTCACCGCCGAAGGCGAGTATGTCGAAAAGGTGATTGAGGCCTTTGATTCAGATGAAGATGACATATGTAGGATTTCTGTGGCATTCTCGGGTACCGGTGATATCTCCGTCACCAAGGGTGGCGAATCACAGTTGGGTGGCCAAAGCAATAACGACCTGCTCGGTGTGGTTGGTCAACGCGGCTCATACGGCGCTGACTGGTTGACTGTGGAAAAAGAGTTTGCGCAGGATTTTGATGATGTCACGATAACACGCTACAAGAAGAATCTCATCGATTCGTCCAGATGTAACGACAAAGGCGCCTCGGTTTTCAGTAATACTCTCGAATTGAAGACCACGACGTGGACCGAGTTGCGCAGTGAGGACCTGTTGCGCTCGCAGATAGATTATCAGGTGCAACTTGAGTCGAGTGCCTACGAAGGATCGATCACCACCTTTGGATTATCCGGAATATTCAGCAGTCTGGGTTCACTTCAATCTTCTATTTCGATGGCCTTCGCCCCGGTCGAATTGAAGGAATTAATCGGTGATACCTTGATCGAAGATGGCTCCAGTGGGAGTCGTATGGGGTGGTCTTGGCGAGTTGTCGGCAGTGAAGAGAAGGGTGGTGAGATGGCTTGGCGAATCTTCATGGAGAGTGATGAGATCAAGAAATACTGTTTGGGACACGCCCACATCACCATTTGGGCGCAGTCTGACTCACCTTGGGCCTCTCATCAAGAGGTGGACATTCTGATCGGCGGAGATAATGATCGAGATTCCTGTGATGCTACTTCGCAGATCATCAACGAGTGGGTGGTCCCGGATGGCACCCTTGAAATGCGAATGAATATGCAGAGTTCGTCGATTGAACGCGGCGAGAAGGCAGTGGTGTTCGGACGCGATTACCCGACCCGCCCCCGCTCCTCGGATTTGAAGCCGGAAGCCGTTGAGTTGAGCGATTGGGGAGAAAATGGCACCCATCTGCCAGACACCTCAACTCGGCGCGAGCACCCACTGGAAATGGCCGTTGCCTGTGTTGCCCTCTTAGATGGTGCCTCCGGTGCCAAGGCGGCGCTGTCCGGTGAAGGCTATGTGTGGCGGGCGGTTGACGACCGATCTCAAACCGCAACCACCGAGTGGAACCTGTCGTGGGTCGATAGCGACGGCATGAGCGGCTGGGTTAGATTCGCCATATCAGGAGATAATGCCTCAGCCGAAAATTGCGCCTACCTCGAGGCCGGTGCGTATGAGGATGGCCCCAGTCATGACCGTAACGATATCCCCGAATCACTGACTCTGGCGGCGATGGAGTCACGCTTATTGGATTCCGATCGTTATCCTGAATTGACCACCGGACAAGCATACCTGGGGGACTCGACAACAATGCATGATACGGTACGCTACGGTCATTTGATCACCACCACCGGCTCTAATTTTGAACAGATTGCCAAATGGCTCGACCTCGATGATGGCGCTGGTGCGGCGACGGTGGATTTCCGCCGTTCGTGGGATCAAGGGCAGTGGTCTAACTCGTTCATTCTGGCCGCTGACGCCAGCGATGGCAGGGTCGTCGGTTGGTCATTCGCTCGTAGCACATAGTCGTGAAATCGCAATTATCGGCAGAACTAGTGCGTCACCGTCAAAAGGGGTGCAGAGTCCCCGATGTGCGGGATGCACATGCAGGAGTCTGAGCGGGAGCCGGTTGTCGAGGCCGAATTCGAGGAGATCGAGATGGCCGAGATGGCCGGGGTAATTCCTGAAAGCGCAGAAATCCTAGCCGCCCCAAACCCCGCCGATGAGATTTCAATCGCTAGACCGCGCCCCTTTCTCGAATTACCCGAACCACCATCAACCCGAAAGGGCATGGCCCGCGTCATCGTCTGCATCAACCAGAAAGGAGGGGTCGGAAAAACCACCACGGTAATCAATGTCGGTGCCCATCTCGCGACCATGGGTCTCAAAGTTTTGATTGTCGATTGTGATTCACAGGGTAATTGTGCGACCGGTCTCGGGATTGATAAATCCAAAGTCGCAAATACCACCCGCACCCTGATGTTGCAGCCCGAGCTTGCGGCACAATGTCGCTATGCCACCCCGATTGAAGGCTTGCATCTGGTGGTCGGCGACCGCACCTTGGTCACCCTGGAACAGGAACTGGTCTCTGAATTAGGGCGTGAGCGTCGGCTGTGCGAAGGCCTGGCGCAACTAATGCCGCATTACGATATCATCCTCATCGACACTCCACCCTCACTGGGAATCGTCACCATCAATGCCCTCGTCGCCGCCGACGCGGTGATGATTCCGGTGCAGACGGAGTATTTCTCCTTGGAAGGGCTGGCTCTGCTCGCCACCACCCTGCGTGAAGTCCGTTCCCGACTCAACCCTCGGCTCGGCGTCGATGCGGTCTTCCTGACCATGCACGCTCCGACACTGTTGAACGGCCAGGTCGCCGGTCAGGTGAGGGAGACCCTTGGCGAGATGGTGGTTGAGCCTCCGATTCGCCGTAATATCCGCGTCGCCGAAGCGCCTAGTCACGGAATTCCGATTCACTTACACGCCCCGAATTCACACGGTGGAGAAGACTATCGTCATCTGGCTGAAAATCTGGCCTTGCGCTGGGGACTGGCAACTCGCAAAAACGGAGGAACTGACTGATGGGCAAGCGGCGCGGGCTCGGTCGGGGCCTCGACGACCTGATGGCGAGCCACGATACCGACCTGCCCTTCCTCGATTCATATGGTGATGCGGATGGTGAGCCGGAAGCGGGCCCGCCCCTCTCCGTCGGTGGTGATGAGCCAGCGGAATTACTCTCCGCCTGTGTTCGCCTGCTGCGAAGTGAGGGTGCCGAAGTTGAATACGACTCTGACCGAGGCCTAGCCAAGGTCGGCTCTTGGCTGGAATTGAAGTGTGAGGCTAATGGAGTGCGCCTATCGGTCAGGGTGGATTCACCTTTGCCCTTGGTCGATTCCGATTTGTCCGAGGCCGGTTTTGAGGGCGGCCAACTCAGTGCTGACCGCGCTGAGGCCGCGGTCACCCTGACCAGATGGGGAGTGCCGGTGCGGCGACTGCTGAGCCGATTGTATGAATCTCAATCATAGTGCGTCCAAACCCGTGAAGCAACGCCTGCGGCGAGCAGTGAGGTCAAGGTCAGGACAATCCCGAATCCGGGTAGAAAACCATCTTCTGAATCGGCAACTGCCGGTTTGGGACAACCATCCCCCCCACTTTCGGTGAGGTAAATCCAACATGAGCTCCAAGTGGTGTAAAAGCCGGTTTCGGGTATAGTCAAGAGATTACCTTCGCTATTGTTCAAAGTGACTTTCCAATTGACATATGTGCTCAAACATTCGAAATCCGAGAAAGTGCATTCAGCCCAATGGGGAATGGTTTGGCCACTCCAGTTATTGCCCTGGCGGTCAAGTTCCATTGGCTTTGGACTGAGACAGATTCCTTGATTCACACAAATCTGCACTGTGACCATCTCAACCGTGGTTCCATTGGCGATTGCCTCGGAGTCAATCTCAATGCTGAAAAGCCACGGTTGGTTTTCCTCCGCGACCTCATCGTGGGTGATAGATGCGATTTCGGTTCCGGCCAGGTCAGGCTCGGTATTAACCCCTGGCGCACCTAATGCGGCGACAGAATCAATCATCATCGTGGCGAACAAAACGGCCACGAGCAAGGATATCGACTTCTGCACGACAACTCCACCCGATTCATGATATTTGGTTGTTGATTGGCCGTGCCCATTTGCAGAAGCGGGACTCAATTTCATTTCTTCCATTTCTTTCTGCCGCGGCGCTCGCGTGCCGAAGCTGCCCTTGATGCTGCCTGTTTTGCCGCTGAAGAGACCTTACGCTGGGAGCGACCCTGCTTATCGCCGACCTTTGGTCCAATCGAACTGGCCTTTTTCTCCTCCTCCTTGCGCTGTTGCAGTAATTCGCTCCACTGGGTGCCAATCATCTGGAGAATCTCCTCTTTCTTGTCGCTACCGACCGAACCCGAGGCCGCCGAAGCGGAGACCCACAGTCGCCCTTCCTTGGCATGAGGTCTCTGCGGGTGTGAAATCCCCTCCTCGCGCTTCATCTTTTTCAGGCCAAGAGCGCGTGCCGCCCATACAAGTCCATCGAGATCGGGCTTGGCGACCGCGGCATCGGCGGAAACCCTTCGCCCCGAGCGCCGACTGCTGCGGGCATTGAAATATCCCGGCCAGATTACGATACGGTCGGGATTGTGCTGCATGGCTCGCCCTCATTTCCCCGGAACCGCCGTTCCCATTCAAGTTGACGCTCCAATAATGGCCGGGAAAAAACTCGCACCGGCCGCGCCTGAAAGCGAATCCTGGTGGACTTCGCTATTATTCGATTAGGATGCCGTTGATCACGCCATCCTTTCCGGGTCGACTGGTAATCCGGACCTGACCCTTATCGGTCTCGATGATTGCACCCTTGGTCAGGATGTTACGGCGAACGTAGTTCGGGTCGCAGGGGTTGTCGACGACATTCAGGATGTTGGCCTTCTCGACTTTTCCAGTCGAGCGGTCAGCCACCGAGACTGAGTTCTCGCTGAGAACTTTGGTGAGCGGGTTTCCACCGGTCTTACGGTAGTTCTTGCGCTTGGGCTCGCCGATGAAAGCCCACTGTTTCTCGGTCGATATTTCGGTGCGTCGCTTGCCGCGGGCCAAGACTTTTCTTCCACCGGTGTTCTTGCGCCGCGACTTGCCGTGCCAGTGTGCCATATCCAAACCTCTGCGACTGGCCGACCCACAGCCCATATTTCAAAGCGGCGGTCGCGGTTTAGTCTTGAAACGCTCGCGAATCGATTGTTGTCATGATATGGCGAGAGGGGAATCTTCTTCGCAATCACCCCACATCAAGTATTGATGGGGCGCACCTCAACCGGCCAGGTTATCGCGGTGGTGGCACTGTTTTTTGTGCTCGCCACACTATCTCCGGCAGTCGGTGATTTCACCGCAGAGGCGCCATTATCGGAGCCTATGACCGAGCCCTCATTAGCCCTCAGCGTAGGCAACCATTCGCTTGGCGGCTATCACATCGCCACCGGTGATTGGTGGGAAGCCGAACGTCCATTCACGGTCTCTCTCAGCGATTGGGATGGTGATGGAGTGCTGAACAACGCTGATGATCACCCACTGGACCCAGCCTTACCGGCGAGTGGAACCCTAAGTGGTGCATCGTGTGTCGTACCATTGGTGAACTGTGTTTCGGAAACCGATCCGACTCCGATTGAATCGACTCCGGTACCTATATTGACCCAAGGATCGCCGGCGATGTCTCTCGCTTGGGGAGATGTCGACGGTGATGGCGACCTCGATCTGGTGGTCGGCAATAATGGCGCCCCAAATGCTCTTTATCTCAATCATGGCAATGGTTTGGATTCAACCCCGGCATGGACCAGTTCCGACTCTCTGGTGTCGATGGATGTGGCTTGGGGTGATGTCGACGGTGATGGTGACCTCGATCTGGCGGTGGCGAACTTTGAAGGCCCAGTGCAGGTTTTTCGCAATAATCAGGGCACCCTCTCTTCGACTGCGGTGTGGAGTTATCTGCATGGCGGCAACTCGGCCGATTCTCGGGGCACCAGTCTTGAGTGGGGTGACCTCGACGGTGATGGTGACCTCGACTTGGTGTTGGGGATACAGGATGAGGGAATCTACCTGTTTCGTAATTCCGGTTCTGCACTTTCTTCTTGGAGTGTATGGAGCGGTGGTAGCAATGAAAGTATCATGGATGTGAAATTGGCCGATGTCGACGGTGATGGCGACCTCGACCTTATCGAAGCGGTCTTGGGCGGGGTGAATTCGGTATACACCAATAATGGTGGTACTTTCTCTTCTGTGGCCGTATGGCAGAGTCCGGGAAGCCTAGCGACCAGATCTCTGGCCCTGGGTGATATCGATGGTGATGGCGATATCGACATGGTGGTCGGAAATCACGGTGAGGTCAATCAATTATTCCTCAACGGCGGTTCAGGTCTTTCTTCCTCTGCTGTTTGGTCGAGCGTCGCCAGCGACGATACCATGGATGTACGCCTAGGGGATGTGGATGGTGACGGCGACCTAGACCTCCTGGAATCAAATGCCGGTAACCCCGATCATATACGTATCTTCAACGGTACCGATTACGGTCTCTCCCCGGCTTGGTCGACTGTGGTGGGTGGCTATTCCTCGGATTCAGCGTGGGGGGATTTCGATGGCGACGGAGACCTTGACTTCGCCACCGCCGATGGCAACGACGGGCCTAAGACTGCGATAAACGGCGGGCAGATGATTACCTCGTCATCCTCTTGGAATGATGGTCAGTCCTATTACACCTACTCGATGGACCTCGCCGATTTCGATGGGGACGGAGACCTCGACCTGGCTATTGGCAATTATGACGGTGTGAGTATTGTGTACATGTATGAAAGTGGAACATATTCAGCTTATTGGAACACGCAGACTTGGAAACCCCATGCCGAAGATATATTATGGTTTGATTACAATCTTGACGGCTCTCTCGATGTGGTAATCGGTGATTACGACGGGAAAAACATTGTTTTTGATACTTCTAGTTGGCTTGCCCAGTCTAGCTCACCTAGTTGGTTCAGCCAAACCTCAGATGACACTCAAGATTTGGTCGCTGGAGATATCAACGGTGATGGTCGTCCTGATTTAGTTGCTCTAAATGACGGAACCAACCGGGTAAACCTGATCGCGGTCAAGGGTCAGGGTTTCGAACTCTCTACTCAGGCTTCATGGTCCAGTGGTGATTCAATGGACTCGATGTGCGGCGCTCTGGGTGATTTTGATGGTGATGGCGACCTCGATCTTTTCGTTGCCAACAGGGACGAGGTCGACCAGATTTTCTTCAATACCGGCACTGCTCTACAGACCACCGCAGGTTGGCAGAGTGCGGCCACGACCACGGCGCAAGGTTGCGATATCGGCGATATTGACGGTGACGGGGACATTGACATATTGGTGGCAAATAAAAATCAGCAGAACCAACTCTATCTCAATGGTGGCAACGGAAATTTCCCCACAACCCCATCTTGGGTTTCGTCGCAGGCCCTCGATACCGTAAGCATCGGCCTGTGGGATGTCGATGGTGATGGTGACCTCGATATGGTCGAGGGCAATTATGGTGGGCGTAATTATATCCGTTTGAACGATGGTGGTCAATTCATCAATACCGTTTGGCAGAGCCCGGGTATCCTCGATACTTTGGTGGTTGAGATGGGTGATGTCGACGGTGATGGCGACCTTGACCTAGTGGTGGCGAATGAGCAACAGATCAACCAACTCTTCCTCGCCGAGCCCGACCAGGATGGTGACTGGGTGAGCGAGCCGAGCGATAAGATGCCGTCCGACCCGACCCAGACCGCCGACGTCGACGACGATGGCTATGGCGACCGTCTACTGGGCTGGCTACCGGATAGTTGCAGCGGATATTGGGGTGATTCATGGCGTGACCGCTGGGGTTGTCCCGACCTTGACCAAGATGGTCAATCCGATTTGTTCGACCCGTTCATGCAGCAGCCGACGCAATGGTCGGACCTCGACCTCGATGGCATGGGTGATAACTGGGGCAACTATTCCCTCAACGCCCATCGTATCAGCCGGGGGCTCGGCGAATACGTCGCCGATGCCTACCTTCCCGACCCTTCACCATGGGATTTTGATAACGATGGCTTTGAAGACGGGGGGCTGGCCGGAGCACAGGCCCCATATGACGACTGCCCGCTACAGGATGGCACTTCCTATCGTGACGGTTACGGCTGTCGCGACACCGACCGCGATGGTTGGTCGGACAATGGTGATTCCCACCCCGGTGATGCGACCCAATATCGCGATGCGGATGGTGATGGTTATGGCGATAACCAGAGTGGCTCTAATCCGGATCGGTTTCCCGATGATGCGACTCAACACGCCGACAGCGACGGCGACCGTCACGGCGATGACCCCAATGGTACCGATGGTGACCACTTCCCATTCGATGCGACCCAATGGGATGATAGCGACGGCGATGGCTATGGTGACCGTTTCAAGGGCACGACCCCTGATTCATGCATATTCGAGGCTGGGAGTTCGACCCTCGACCGCTATGGTTGTCCAGACAGGGATGGTGATGGTTGGTCTGATGAGGGTGACTTGGAACCAGAAAATGAATTGGTATGGAGTGATGCTGACAACGATGGATTCGATGACCAGATAACCGATGATTGCATCGATTACCGCGGCACCAGCATGATTGACAGACAGGGTTGCAGAGATACTGACGGTGATGGTTATTCCGACGCTGATGACCAGTGGGACGCCCATCCCGATGGCTATGGTGATGCATTTCCTGACGATGAAAGCCAATGGCTCGATAGCGATGGTGATGGCTACGGCAATAATGCAATGGGGACCGAAGCCGATGGTTGCCCGACCGAATGGGGCACCAGCACCACTGCCCTTGACGATGGCGAATTGGTCGCGTGGTTCGGCTGTGATGATCAGGATAACGATGGTTTGGTCGATGAAGATGATGATTGCCCATTGACCGGCGGTACCTCCTGGATTGACCGCCACGCCTGCCCCGATACCGATGGCGACGGGGTCAGCGACATCGCTGATGATTGCGACCTGCAGCCCGGTGATTCGACCATCGTCTATATCGCCTGTCCCGATACCGATGGCGACGGGATTCCCGATTCCATCGACCCGATTCCCGATGATGGTAATGGCACGGCGGATGATTGGGATGCCGATGGCTGGCCGAATCCGGACAATCCGCAGAATGTCACCTCACTGGAAGACGCCTTTCCCAGTGACCCTACCCAATGGTTGGATTCCGACGGTGACGGCTTGGGAGATAACCCCAATGGATCCAACCCCGACCTGTTCCCCTTCGATTACGATAACGATGGGGTAATGGATGTCTTTGACCCCTTTCCATTCGACCCGCGCGAGTGGAGTGATTTCGACGGTGACGGCATCGGCGATAATGCCGATACCGATGATGATAATGACGGCTATCCGGATATCTTGGAGATTAACCAGTTGACCGACCCACTCAGTGCCTCATCTCACCCGACTGAAAGTTGGGAGTTGATAGTCCCCGGCACGACGATCGGATTGGGGGCCTGGGATATGATCGGCATCCTGGGTGGTGGTCCGTTGGCGATATGGCTCGCCTTCGGTCTATTGACTCGCTCGGGCAGAACTGCCCGGTATCAGCAGGAATTGGAGTCGGCACAAACCAGAGAATCCTTGGAGGGAATCGCCCACCGCTACGAATTCTCACTGATGTTACGCCTCATCGGACCGCATCAGGGTATCAGGCTTGAGCGCCTGCGCGCCGAACTAGATGACGAACTTGAGTTATTGCCTTTGAAGATGGACCAGCCTTTGGATACTCCAATTACCGAAGTCGATCAGACAACTCAGGTCGAGGCGAAGATGCAGGGCAAGGAGATACCCGACCTCAATCAGCCTGCATCGACCGCGGTCGGGGTTGTGGATGACGACGGCTATGAGTGGGTTGACCACGGTGGCGAGTCTTGGTATCGAATGTCTCCAATCGATACCTGGAAGATATATGTTGACGAATCTGGCGAAGCGGACGATGAGGGGAAAACCGCTGGCGAGGATTGAAGCACCGCGCCACCCTCAGACAGCACATGGTCAAGGATTGGCGGATTCGTAAACGCAAGCCGGTTCGCCGTAAGTACGTCGCACCCCTGCTCAAAAGGCTCGAAGAGCATCTGGAAATCGACCTGAATATCGAGGGGGGTTTTCTTGAGATGGCTGAATACGGACCATGGCAGCTCGTCATCATCGACCGCGTCGCCCACGTCATAGAGGTTGAGAATCCGGAAGGAGAGCGAGTGGTATTCCTGACTCTCAGGGGACTGCTGGAGCGCGCCCCGGATAAGAAATTCGTCGAGGTCGACCACGGTGCCATTCCCTTTCTGATGAATGGTGCCGACTGCATGGTGGCTGGGGTTCATGCGGCAGATTCACAGATTGAGGTAGGTGACCTGACATGGATTCGCGACCAGACGCATGGGCGGCCGCTGGCGTTGGGATGGGCGCTCATGGATGGGCTGAACTTGGTTTCAGAAACCAAGGGGAGGGGAATCAAGACCATTCATCATGTAGGCGATGAGTTGTGGGAGATGGAGCTTTGATGACCGCAGAAAATCGCTCTGTAGAATATTACTGGCGGACTTGGTCGGTGTAATCCAAGCCGATATTCTCTTGGCCCGCTATTGGGTTCATTCCGACGCGACCTCCTCTTACCCATCGCCGCCGATGCCGAATTGGTCATCTGCAGGCATGGTGAATTGACTTCCGGATTGCACTCCACTTTGCCCGCCGATGGCGGCCGCGCCGTAGACCGGCACCGCGTTTGCTCCACCACCCTCTAGTTCATCATCCCCGCCGATGGTGATGAGAAGAAAGCCGAAATCAGTCCTGGAATAGCGAAGAAGACCTTGGCGAATGCATTCGGCCGGCTCAGAATGAATCATCACTGGTGCTCGGCAGGTAAATCTCGACATCGCTATCAGCGGATTTCGTCGAGCGATGCCGAAGAATCACCGAATGAGAAGAGGTTTGCTTGGCGATTACCTGCTATTAATTCCTTCGCCGACCAATTGAATGCCTCTGTGACCCGCCCGAAGGCGGTCGCCAGGCGCTCGGCATAGAATTCACCATCGTAGGCAGAAATGCCGCCATTCTCCTGGCCCTCATCCCAAGGCTCGACCTTCATTGGCCGAGTGCGGGCATCGGTGACGACGAATGCGACCTTCATCCCCGGTGTGAACGGCAGGTTTCTCTCGATGCGCTTGCGCGCCGCCTGCACCGAAGCCTGGCCGTTGGGGTTGGCATAATGATGGCTGAAATCGACATTGCCCTTTTTGTCGACCTTGCCCTTGCAGGTCTTGCTGATGACCAATTGCTCGATCGGAATCTCATTTCGCTTGGCCGCCATGATATACTCCATCGCGGCTTTGACGGCATCGTCGTGATTGCCATCCAACACGTCGTCGAAGATACCTTGCATACCCCCGGTCAGGGCATCGAAGGAATCGGTTCTCTGGGTCTCATAACCACGGATGATGATTTCTTCGGCCGGATAGACGACCCGGCCGACATAGCGTTTCTTGGCACCGTGCGAGAAGAAAACCGACAGTCCCTTCTCAAACTCCAGAACCGCGCCATCGGCGGTGAATCTCTCAGCCAGCCCTTCGCCGAACAGGATGAGGTCGTTGCGTGCCCGTTTCCACTCATCCATCTCCGGTGTGGTCGACTCAGGCTCAGCGTTGGTCGACTTCTTACCATTGATTTCCTTGCTTACCTCACTCATACTTGTTTCCGTGTCCTGCTCGCCATTCCCAGCGCGGGGTTTGGTGGGGTTGGTCGCGAGCCCGGCCTTGACGAAAATCGAATCGGTATCCGAATAGACGACCTTGATACCTTCTTTCTCCAGGCTCTGGATTATCGCTTTGATATTGTGACGCGCCCAAGCAGTGATAGACGAGCCGAGGTCGATATGGGTAAAGCGATAGAAGGTCGAGGCGAAGACACCATAGAATGAATTCATCATTATCTTCACCGCGAATTGCATCGCATCGTGAAAGGCGATTTCCTTGTCATCACCCTCGGTTCTGGCAACCGCGAGTGCGGTCTTGTGGAGGTCACGGCGCGCCATCAGATTCTCGAGCAGATGGGGAATCATCCCCTTGATATTGTCGGCTGAGCGGAATTTGGCACCGGTTGGAGAGGTATGGATCTCCTCCCCCTCCTTCGGTTGGTCGGGGTGGTGGTCATCGATTCTGGTGGTGTAACAGATATTGTTCTTGATCATGATGGAGGGGTACATCGACTTGAAATCTAGTACCGCGATCCACGGATGCAGACCAGCCTCGACATCATGCACATATCCACCGGTGATTTTGCTGTCGGAGGTGACCCGATTGGTCATCGGCACGGCGATATTGCGCTTATCGGCCAAACGTATCACCAGACTGTCGAGAAGTTGACTGGTCGAGCCGTTGGCGGCGGTGTCGAAACTGACCTTGGCGACCACGCCGAGCGCTTCCTTGCGTCTTATCGCCTGAATGGCGCGCAGGATTGCCAGCGGTAGTTCAGCATCTCGGGCACAGTACTCGACCACCTCATCGGGGCGGTTCGCCCATTCCTCGTCCATCTTGCTGGCATCGATATCCAGCTTCTGCAATTCTTCTCGCTCGGGAAACAGCATCCCGGCGACAAACTTGAGCGTCTCCCGTTTCGGCCGCAGTGACATCCTCGCCTGCCACCAAGTATCCATCACACAGCGCCCGGCGAGATTCCACACCCTGGTATTGCCACGTTTCGGCACCACCGAATCGCGGTTTCTCTTGATTTCCGATTCGGTGCGTGGAACCCGACCCCAGCCGCTGAGTTCGGCTTGCCGTCGCCATCTTCCCCGGCCGCCGAGCGCCTCGGTACGCTCGGCGATACGCGGCAGGTCGAAATTATCGATATTGTAGCCGGTGATGATATCGGGGTCGCTGGAGCGGACAAACTCGGTTAAATCGGCGAGAATCTGCTCCTCTTCACCGACGAATGTCCGGGTCTCTTTCTCACCGCTCGCCCAATTCTCGACGCAGGCCGCGGCGCACAGAATCGCATTGCTGGCGATGCTGGTCTCAAGGTCGAAGGAGAATACCACATATGGTGCTTGGAACGGCTCGCAGGTCTTACAATCAGAGAATTTGGCGGCGATTATGAAATCAACCGGATAGATTCCAGCACCGCCATGTTGGCGAATCATCTGGGCTATGGCCAATTCATCGACCTCTACGTTCCCGCCACCGGAATCACCGTCGCCGCTGTCCCCACCGTTTCCGCCAGCCCCACCAGCATCACCGTCGCCGCTGTCCCCACCATTTCCGCCAGCCCCACCAGCATCACCGTCGCCGCTGTCCCCACCATTTCCGCCAGCCCCACCAGCCCCGGTTGCCGCGGCACGGTATTGCTCGGGAGCACCCTTGCCGGCGTAAAGGACCTCACCTTCTATGCTGAGGTGGGTGCCGAGGTCGGCATCGAGAAAGAAACGTCGCTCGAAGACTATGTCGGCGGCGGTCAATTGCCAATTCTCCTCGGCCAGTTTTTCCCGCAGGCGTGGCACGACGTAGGGTTGTGTGACTTCGACCCGCCAATGTAATTTCACCCCGAGGTCGGTCCATTTCAATTCGGGCTCGTGCAGGCGGGTGACCTCATCATGCGCCAGCACCCGCTCGAGTCGGTGGGCGAGGTCAGCTGGCAACGAATTGGGGTCATCACAGATTCCGGGCACCGATATCTCGACCCATGGGCGTAGCCCATCGACCAGAACCACCGCCGAATGCCCACCGCGGGTACGCACCCACAATTCGATGGTCGTGACCGGTGAATCATCCCTGGTAGAAGAATGATATCTGGCATTGACAACCGCGCAATCGAAACTCGCTCGCATCTGACCCAACCCCGTATCCCACCCACTCGGCCAAGAACCTTCACCTTCAGCAACGACCTTTACCAGCCATGAAAAGTCACGCAATCATTGAAAGCGCAACACACATGCGTAGAAGTGCGACCGCGGTAGAGGAGATAATGATGACAGGCCCTGGAGAGAATTTCGATTGGGATTCCCTGACCTTTTCATTGACCCAGACCGACATGATGTACGTGGCGAAATGCAATCTCGACGAGGCTTGGGATGAGGGCGAGATAAGACCCTACGGCATGCTGGAGATCGACCCGGCTGCCGGAGTACTGAATTATGGTCAGGGTATCTTTGAGGGAATGAAGGCTCAGCGCACCCTGCAGGGAAGAATCACCCTGTTTCGCCCCGAGGAGAATGCCCGTCGATTCCAGCGCGGGGCGGCGAGACTCGGAATGCCGCCGGTACCCGAATCGATGTTCATCGATGCGGTCGAGCAAGCGGTTGCGGCGAACTCGGCCTGGATTCCACCCAGTGGCCGTGGAGCGCTATATGTCCGGCCAGTACTATGGGGAACCGGCCCGATAATGGGGGTAGCGCCGGCTCCTTCCTACACCTTCTGTGTCTACGTCACCCCGGTAGGGCCTTACTTCCGCGGTGGTCTATCCTGCATCGACCTGCTGATTTCCGACCAATTCCACCGCGCCGCTCCCGGCGGTTCGGGTGAAGTCAAGGCGATTGGAAATTACGCCCCGGGGATGATGCCGAGCAAGAATGCCAAGAAATCGGGTTATGCCGAGGTCATCTATCTCGATGCCGTGCATCACGAATACATCGAGGAGGTCGGCGCGGCCAATTTCTTCTGCATCAAAGACGAGGTCTTGTATACCCCGGAATTGACGGGTACGATATTGCCGGGAATCATCCGTGATTCAATCATCGAAATCGCCCGCCATCGCGGTTATGAGGTGGTTGAGACCTTGGTATCGAGCGAATTTGCTCTGGCCGCTGACGAGAGTTTCTGCTGCGGCACCGCGGCCGTCATCTCACCCATCGGCTCGATTACCTATGGTGATAGTAAGACAGTATTCGGTGATGGCGGAGTAGGACCAATCACCCGGGAATTGTACAATGCCCTGATTGGCATCCAGACTGAGATTGCGGCTGACCCATTCGGTTGGTTACATGCGGTCGATGCCGAATTGCCGCTCAATCTCTGCTGACAGTGTTGATTCGGTGTTTACACAAACCCTTCGCTTCATCGTAAAACAATTTGAACGGGTTTAAGTACAGACCCTTGTGCGTCTACACCTCTAATCGCAAGGGGGGCACTCTGACTCATGTTGAGCGCATGGCTAGTGAGCAAACAGATCCATGCAAAGCCCATCAAACTGCCATATTCAGTTAGAAGGGGTTTCGAATCAACCCTTCCAACCTATCCGAATCGATTTGTTGATGGTTGCAACTGGCTTGGAATCGAGGTTCACTCACGGCGGGTCGCAATAAGAGCAGCCCCCAGTGCAGCGGTGATGCTGAGGAGGAGCCCGAAACCCGGGATGCTTGTTGCATCGTCATCATCTCCGCCTTCACCGGTTCCAGACAACTGTGTGTCAGAGCAACCTTTCGCATTGACCGTCTCGCCTTGTGATGTATCAGGACAGTAGTCCAGTTTGTCAATTATCCCATCTGTATCACTATCGAATACAGAGGAGAACACACCATCCATACAGATGCCTCCAACAGCGAAATCCAGGTCCGCGGATGCCAGAACTTCCGCACTGTCCTTGTCTGAATGGAGAGCACCGCTTTCGTAGAGATCGGCATTGATGTGATAGCACCCTCTCTGTAGTGAAAAAGGATTCTCGCTTTGGTTATTGTATCCATCACCATCTTCATCGTAGCCACCTTCCCAGTCGATGTCCCACCACCAATCAAGGCCTTCCCAATTATCATCAAGACGATAGATGTTGATTACAGCAGTATAATTCACCCCCATCTGAAGGTCGTTGACTGCAGTTTGGTAACTATAATTCCATTCCCACTCTGGGTGCGGAGGGGTGTCAACCAGAACCACATGGTTCACCGTGATGGTTTCGCTGCCGTTGCCTGTTCCAGAGCCTTCGCCACCTTCTCCATCCCCGATTTCGGGCTCGACGGTCGGCTCCCATAGCCAGACCATATTGTTCTCATGCTTGCCCGTGTCTTCGCCGATCAGAACCCGTCCGTCATCCAGAACCGCGAGATTGTCCGGTCCAGCGAGGTTGTTCACATCGCATTCGTATGTGGCTGAAGATGTGTAAGGGCCACCGGATATCACTGGTTCTATCCGATTCACATTCCATTCATCATCCAAAGTCATGCGGTAGACGATTCCACAACGATTCTGGGTGACATCGATGTCGCCCTGTCCATCACTCATATCGTAACCAACATCAGACATCGCCAGATAGAGGTGATCGGGTGCGTTCGGATTGAACCCAACACCTTCCATCTTGTTCCATTCATCGCTGGCTCCGAGTGCAGCAGCGGCCTTTCGAGATTCGAGGAAGGCTACCCGATCGTCAGCCGCATATCCAATCGTCCCATCACCATTCAGGTCATCGTTCAGGCGTCCTTCGGCCCAATCTCTGATCTCTTCATCTGTGATGTAGGAATTCTGTCCAGCGATGAAGTCCGCTGTGGTTATGCCATCGTATTCATCGATCCAGGCTTCAATAACCGAATTTGACGACGAGGCCATTTCAATCCACTCCACATCAAATCCGGTAGTGGCCGAGTCGCTGCCATCGTCTTGAGTGACTCTGGCAGCGTAGAGAGTTCCTGAACTGAGGTCGCCAACAGTGTCAGCGACGAACTTGAACAATACCGTGTCATAGCCGTCGTCGGAGAGGTAAACGGTTCTTTCATCGGGCATCACCTGTGCATTTTCATGCGAGAATCGGCCCATCGCTAAGTGCTTGATGAAGTCGGGGTCGGCGGTGGCAGAATTCTCGATTTCCATGATGTAACCATAATCGTAGGGGTTAGGGTAGTAGCCGAGATAATCCTCCAACCTCTCTTGGTCGTAGTGGTAGTTGTAAGTCTCGTCATTCCAGCTCCGAGTATTGGAGAAGTAGAGTTCCTCGGATAGAAGTGGCGTCCCCCAGGGGCTCATACTGCCGAAGCAGAGAACCCAACCGCCGGCAACACTGCTGAGGTCCAGCATCATGCCGCCCAACACCTCCCATTCGGCAACTGTTGTATTCCATTCAATCTCCAATTGGCTGATCCCTGCAGGTCGTTCTTCCCAGGCGGTGTAGAGGTATCCCCTGCTGCCATCTGGGTTCAGAGGTACGAAGGCATTGTAGTCCGGTTTTTCGCTGATGAACATTCTATTTCCATCATCGGCGGCGTAGATCCCCCCCGCAACTCCACCTTCAGAGAGGGCGTCGCCACTTTGCAGGAGAACCTGATAATCTCCGTAGGAAGTTCGAATGCCATGCCAGATATCCGATTCGCTGCTGGACGATGCTAATTCTGGAACGGAACTCGGAAGGTCATTCCAATCGATCCCATTGATCACTCCGATTGTTGCTCTGTAGTTGTCATCATCGGGGTGCATCGCGCTCACGAAGAAATTGCCATTCGCGTCGATGTGCATGCCAGTGACCTCAGCATCGGGTGGAAACATCATGATGCGCGTCATTGATTCGGGTGTTGTCCCTCCATTGTTGCCGCCATCGCCGCTTTCGGCGCTTGCCGGGAACGGCAGGAATAGTGCCAATAACACGATTGCGACCAGCGTGGCCAGTATTTTCTTGGTGTTCATACTCAATCACTCCTATGGTGGCCTAAGGTGGGTGGAGAAAAAACATTACCCAACAGAGGAAATTGGATGGGTCCCCCTTCCAACCGACGGGTGCTGGAACGGTACCCCATGAAACGTGGGTAGTCGGAAGTGCCCCCCCCCCTTTGAAACGGATAGAAGAAATAATCTCCTAGCAACCATATGAAGGCAAGGTAAACGGACAAACTATTGTAATTCTTACCCTGTACGTAAAGAAATCTCAACTCCCGAATTTCCCTGTGGGATTCTGAAATATCTCTAGATTAAAATTAGATATTGACGATAAAAGGTGATCGAATATATCAGCTTGAATTCCTTCATACTCCACCCATTTAATATTGTTACTAAAGCAATAAACCTCTATCGGCAAACCATTTTCTGTTGGTTCCAACTGTCTAACCATCAAGGTTAAATCCTTTCTAAGGTTTTCATTGGCCATTAAATACTGACGCGCATACTCCCTGAACAGTCCTATATTGGTAAGGTTTCGGCCATTCAGCAAAGATGCTTTGTCATGCCTATTAGTGTCGTTGTGAGTTGCTATTTCGCTCTGAATCGATTCAATATAATCCTTCAACAACTCAACGCTTTTGTAATGAGCGATTTCTTCATCCGTACAAAACCTGATGCTCGTCATGTTGATGTTAAGCGACCTCTTAATCCGTCTCCCTCCAGAATCCGTCATCCCTCTCCAATTCTTAAAAGAGTCTGAAATGAAAGCATAAGTTGGAATAGTGGAAATAGTTTTGTCCCAATTTTGAATTTTAACCGTATTCAAAGTAATCTCTAAAACGTCTCCATCAGCCCCGTACTTCGGCATGGAAACCCAATCTCCCACCCGAACCATATCGTGCGACGAAAGCTGAATACTTGCCACCAAACCAAGAATGGTATCCTTAAAAATCAACATGAGCACAGCCGTTAAAGCACCTAAAGCGCCCAACAACGCAAATGGATTCCTATTCAGAATAGTTGCAAAAGTTAAGATTACAGCCACAACGTAAATCATGATATTAGCAAGCTGAACATAGCTCCTAATCGGCTTGTCTTTAAAATAAGGGACTCTTGTACCGAATTCCTCTAAGGCTTTTAGCGTTTTAACCAAAACAGACGCTATCACCAATATCAGCGACACCTTTACAGCAATGTGAACAAACGGAATTAGGAAAGAGAAATGCGAAAGAATTGGAACCGATAGATATTGAATGAAAATCAACGGCACCAGAGTAGATAAAGAATGAAACACTTCTTTCTCTAGTAATATATCATCCCAATCGTTTTTAGAGTTTTCAATTAACTTCCGAATGCCTTGAACAATGAACTTCTTTGTTACAAAATTGCCCAATAAACAAACCACTAAAAGAATGATTGAACCAATTCCCAGCAAGACATAATGGGCCATCTCTACTTCCAATCCTCGACTGGTCAGGAAATTTAGCATCCACAAATCAAGATCCATCAATTTGTTGATCATCAACTCACTATTTAATGTGCCGTGAAAATAGCGTTTATTGCTAAATTATGCTGGTGAAACGGTAGATGCCGATGGATGTTCACAATCTCAACTGGGTGATGATGGCGGATGAGTTTTCAAGATGGAATGCTTTCAGAAAAAGAATCCGAAGCATGGAGAAAAACTCGGTGCTGATGATTGGGGAGAATGGAGAGGCTGATCACCAAGATTTCGGATAATCCCTTGTAATTCATCCGAATCATTGTACTGGTTGTTCAGATCGTATGCGCACCTTCAAGAGGGCCAAGTGGAATTATTCTGAAGGCGTTGATGCTCTGATGGGACCAGAAATAATGGGCCTTGATGTGGTGCCAGTGACAGGTCTTGCGCACACCTGGTTGGTTGATCATTCGTTCCACAAAGGTTTGCAAATTGGGATAATCGATGATTCGTCGGAGGTTGCACTTGAAGTGAACAACATAAACCAGATCAAAGCGCGCCAAGGTCGTGAAGAGACAGATATCAGCTTCCGTAAGTTTGCCTTTTCCATCTCCAACCAACCATTCGCGTCCATTGAGGTGGACTTCCAACTCATCAAGGCGAGTGAACAGGGCAGTGACGGCCTCGTCATAGGCGGATTGAGTCCGAGCGAAACCAGACTTGTATACACCGTTGTTGACCGATTCATAATTTGCATCGATCATGGCGTCAATATCTCCTTGAAGTTCGGGTGGGCACAATGTTGAACCATTGCCGAGGCCGGATTGAGCTAGCGTGTCGAACATTCTAATGATCTCCCGACTTTCGTTGTTGACAATGGTGGAGTGCTTCCGATCCCACAAGACGGGAACTGTTCCGATGCTTCGACTCGCATTCCAACCGTCAAACGCTCGATTGTAGACGCCCTCAAGACTGGTTTCACCGTTGATGGTATCGGCGGTTGCTCCTTCCTCATCGGGATTGAAGGACCAGGAACCGTCCCGATTCATTCGCCAGTCAACCACATCGGTCGTGATGTGTTCTTCAAGTCCGAGTAAGGCCAGCGTGATGAGTGTTCTGTGTGCCCAAGGACATGCATGGGATACGTAGAGGTGATACCGATTGCTTTCCACATCAAAAGTGCCGTTGGCTTCAATGTGATCACGGAATTCACTCGACTTGCGGATGAATTTTCCCGAGTCAAAGGTTTTGGTCCATGCTCCCGCTTGCTCATCGGTCGACTTCATGTGCCGTTATGGACGCATCTTTCTTATGAACAATGCAGTCTCGAAATTGGTACTTTGACAGCAGGTACTTCATTCAAAATTATTGTTGATCAATTATTTTCAAAGTTCAATCTAGTTTTCACAATAATTACTAGATGGGTCAAGCCCGTTGATTGAATCCATACAAT
>JAPOGE010000022.1 GCA_028283345.1 Candidatus Poseidoniales archaeon
GTCTGAAACTATCGGAAAAGGCCGCCCGAACGTTGGTGAAACTACGCGCTGAAGGTGATGAATTGGAGACCCGTGAGGCGTGGCTCGATAAATTATCAGAACAGGCGCAGTGCCCCGAATGTGGCGGTGAATTGGGATTGGTCGGAGCGGGTGATGTGCCGCAGATGATCTGCCGTTCGGACAATGGCCATCTAAGATGGCCCTAGTTGGATGATTGCTCTGCGGGGGGATAGCCTCAAAGAAGGCCGACCTATGGTCGGCCGTGGAGGGGAGAGATTGGCTCGTTTGACCGGGGGTGCAAAAAACACGATTCTGCCAATTATCGTCATCTTCCTGATGTTGGTGGGTGATGTTGGTCCACTGGCTCAACCGAACCCTCCTGCCGAGGGTTCCTCTCCTGCCACGACCGCTTTAGTGACCCTCGCAGGAGAGATTTCTCCAGCCGCGCCGATTCTTGTCGAGGGGATACCTTCGCTGATGTGCGGTAGCGCGATTTGTGCCACTCCTGAACGTGATCTGGGGCGAGGCGAGAGATTTGCTGAAGAGTCCCATGGTTGGTGGTTATCCTATGGCCCAGACCGAGATTGGAATGGCATGGATGACAGACTACAGATGATTCTCTCCGGAGATTATGAATCCGAATCTCCAACCGCCATCATCGCCGCCGATGGCCGGCTGACGGTAGCCATCACCGTCGACTTCGCCTGGCACCCCAACCAAGGCGAATTGGCCGCCCTGGTCGCAGTTCTCGAAGCCCATGACTGGGTCGGCCAAGAGGGGGGAGCGTGGTGGAAACCAATGCGCTACCTCGATGCTGTGGCGGTCGACAAGGTCCCAGTCAGCGCTTTATTGGATATTTGGGCGATTGACGGCGTCGTCGTGGTCGAAATGCAAAACGTCATGATGCCGTTCCTCAATACCGCCACTCCTTCGGTATTGGCGCGCGACAGCGATACCTACATCGACGAAGCGCATGCCCGCGGCTATCGGGGTGATGGAGTAGTGCTCGCGATTCTCGATACCGGCGTCGACAACGAGCACCGCTCGCTCAACGACTTCGACGATGTCGATGACGAGCCCGATTTCAATGCCGACTCATATAGCGACCAAAAATGGGTCGCCGGCTATGATGCCACCTCCACCGCCAGCCGCACCGATGGCACGGAAGACCCGAATGACGGCCAAGGTCATGGTTCTCACTGTGCCGGTATCGCGGTGGGTACCGGTGATGCCAGTCGAGTGAATATGGGGGTCGCTCCCGGCGCTTATCTGGTCGACATCAAGGTATTGACCGACACCGGTGGCACCAACTCCCAGTATTCCCTCAACGGTATTGAGTGGATGATACAGAACGTCGACACCGAGTGGGGGAATAATGGTTCAAGCAATGGAATCCAAGTCGCCAGCCTTTCATTCGGCACCTTTGGCAGTCCCCTAAACAATGACGATACCGGTGGCAATGGCAGTAGCGCCGAAGCCCGTCTGGTCAATCGTGCCGTCAACGAGAGTATCGTCATGGTGGTGGCGATGGGCAATGATGGCACCCATCGGGTACCTTCTCCGGCCAATGCCGACCGGGCGATTTCGGTGGCGGCGGCAAATAATCGCAATACCATTGACCGTGACGATGACACGGTTGCCTCCTATTCTAATTCCGGCCCTCGTGATGACGATGGCGATGAAGATGAATGGGACGAATTGAAACCAACCGTGACCGCCCCTGGTTCGGGAATCAATTCGGTTTCAGCCAATACCGCGGCCGGCACTCCATTCACCGAGGCCGGTAAGGCAGATTCGGATTATGAGGAGAAGGACGGCACCAGTATGTCGACGCCCATGGTAGCCGGGATGGCCGCCATCATGCTCTCTGCCAACCCCGACCTCGCTCCTGGACCGGATGGCAACCCGATCCGAGATATCATGATCAATCACAGTGAAGTAAGGGGCTCAGCTTCGGCGCCGTCGGTCAGTGACAGATGGAATGACGAATGGGGATTTGGACTTGCCAACGTCGCCTGTTATCTCGATGTGGCATTATCCATTCCATGCGATGGTGACCCGTCTTCGAGCGGAGGCTCTGGCAATGGGAGTGGCGGCGGAGGTGACCCTCCTCCGAGTGGGGACCCCAATTCCGCGGTGAACATCACCTCCCCGTCATATCAGTCGTGGTTCGTGGTAGGAAATACCCACCGAGTGATGGGTGAGATGAATACCTCGATTAATTCATCTTGGGAATATGTCGAAGCGAGAATCACCGATGATGGTGTGACAGTGATGGATTGGACCCGCGCCGGTGGTGGTGAAAACTGGTTCATCGACATTACTCCCAAAGCCGAATGGGTTGAACCCAATAATTGGATCTTTTTTGAGGCTAGGGCGATTTCCGTCACCGGTAATGCTTCAAATCTTGAATATCAGATATACCAGGTCGGCAAGCACGAGATTTCCTTCACCGAGCCGAGTGGTCACGACTCGGTACAGGGGATTGAGGAACTCGGTGGAGACTGGGAGGGCATTGAAGCCTCGGCGATAGAGATGCGAGTCGACTCAGGAGGATGGGAGGAGATTTATCAGTTGAGCGAGAATAATTACAAGTCCGATGACTGGTCATATTCTTGGGATTCGACCGTTGTCGATGACGGAACTCATCGTCTGACCGTGCGCTTGGTAAACAAATCCGGTTTTATTTCGGACGAGATTCGCCGCACCTTCCAAATCGATAACGAACCACCTGCGCCCGAGTTTGCGATAGATGGTGGGGTGCAAGTCATGGTCAATGGATTGCCTGCGGAAGGTGCGTTTGTGCAGTCGACCATCGAGGTACATGTCGATGTGGTGAATAACGGCGACAAAGATGTCGCTGAGGTCATAGTCAGGCTGGCTCCAGAGGGTGGCAAGATCTTGGAGCACGTGATTGCAGAAATGCGTCAAGGTGAAGTTCATACCGTCATTTTCTGGAATTGGATGCCGGAGACCATCGGCATGACGAATGTGACTCTTTCAATCGATCCTACCAATGCCCACGGTGAAGTGAATCGCGCCAATAACGACTACACTTTCGTCTTTGATGTCTACGAGCGACCCGATGAGGTCGATGTGAGAATACGACCTGAATCGATTTCAACCAACCCGCGTATCCCTCCCACGGGAGAGCCGTTTGAGGTTATCGCTAAAATAGAGAATGTCGGGCAGGTTGCCTCGGCGAAAGTCACCATCTATCTGGAGGAATTCCTTGATGGTGCAGGTTGGCAAGAGGTGGCAGATTCACAATATGATATTCAAGTGATAGCCGGCTCGACCGTGACCACGGCTTATGAGGTTTACAAGAGCGCAGTACCTGCCGGCACCGGAATCGTGCGCGAATTCCGCATCACTGCAATACAGAACGAGTCTTCCATCGAGAATGATAAAACCAATAACTTTGCGACATTCAATGTGATTTTCGATGATTTGGAATTAATCGGTTCAGGCACCCAATTGGCGACTTTATCGACTGAGACGCCGCTGGGCTATGCCGGGGTCGGTGATTCGGGTCATCTGCTGACGACCCGTGATGGTGAATTACACCTGCGGACGATTTCTCGCTCCTTCACCATGCCCGGCGATACGACCATCGAAAGAGATTATGCCGGGGCTGCGGCGATCATCTCTTCCAATGATGAGACCTCGTTCATCGTCTGGACCCGTCGGGTTCAGAGTCCGGACGGATATACCCTACACGACGTCGCCTTCGTCACCGTCGATAAGCGAGGAAAAACTTCGCAGGTTCAGTCGCTTACAACTCCACTGAAAATCTCGGAAGGCAGTTATTGGGGTTTGTCGATGGCCTATGATGGCGAGAGGTTGATTATCGTTGGATTCCATCGCGATATCGCCACCGGTGGTTCTTATCAGGATATCACCAATCTGATTCTGTTGTCGACGACAAATCCATCGTCGGCTGAGGATTGGGTTCTCTCCCCCGCAGTCATCCAAAATGTCGACATTTCATCTCATCTGGGAAGTGCTCCCGCTGTGGCGATTGGCAAAGATAGGGTTCACTTTCTCTATGAGGCGATGCGAGAAGACACCACCGGCATCAGCCGGGTGGGAATGTTCTATGCCAGTGGCGAGGTCGGCCAGCCCCTGAGTATCCAAACCGGAGTTGGAGACAATGCTTCACTGCCGAATCTCCACGTCACGGTCATCGATGGCGATGATGTGGTGATGGCAGCATGGCGAGAGGGGGTCGGCCCGAATGCCGAACTCATCCATGTCGTAACCGATGGTTCCTGGTCGGTTGAAGCACCACAGCGACATTCTGCTCCTGGCATGGCATCAATCGATTTCGTCACCGATGGCGATGGGGTTCAAGTATTCTTTGACAAGGTAGGATTCCAAGGTCCAGAAGTGCATTATGGCATCATTCTGCCCGATGAAGCCGGCTTCTCGGCATCACTGGAGGAAGGCTACTTCTTCGCTTCGGCCGATGTCGATGGTGATACTCATTTCCTCTACTGGTCGAAGGCTGGTGGATTCTATGTACACAATCTGGTCGACCTTGCCTCCGATTCTGGTGATAATGGCGATTCGATGAGTTTCCTCGACCGAGTGCTCGAGCCCCTTCCAGGTGACAGAGACATGAAAATCAAGATTGCAAGCGGCATTCTCGGTCTGATCATCATATTGCTCGTGTTAGTGTCGGTCATCATTCGCAGGGGGCGGAAGAAGGAAATCGAGTTCATCGAAAAAGGCGGTGTATTCGTAGAAACCGAAGACTCCGATGTCGAATTGGTCGAAGAGGAGGTCAAGGTTGCAATCGACCTCGATGCGGAAGAGGTTGAGGTCAGTATTCCTGAAATTGTAGATGAGGGTCCAACTCTGGCCGAGACCCTCAAAGAAGCGGCTCAAGAAGACATCGTAGGGGAAAGATTACGCCGCAGAATGGAGCGCCTTGAGAAGGCCGAGCAGGAGGAGTTACTCACTGAACTGCCACCTCCACATATTTTCGACCAGTTGGAGTATCCCGAATTGCAATTACCTCCATTGGCTGACCTCCCCCCGACAATCTCTCTCTCAGACTTACCCCCTACTCCTCTCCCACTCCCCGGCCTACCTGCTCTGGTGGACAGCGATATCGAACGTCATGCCGAGTGCAAGGGATGTGGTGCCCACTTCACCGTAAGAAATGATAATCTGAAACGTATGGCTTGTCCGATGTGTGATGAGGAAATGGAGTTGTGAACATGTGTGGAATTTTTGGCTATGTCGGTAATCGTCAGGCCACCCCTCTGCTGATGGAAGGGCTGAGAAGGTTGGAGTATCGCGGTTATGATTCATCCGGAGTTGCAGTGATAAACGGCCGAATCGAGGTTGCCAAAAAGATCGGCAAGGTTGCTGAGTTAGCCGCGGCCATCGCAACTGGAATAGAGGGCACCATCGGAATTTCACACACTCGCTGGGCGACTCACGGCGGGGTCACTGATGAGAACGCCCACCCTCATACATCCAATCAAGGCAATGTTGCTATAGTCCATAATGGCATCATCGAAAACGCTCGCCAACTGCGACCTCGATTGGAAAAGCAAGGGGTGAATTTCCTCTCTGAAACCGATTCTGAAGTCATCGTTCATTTGATTGCCCATTACCTGGACCATGGAAGCACTCCACTGTCATCGGTGCGCCGTGCCTTGCATCGGGTGCGTGGGACTTGGGGGCTCTGCGTCGTCTTTGAGGGAGAGGACATTATCATCTGCGCTCGAAATGGCTCGCCACTGGTCATCGGCATCGGTGACGGGGAATCTTTCATCGCCAGCGATCAGCACGCCCTGACCCAGCACACCGACCGGGCGATATTCCTTGAGGATGGTGAAATTGCCGTCGTCAGCGCAGGTAAGGTTCAGATGCACTTACTCTCCGGAGGTAGGGCTGAGTCGAATATCACAACCTTGGAGGAAGACTGGGGTGAGGCTGATCTAGGTGAATTCCCCCATTTCATGCTGAAGGAAATCCACGACCAGCCAGAGGCTCTCCGCCAGTGTATCACGGGGCGTATTCTCGCTTCAGAAGGTAACTGCAGATTAGGTGGATTGGCATTGAGTGCAAAGCAATTGCAGAAGATAACCCACGTTCGTCTACTCGGTTGCGGCACCTCACTGCACGCCTGCCAGGTCGGACGCCTGGTGATCGAACAACTCGCCCGAGTGCCGGCGATGGCACATGTGGCCAGCGAGTTCCGACATAATGACCCGATTATCGATTCTAAGGCGCTTTTCTTCGCTGTAAGTCAGAGCGGTGAGACCGCTGATACGCTTTCGGCGGTCAAAGAAATACAACTCAAAGGTGGAAAAGTCAGGGGAGTGGTGAATGTTGTTGGCTCAACCATCGCACGACAATGCGGACGAGGGGTGTATATCCATTCTGGGCCTGAGCAGGCGGTTGCCAGTACCAAGGCATTCACCAACATGACCGCGGCGTTGGTGATGTTCTCGATTCAAATCGGCAGGGCTAGAAGTCTGACTAGGAACCGCGGTCGGGATTTGGTCAAGAATCTGAATGCAATTCCGGACCAGTTGGAAACATATCTCGCCAACCCCGGTCCTATCATGGAAGCGGTCGAGGCGGTGAAAGATGCCAAGATGGTACTCTTCCTCGGGCGCGGGGTTTCCGCTGCCGTAGCCCGTGAAGGGGCGCTGAAATTGATGGAGGTCGCGTATATTCCATGCCTGGCCTATCCCGCGGCAGAGATGAAGCACGGCCCAATCGCCTTATTGGAACCGGACAGTCCAGTGGTGGTGATCGCCCCGAATGATGAACTGAAGGAGAAGACCAGGTCCAATATTCAGGAATGCCGCGCCCGGGGGGCGAAGATCATCCTCATCCACGAGGAAGGAGATGACATTGCTGAAGAGGCTGATATTTCGATTTCAGTTCCGATTACAACTCCTCTTTTGTCTCCACTGCTGACGGTTGTGCCGTTGCAATTGCTGGCCTACCATACCGCCCTGGAACTCGACTGTGATGTCGACCGGCCGCGCAACCTTGCAAAGTCAGTTACCGTTGAGTGATGAGATGCCATCATGGAATCGTGAAGAGTTCAAATATTCAAGAGACATTTATGTCACCGTATGTTTCTTTTGGCTGTTTTTTACTGGAATCCCTCTATTCTACTTCTTTGTAATGAATGCACCGAATAACAACGGCCGAACGGTATGGACCTTGATTACCTTTGACCATGCACGGTTATGTAACCATGATGTATGTATTCCCTACCATTCCAACCCGGCACATGAACCTGTTTCTGATCTGGCATAAGGATGGATTACTGGCCGACCGCGGCCTGAATAACTTGGCAGGCCGAGTCAGGTTCATCATTTTACAACTGCTCTTCGCCGGCTCAATCGCACAAATAATCGATTATCTGGTTGGCATATTGAGGTCATGGGTCCCCGACCCCAGGGTGATGACGCCGTTCATCGTCAACCTAGATCTACCCACTTTTTACCGCAGCCACGATAAGCATCCTGCTATGGCGCTCGATTACCAGACTTTGGGAGTTGTCGGTGATTAAGGAATACAAGCAAAACCTCCGAGCCGAGATAAAAGAATACAAGCAAAATCTCCGAGTCGAACAGAACCTCACCGGATGATTATTGTTGCAATGGAACCCATTCGGCAGTGTTGTTATCGTACCATAGCATACTACCATCTTCATTCTTAGTCCAATGGACGCCATTCTCATCCTGCCACTGTTGCGAAGTATTCTGGGTGTCCCGGGTCTCAACCGCGAAGTCCTCTTCACTGAACATCTCCTTGGGTTCCTGCACAGCACTCGCTCCCACTGCGGTGGCCATCGACATGTCCTGCAATGATTCACTTTTGAACATCGCTTCACTCGAGGCGTCGAAGCCTGATTCCAAGGGAATTCCATCCTCATCCTTACGGCCGATAACGAAAAACAGCACACCGGCGGCGATGCGAGCCGCCTTTGAATACTTCTATCACCGGGCGCACTGCAAAATACCATTCACAGAATGGTAAATCGGTTTTTGCTCCCATCCCAAGAAAAAGGCTTGTAGCCGAGCATGTGATTGGTATGGCGCATCTTTACGATTGCCATTTTCCTTGTTATCTCATCACCGTCTCGGTCCATCACGATATGCATCACGCCATCAGAAAGGTAATCTTCAACCCCGTAATCACCGAATTGCTTGTGGTCTTCACCCATCATCTCGCAGATGAAGAAAGCGGTCAGACCGAGGCGTCGGACGGCCTCGTAAAGTCGGAAGATCTCATCGCGAGGATTATCCATTTTAGTCAAGGTGAAGAATGCACCGAGGCTATCGAAAATCAATATTTCAAATCCGATGCTCTCGCGGTAATTGGTCAACTGTTTGATCAACTGCCCCATCCAGTCGACCTTGCCCGCCATCCCTTGTTCGTCGAGTTGTACCCGCAGGTCGGCCAGGTCGATGATGGCGATACGATTGCGAACCCGAGGGTCGTCGACATTCATCCCCATTCCGGCCATGTGGCTGCGCAGGCTATCCTTACCTTGCTCGAGGGTTACGTATATTCCTGAAGTATCTCCGTTCAAAACCCCGTTATACAACGTCGCGAAGGTCATACTCGATTTCATCGTACCACTGGAACCAGCGACCAGAACAATGTGACCTTTTGGGATACCACCTTGCATCTGTTCGTCAAGGCCTTCGACAAAAGTTGGGATTCGAGAATTATCGTCAGACATGCTACCGCCAACTCGTGGGTATGCGACGACCAAATAAAATCAACCCACTGGCAATGCCCCCCGGGGCAAGGAAAAAGTCATTGAACTCACCGGCATATTCATGGCGATAGGTAGAGTGTGGTTGGCCTCGGCCTCGTCTCGCCGTGAAACACTTATCCGTCAGTGCTTAGCCGGTTGTGAAATTTGGTTTGCCGTTGCCCCCCTCCTGACCGAAGAAAAGGCCATGGGCTCGGGTCTTGAGGTGCGAGAGAAGGTGGCACTGATTGCTGATGAAAAGGCTACAGCAGCTTGGATCGAGTTGAATTTGGGCCGTCATCTTGAACTCGATTGGCAGTGGCTGGGACAAGGGCCAGCATCCATAGCAGTACCAACGGATTCCACTTCGATAATCGCCGTCGTCGCCGATACCTTGGTGGTTGACCCCGACGACCCATTCGTGGCTCTCGGCAAACCAGAGGACGAATTATCTGCGGCCTCGATTCTATTACGACTCTCGGGCCGCAGACATGTGGTATGGTCGGCGACGGTATTGGTTGGTTTTACCGCCTCATCCGGTGACTCCTCAGGCGAGTCACAGGGGCGATATTCGAGGGCGAAATACTGCGCTGGAGCGGTGGTTGAATTTTCTGAGTTGGACGAGGTTGTGCTGGGTGAATTGCTGTCCTCGGGGTCATGGTGCGGCAAGGCCGGTGCATACGACTTGGCAGGCGCAGCCGGCAGGTATGCGAGATTGGTCGAGGGCGATGAGTCATCGGTTCTCGGTTTGGTACCCGAAGCATTGGTTGAACTATCTCAGAGAATCAACGCCCGTTCCTGACCCAAGTCGTGTTTGGAAACGTCGACACATACCCCCGCCCCGGGAATCATCATCAATTTGTCCTCATCATCGAGGGCGAAGACGACAAGCCCCATGTCGTTGGCCATTTCCCGTAACATTCTACGGCATGCAGATTGGTGCGCATCCATATGGATGAGCGAGCGTATATCGACGATCAGCGAATCACCTTGATTCAGTCTGGTAGCCATTCCCTCAAGTGGCAGGCTATGCCGATTTTCGTCTGGCATGATGTATCGAAGTGCTTGGTGAGGGAAATTTGCTGTGCGGCTGGACCACTCTTGCCAGACCTTTTCCCCGAGGTCGTGGAATGGTTCTCCATCGGGGGTGAGAGGGCCTTTCCAATTTGGTGGAATCGATGGTTGAGCAAACCCTGCACGGCCTGATTTAGCCGCTTGGATGGCATCACTGAGGCTGCGCAAGTCACGTTCTTGGCCGACCGCCCGGACCGAGCCCGCTTTGGCGGATGGTGGCTTGGCTGCGGCTGGCTTGACCGCGACAGAGCGAGCCTTTTTCCCTTCATCCTGAGGTGGGACTTCAGGGTCTGGCAGGCCGAAGAATTGCCACAGATTCGCCATCGACACCCGTCCTAGAAGTCCAAATCATCGTCCAGCTCTGATGAATCATCGGTTGTTGACGGCCGGCTGGTCGCCCCTGCCCGCTGTTGGACTAACCAATTAGCCCCATAGAACTTCCATTGCTCGAGCGACCATCCAGGTGGTAATCCGGTGGCTGGGACCGGCGGTGCCGCCAACTCAGCCTGAGTTGGCTGGGGCCGCGGGAATTGCCCCGGTTCACCAGCCGACTCTGGGGTGACCACAGGTGCTGGTTGTATATCCGGACTTGGTGCCGGTGCGAGAGCGGCAAAAGGCTCTGGTTCCGGAGCCGCGTTCGGGGCGGGTGTCGCAGTGGAAATAGGTGCAGCACCATCTGCATCTAGAGGTGGCTCGATGGTGGTGGCCAGTCCTGCCAGTGGCTGGCCAGCAAGTGGTTGGTCGGCAAGTGGTTGGTCGGCAAGTGGCAGGCCTGTGGGGGGCAGGCCAGCAGGGGAAAGTGCCGCGAGGGGTTGGGCTGAGATTTCTCCCATCGCCACATCGAGTGGGTCGTAAACACCGACTCCGGTGGCTTGGCTCATCAAGCCGGGGGTCGGCTGGGAACTCCAAGACTTGTCGTCATCGAATTGTGAGGTAGGACTACGCCCCCTTACTAATATGAATACCAGAAGTAGGCTGAGAATAACGATTAGGATGCCGACTAGAGTTGTCGGTTGGCTAATAGAGCCGAAAAGTGCCTCGGTAATCGGCATTGCTTCAACCGTGACGGTGACGTTGGTGGTGGATTGCCCACCATCGGTATCCTCGACGTGCAAGGTGATGACACAGGTGGCTGGGGTCGGGAACTCAAAGGTCGCATTGACATCTTCAACATCGATATCTCCGCTGGTCTGGCCATCGCCATCACTGTCGAGACAATCATTATCCCACCACATCCATAATTCGTCTGAATCAGAGGGTGTATCCTCGCTCAAGAAACCGTAGAAGGTGTAAGATTCACCCTCGACCAGAGTCAATCCATCACCAAGGTCGGCGACACCGGTGAGAATCGCAATAGGGGCTTTGTTCACCACGGTGATGGTGACATTGGTCGAGGTACTATCGCCATCATCGTCGGTGGCGTGGAAGACCACGGTGTAATTGCCCTTCTTGGCAAAGTTGTGAACCAATAGTTTCCCCACAATATCACAATCATCGTCGGCCGAATCGTCATCGTCGTGTTTGTCGGTATTCGTTTCAGGGTAGAGATCCCAACAGAGAGTGAGATTGTCTGCGTCGCTGGCGGTATCGGTCGCACCACCAGAGAGCATCACCTGCTGGTCTTCAAAAACCGGCTGAGGGGGGTCGATGGCCGGTACCACCGGCGGTACGTTGATGACGGTGATGGAGCGATTTTCCACCCCGCTGCTGACACCATCATCGTCGAATAACTCGACCTGTATGCGGTGCACGCCAGCCGTTGTCCACATCGCATCGGTGGTCGACGAAGGACCATAGGTGGTCACCATCTCATCGGGATTCACGTCGGCATCGACGATCCAGTGATAGAACAATGAATCGAGGTCGAGCAGAGTATCGTTACCGGTAGCGATGAGTTGCACGGTCTCATCTTCGTGTACCTCCCATTCGCCCTCGACCTTACTGCCATTCCTCCATAACTCAATCCCACTCAATTGCGGCGGGCGATTGAGGACGACGAATGAAATAGTCGCGCTGGTGGTTGCATCATCCTCATCCCGTGCCACCGCAGTCACCGTCATCTCACCTTCCACCTCCGGAGAAAAGGTACAGGTGGGTTGGGTCAGTCCCTCATTACAGACCACATCGGGCCATGAAATCGAGACCGGCTCATTATGACTGTCGAGGTCTCCGGAATCACTGGCATCAATGGTGATCTGGCTTTCAGCGGTAACATTTGCCGGGGCTGAGAGATTGAGCCAGGGGGCACGATTCAGCACCGTGACGGTTGTATTTGCCGTCACTGAATCACCCTCGTCATCATAGATTGTAAACGAGACCAGATACTCACCATCATCATTCCAGGCCCACTCTAGAATACAATCATCTTCCACACGGGTGATGTCGGAAAGTCCATCCTCATCCTCATCGATGTGGAAGTCACAGGTGACATCACCACCGTCGGGGTCATAACTCATGCTGGCATTTACCGTGGCGTTCTCATGGGTTAGAAATCCATCGAGTACGGTGAAAATAGCCAATGGAATGCGGCCGACGAAGATGGTGATTTCGGCCAGATTGTTTGAGCGATTGCCATCTTCGGTGATATTCTCGTCGGGGTCTACTTCAAAGGTCAACGAAATATCCCCGATGGCCTGACTCACCGGTACAGTCCAATTTGCAATAAACGCCAAACTCTCCATTGGAGTGAGAGAAGGAACACCCACACGCGACGAAGAGCCGTCAGGGGAGGATACCTCGACATCAGTGGCTGGTGAAGTCTCAGTCCCGCGATTCTGAACAAGCATGGTGAATTTCAACTCATCGCCCGGTATTGTGTTGATTGAGTTTGGCGGAACATTCACAGATATTCCATCACGCATTCTCTCGACAACCACGTTGTCAGTCCTAGCCACCAAATCAATCGCAGTGACATCCGGGTCGAGTACAACTGTTGATACTCCGACAAATTTCGCTACTGGATCCCAGACGATGACCCCGTGGCTACCAACATCTTCGATGGTGGTTGAGTTGTCATCGCTATCGCCAACATTGAAGGTTGACCATGCGGAACCATTGAATCTCGTCGTCAGGGATTGGATCTCCGAATCCACTTCCCACCTCAACTGCAGGTTTTTATTGGTAGCAGGTGTTTGTCCCATATTAGATGAATAATTAGCCCATACCGCCAAGTCTGCATCGGGTCTGACTCGATCAAATTGTGGATTGACATCTAATACGGTCATACGAATACCAGGACTTGATGCGATGTTCGAGCCTTGGGAATCTATCGGGTCATATTCTTTCAACAACCAATCAATCTGCATTCCCAGAGAGGATTCAAGGAAGGAATTCCATGCATATGAACGAGCCTCTGGACAATACCATCTAAAACCATCAGAGTTTCCCGATTCATTCCAGGCACTTACTTTGAAGGATGAGCCACAACCGGTGTATTGAATAGTTTCTGTGCCATTGGAAGGAGTTCCCTGCTGAGTGATTTGGTAAGTGGTTGTTCCATTCTCACTGGTATTATATCCGTCTAAATCGAAGTAATCCGATTCCCCGGTGATATTTGTTACCGAGAAGTAAGAATTATTCCACGTATCCCCCATTGTCATCGGAAAATCATATCCCTCATTCGGGGGATAATAGGTATTTGATATCTGAACGATGCCTACATCTTGTCTAAACCAATTAATGGCGTAAAAATCCACATCGACGGTGAAATTGCTGTAAATGGTGGCTAAATCACTGACCCTGATGAAATCATAAGCCTCATAATCCATATCCACCCTGCCATTGAATCCGTTAAGGTTGGCACCATTATTTCCGGTGGAGAAATCACCCTCTGACTTCACTTGATATGCCAGGGTCTGAGAGCCATTCAAATCCATGAAAATGATGTCCACGACCTCCACATCGGTTTCTCCAGTCAATATATTGACCCACGAACCGGAAAGATTTGCAGAAGCAATGAGGCCAGCCACATCAAAGGTGGTATCGTAAACCCATTTATCGCCGATTCTCCATGCCGAGATGTCGACTGAGGAATGACTGTTTCTAGACGCAGAACTCAATTTAATACCATCGTTTTGCGACTCTTCCAAATCTGGAATCGGCAACCCCTCGACGGCAAAAAGCGCTGAAAATAACGAGAGAATCAGCAGTGCGAGGACTGCGAATACCGGTGCACATGAGCGCTCCATCAACAACCCGAGTATGGTCGTGGACTTCAAAACCTTCGTTGGTTGATTTTCAATATATTTGGGTTAAAGGTCTAATTCCCCATCATCAGCGATGCCTGTCTGAGCGGCATTATCTTCTGACCAAGCCTGCCCGTAATATTTCCATTGTTCCATCGTCCAACCCTGCGGCAGGCCTGAGGCAGGAACAGGTGGCGCCGCTTCGGCGATGGCAAAGTCAGAGATTACAGTAGAGGTGGTTCCGGCAAAATTGGCAGGTTCTGTGGCAGTGATTGATGTGGCCGTTAAGTCGGTGCTGACGGGGTTGGATGTGGCTGGAAAAGTGAGGTCGAGCACCTCAGTGGGGGTTTCATCTGCGGTCAAGTCCGGCGACGTCTGTTCCCAAGGCGCGATATCCTCATCGGGGTGGTTGGATTTACCGGTGAGTGCTCGGTAGGTGACTATCCCGATAAGCCCAATCAGGACCAGGACGAGAATCTTGGTCATCATCCCCGCTTCTTCACCGATAACCGAGCCGATGACATCGCCGATAAGACCACCTCGTGACGCTGATACCTCGACGATTACCGAGGCGGTGCCGGGCCTGGTCACATCTTCATCGAGAACCCGTACCGTCACCTCGTATGACCCGGCAGATGCCCAGGTATGATTCACCGTACGCCCGACATGGTCGGCATCATTGGTCGCATCGCCATCGCCATCGCTGTCGATGCTGGCATCGATATCCCAGGTATAGGTTAGATGGGGCAGGTCGGCGGCTGAATCCAAGACATGTGAAACCGTCAGTTCGCAGGCGCTTCCGGCACTGGCAGAACAGACTTTGATGGTCGGGCGAGGTGGTTGATTGACGACGGTGATATTGGTGGTTCGATAGGCCCGTGCTCCGTCGTTATCGGTGACGTGGAAGATGACCTGATGAATCCCATCTTGGTCCCAGGCCCATACCAAAGTATCGCCGAATACATCGCAGTCATCATCAGCCGAACCGACGCCATCCTGGTTTCTGCCGGGGTCGACATCCCAGCACGCGATCAAGGTCTGGTTATCGCTGGCGGTATCGTGATATCGACCGGTGAGTTGGACACTTTGCGACTCGGCTACCGGCAGTGATGTCGGCAGGTCGTCAATAACGGGCGCGACATTCTCGACCTGCACCCAAGTTTCGATGAAGCCTGAACTGGCGCCGTCGTTATCGACTACCTCGAGGCGAACGATATTGCGCCCCGACCTTGGCCAGGCCACCTCGATAGCCGACGAGTCGCCCTCGGTGCGTACGAACCATGTCGTATCCTGGTTGTCGGGGCGCCAGCGCCATTCCAGTGTAGACAGGTCATCGAGGCTGTCGACAGCCTCGGCGCGCAACCACATCACATCGTCTTCAAGAACTTGGAAAGTTCCTTGTTGGTCAGCCTCGATTTCCTGCCCCAGCGCAGACCAAAGGCTCACATTGACATCTTTTGGGATAGCATTGGTGAAAGTTATATTCCAAACTGAATGGGTTGATTCCCCATCATCATCGGTGCCGATTGCAGTGAAGGATTTCAGCCCTTCAACATTTGAGGTTGTGGTGCAGGTGCGGGTGAAATAGCCCTCGAGGCAATTGGCTGTCGGCCAGTAGATGTCGACTAAGCCGGGCCAGTCATCTTCGGAATCGGTATCGTTGGCAAACACCTCCATCGTCACCATCGAGAGTGCCGGAGTCTCGGTCAACAGACTGCTGATAATGACCGTCGCAGGCCGATTGAGCACCGTCACGTCAACGCTTGTCGAGGAACTATCCTGCTCTTCGTCGATGACGGTGACGATGACTTCGAAGATGCCGTCATCGACCCAAGACAGGTTGGTATGGCAATCTGCAGTTTCGATTGTTCGCCACTTCAATTCCTCTTCAAGTTCGTATTCCACGATGAAAACACAGGTGACATCTCCGCCATCCGAATCGAATGATTGGTCGGCACTTAAATTCAAGTCAGTCAGTGAATAAATCGGCGTAAAAGCACTGATGACCACCTCTGGTAAGGTGCCGACGAATACCGATATTTCACCGACGTTATTTGCCGGGTCGGCATCGGCGGAATTTATCAGGTCGGGGTCGACCTCGTAAGTGATCATCACATAGCCGATGGTCGAATCACCGGGTACGCTCCACTCAAATCCGACCCGGAACTCCTCATATGTGGAAAGCGCCGGAACATTGAACGAGATGAGTTGACCATCCGGTCGTTGCACCTCAACCGTGGTCGGGGTGCTGAGGATGATGCCTCGATTCATCACCGGCAACTGAAATGACAGGTTGTCGCCGGGCAGTACATTATAGCCTGAGATTTCGTTGAGTGCGCGAACCTCACCACTGCGATTTCTGATGATTGAGACGCGGTCGGTCATCGCCACCAGATCCAGTGCCACCAGATTATCATCCAAGGTCATGGTTGCAACCCCCAGACGTCCCTCGGATGATTGCCAGGCGATGATGCCGTGACTGGCCCAGTCATAGGTGGTAAAGGAAGGGTCGAGAGCAAACCCTGAATCGAATTCAAACCATGCCGAACCATTTGCCGCGGTGGTTCCGGTCAGGGCAATTCCTTCCCGCTCGTAGCGTAATTCCACACTCTCACCAACTAGTGGCGAGCCACTACCATCGGTGATGTTGACCCATGCCTCCTGAGTCGCGTTCAGAGCGGTGAGGGGATTCTTCAATTCGACATTTATTGCAACATCACGCTGACCCGGGTCGGAGTTGGTGGCAACTCCGGTAGAGGATGTCGGGGTGTAGGACTTGAGCCTGAAGTCGATGGTCAGACCGATGCTGTCCTCGGAATGCATCCACGCATATGAGCGAGCCGCGGGGCAGAACCAATTGTAGCCGTCGACCAAACCATTGTCATCGTAGGAAGTCACCTCGTAGGAATCACTGCACCCTGAATAGGAAATTCCCTGCCCCTGGGCATTCATCGGGGTGCCGGAATTGGTGACCTCGTAATAATCGGTGGTCGCGGTCGATGTATCTGCGGGCAGGGGGTTGATGTAATCCGAACTACCCGACCATACCACATCGGTGGTGGATTCGGAGAGCCAACGCTCGCCCGCTCGCAAGGGGAAGTCATAACCTTCCTGGGGAGGGGCATGGGTGGTCGAGATGGTGACGTCGGCGACATCGATATTGATGAATCCAAAGGCATCGAATTTCACCACCAATCCGAGGTCGCGCCGAATCAATGCCAAATCGCTGACGCGCCAGTATTCGGTAGCATCATAGTCAATCTCCAAATCGCCGTTATAGCCATCCAAGGTGACCCCGTTCTTATCGAAATCGGCACTCACCAGCACCTTGTAGACCAGAGTCGAGTGGTTCTCGATGGTCATGGTCAGGATTTCGCTCACCGTATTGGTGCTGTCACCGGTGATGATGCCGATACTGGCACTCGCTCCACTTTGGGAGATGAGGGCTTCTGGGTCGAAGGTTCCGGCGTAGACCCAGCGGTCGTTCACCCGCCATTCGGTAATATCGGCACTCGTAGTACTTCTCTCAGCGGAAAAGGATTCTTCTGCAGGAGAAAGGGTTGGAAGGTCGACAAAAAATGCCCCTCCCCCAGACATCATCAGCATCAACAAAATGACGATAACCCGCGCCCGCATCATGCGACCCTGTGGGTCGCATCTATTGAATAGTAATCTGCCGAGGCAACCGTACAAATATGTTTGAATCATATGTCGCCAGAGGGTGGCGAGAGTAAGATGAAACAACATTAGCGACCGCTCAGTAAGGATTGCCGTAGCAGGCGCACGGCGAGGGCAAAGCGAAGCGGATCGATTATTGACTCTCAATAATAAGCATCATTCAAAAAATCGCGATGTGATGAGCGTCTTGCCAGAGCCCTCAAGCGGGCAACGCGAAAACGCATCGAAACCTCAGGCAATCCCCATTCCCGAAGGACGAACTCCGTGGCTAATTGTAGTGGCCTTCGGGGGTCTCCGATCAAATGAGGTCAGCTAATTCGTCCTTGATGATCTGCACCGCTTCCAAAATCTCGGATTTGTGACGAGCACCGGTGATCACCATCTTGCCGCTGCCGAAAATGAGGCAGACGACCTTGGGGTGGTCCAAGCGATATATCAGACCGGGGAATTGCTCCGGCTCATACTCAACCTTGTCGAATGGTAGGTGGAAAGTAAGGTTGTTGAGGTTCAACTTGCGTGGTTGTCCGGCCAATGGCTCGTCGGTCCACTTGTCATTTCCCTCGTGGTCGTCGGGGTAGTGGAGAGCATAGGTCGCGACCATGTTCTGCACCTCGATTTCGACATCCTTCAAATCCCAAGTCTCAATTCCGGCCCGGTTCAGGTCGGCGGTCATGCGGGCGATACCGGTGTGGATATTTTCCTCGTTCTTGCCGCCGGTACACACTGCTCGGCCACTTCGGAACATCAGGATCGCCAACTTCGGGTCTTTCACACGATAGACGACACCGGGAAATTGTTCTGGTTCATATTCACAATTCAACTGGATTGCAATGTCGGGAAGGTCGAGTTCTTCGGCTACTCGGGTACTGGCTACCACATTAACTACGGTTAAGCGCTCTTCATCAGTCTTAGACATGGTTTGGCGGTTTTATACCCCTATATAAAGGGAAGACCATCACGAGTTGATAAAATTGATGATTTTCAGCCTCTCAGTTGCCACTTTCCATGTCGATTCGTGCACCCTCACAGCCGATTTCGGAAATATACGCCCTTCCTCCGGCCAATTCTATCGCTCCGCAGGTCAGTGTAGGCTCCATTGTAAGGGCGACCATACAACCGCCGCGACCGGCGCCGGTGAGTTTGACCCCGAGACTGGTCGGGGCCGCGGCTTTAATCAGAGTTTCCAACTCCGGACAAGATACTCCCAGGCCGCGCAGTAGCAGGTGGTTTTCCGACATACATCGGCCTAATTCCTCAAGTTCACCTGAACGTAGCGCAGAGGCCCCGCGCCGGGATAAATCTCCAATGGTTTCGATCTCCAGCATTCGCTCCGGATTCTGCTTCAGTTGTGCGGCGACGTCGGCGACCACGGTTGCGGTCCTGGAATGCACTCCGGTGTTGCCGATGACCAGCCGAGCCTGATCGATATTGTCCGGCATCTTCACCCTGTGCACCTCCCACTGTCTATCGCCCTCGGGAGTTGCGAGTCGGCGCGAGCATAGCCAATCGAAGCCGCGCTCGCGGCGGTCAGAAATCATTACCGCACCACCGTAACTCGCGGTCGCGGTATCGGTGGGGCTGGCTCGCCCACCTTGGCTCTCGGCCTCGATGGCATGGCCGAGAAGAGCTAACTCATCGCTATCGAGCGCGGCTCTGCCGAACAATAATTCACCCCCGGGAGAAATATGTCCGGCATCACCCTTGTCTGGTTTTGAATAGGCGTCGGTCTGGAACAGAGATGCTGAGAAACCCTCGTGCCACGACCCATCGGCAGCCACTCTGCGACCCCTCTTTGCGCGCAGTGCCGCGGCCAGTGCCACCGATAGAGCGGCTGAGGAGCCAAGTCCAGAACCGGAAGGAACCGCGGAATCGATATTGATGGTCAAGGGTTGGCGCTCATTCCATAATCGCTTACGCAAGCCGTCGATATGCGGATGTTTTTCCGGCTTGAAAATCATCCCCTCAAGATGCCACTTATCGTCGACGCTATCGGTGATTGTTACATTGCACCTCTGTTCGATGGCGACCGCGACCGCGGGCTGGCCGTAGAGCACCGCGTGCTCCCCGAACAGGATACACTTACCCGGGGCGCTGGCTCTCACCATGGTACGAGCAATCGGTGTTGGGTCTTAGGGGTTGGGCAACAAAACTCAGTATGCAGATTATGGCCTCAGTTGGGTTCAAAGGTGGGTCATTGGTCGGGAAACATGATTGAGGTCAATCGATGGATGAGGAGACGGATTTTGATGTCATCGTGATTGGTGCCGGATTCGCTGGTGCTGCGACTGCGTTCCAACTTCTCAAGGAGGGAATCGAAGGTGACCGTATCCTCGTCGTCGACCGCGCCGACCCTATAGGTGGAAAGAACATGACTGGCGGCATCCTGTGGGGTCGAGAGCTCGACGCCTTCAAGGAATACCTGGGAAACTGGGAGATGGACTGTCCCGGCATCGAACGCTGCATCAACCACAAGAAGGTTGGCTTCCTCAACAACGAGGACGCGCTCTTCATCGAAGGTCGCTTCGCATCGTGGGATGGCACTGGAGGAACCGAGGAACCGAGTCAACGTTCCGCTTGGTCGGTTCTTCGCGCCAAGACCGATGCTTGGATGGCGGAGAAGATGGAAGAGGCCGGCATCTTCGTGATGGCCGGCGTCAAGATCGATCAGTTGAACATCGACGGTCTTGAACACACCTCCTACGATGCCCGCGACCTCACAGATCCAAGCAAGGATTCAGGAGTAGGCAAGGCGCAGAAGTGGAAGGTCGACAGCCTGCCCCGAGATGTGGTCGACAAGATTCGCAACGGTACCATCACCGGTATCGTGCAAGGTGGCGAGGTCATGACGTGTAAGGTCGTTGTTATTGCGGAGGGATCCAACTCAATCTTAACGCGTGGCTATGACTTCGACACCATGCTGCACGCCCAATCCAAGGATGACATGCTGCTCGGTATCAAGGAGATAATCCATCTGGGCAAGGAACGCATCGATGAACGCTTCAACTGCTTCCCCGGTGACGATGAACGCCCACCAAGCGGGATGGCGATGGAACTTGCACTCTCCTTGTATCGAGAAATGTCACACGAAGCCTGGGAAAAGTACCCGAATACGAAGGGACTGTATCCTCGCTGCGGCGGCTTCTTCTACACCAATGAGGAGACCGTATCTTGCGGCATCATCGTGCAACTCAAGTCGCTACCGGAAGGGTTGCACACCTACGACCTCTATCAGGCCTTCAAGGCCCAGCCGGCCATTGCCGCGCTTATCGAGGGTGGCGAGGCAATAGAGTACGGTAGCCACTTATGCCCAGAGTATGGCCTTAACCGCATGCCTCACCGCTTCACCCGCGATGGTGCCGTGGTAGTCGGTGATGCCGCCGGCCTGGTCTTTGCCAACGGCATGCAGATCCAAGGGATGAACTACGCCATCCACTCTGGAAAACTCGCCGGTGCGGCAATCGGCAACTGCATCTCGAGGAAAGATGTATCCGCCAAAGCCCTCGACGCGACCTACACCAAGTCACTCAAGGCGAGTTTCATCTTCCGTGACCTCAAGCGCTTCAAGTCCGCGACCAAGTTCCTCAACCATCCGAGCAATTTCACCTGGGTCCCGGAACTGCTCGGTAAGACGGCTAACCGCGTCTTCCGAGAGATTGGCGAGGAGAAGATTCCAGCCGAGAAGGTCATGCTGAAGACCCGCAAGGAGTTGCGCAAGATCAATAAGGCAAACAAGAAGGGTATGGGGTTCTTCGGTATAATGAGGCTGGGTCTTTTGACAAGGAAACTATGAGGAGATGTGATTTATGTCCGAGACGCAGAAGATTGGCCTATTCAAATACGACGTGAAGAACGGCCTAGGACTCGTCGGTTACAATATCGATGACCACGAATTCGCGCATATAATTGTCGACATCAAGAAGTGCGACGAGTGCAGCCACATGATGTGCGTCTGGGGTTGCCCCGCCCAGTGCTACAACTTCCGCGACCAAGGACTGGAACATATGAAGTTCCAGTACGAGGACTGCGTCGAGTGCGGCACCTGCTTCATCTTGTGCGATCAGGGAGCAGTGTCTTGGAACCATCCACGCGGTGGATTCGGAATCACCTATAGTCATGGTTGAATTCGAAGTCAAGGATAATGAAGATTTATCCTGGCGGCATTTCAATTCAAAGATGCGTCTCTCAAGGCCCAAGTCAGAGGTCATGGCTGAGGCTGGATGGATAATTTTCTTGATGGAATGTTGTTTGAATCTTTGACCATCGCCTACCACAGCCCTTTTGTCTCCATCGGCAATCGGAGGGTGATTACCATGGGCGGCAGCGATGGCAAAAAAGCCGAGAGAATCGGGAAGAAGAAGTATAGTGCTGAACTTTTCAGGCTACAACTTGAACTCATCAAATTACAGGAATGGGTCAAGGCACAGGGACTCAAGGTGGTGGTGATTTTCGAGGGTCGGGATGCGGCCGGAAAGGGCGGTGTGATCAAGCGCATCACCCAGTACCTCAACCCGCGCGTGGTGCGGGTGGCGGCGCTACCAGCGCCGACCGACCGGCAGAAGACCGAATGGTACTTCCAGCGCTACATCCAATATCTTCCGGCGGCCGGCGAGATCGTGCTGTTCGACCGCAGTTGGTACAATCGCTCCGGAGTCGAGCGGGTGATGGGTTTCTGCGACGATGAGGAATACAATGACTTCATGCGCTCGTGCCCGCTGTTCGAGAGAATGTTGCTGCGCTCGGGAACGATTCTGATAAAGTACTGGTTCTCGGTCTCCGATGAAGAGCAATTGAAGCGCTTCAAGGCTAGGATTAACGAGCCGCATAAGCGCTGGAAGTTGAGCCCGATGGACCTTGAATCGCTGACCCGTTGGGAAGAATACTCCGAGGCCAAGGACATCATGTTCGCCCACACCGATACCAAGCAAGCACCGTGGTATGTGGTCAACTCGGAAATCAAACGCCACGCCCATCTGAACTGTATCAACCACTTCCTGTCGATGATACCTTACGAGGACTTGACTCCGTCGGCGATCGAACTTCCGGATAGAAAAAAGGCTCGGGGATACGTAAGGCCACCGCTGTCGGAACAGACCTTTGTGCCCAATTACCACGAGTCAATGATGTAGTGAAGCAACCAGGCTAATTCGATGGCCACGACTTCGAAGGCACTACGTATTGTTACAACACTCGGCTAAGCATTGAAGATTTTGCCGGGGATGATTCTGCCTTCATCAAATGCTGGCATATTGCTGAGCAATCCGCCCATCGAGGTAAGAAGCAACATCCATTCAAAGAAAGCCCCCAGCAACATATAACCGGCCGGGGGAGCATAGATGGTCAGTATCAGTGAGACGAATAATCCCAACAAAAGATATTTTCTCAAGGTCGAAATCCGATAGCCGCGCCAGGTCAGTGAGTCATCTTCGCTACCACTGCGGGCGAGGTGGCTGAAGAAGACCCAGAAAAAGGAACAGTAGAAGATGGTGATGGCGTAAAACAGGTGTGCTACCAAACTGACATCGAATGGGTACTGTGGTATCATCATCAAACTTACTCCGGCGCCGATTGCGGCCACGGTTGAAGCGACATTGCTCAATCTGCGCCAAGGCTTGGCGCCGGCAACGCTGAGAAGTCGATGTGTCCGAGTTCCGAAGTCAATCCCGAGAACGATGAATAACATTCCTGAGAGGGAAAGGCCGATGGTGAAGATGGTCTTCTCCGGTTGATAGACCCCTCCTGAGGAGATGAAGGGTGGCAAGCCCTCGAGAATATGGGTTTCTCCGGTTGAATGGGTTATCTGGTCGGTCAGGTCAATATCATCATTTCTCGGCCCACCTCCCAATTGAACGAAGGCTTGGGTGATGATGCTGGTGGCGATGATAAAAATCACTGCCGAGATTAGTACCTTACGGCCAATTTCAGGAGAGAGTATTCCCGGTGGGATGACTATTTGCGTGGTTTCTTCCGACATTCAAGCCCTTCCTTCAAGTTGTCGACAGGCGTCGATGGTGGCGCGAATAGTATCTTCCAAAGGTCTGGTTTTCCAGCCCAGTACCTCTTGCGCCTTGGAGCAATCATAGATGCTGGTACCCCTGCGCATGCTCTTGACGATGGCTCTTGACATGGTACGTTTTCGACCGAATAATCCCATTCCCCAGTCGAAGAATAGGTTGATGTGGACCAACGGCCATGGGGCGCGAATCTTCGGCACCTTGGCCTTTGGCTCGACCGCTTTGACCCGCTTGCCCATGTCGATGAATTGCAGATCGATTGCACTCAGCAAAAACCGCCCTTCGGCTGATTCAATCTCGTAGGCCAGACGATGGGCGCTGGCGACATCACGCGAATCGACGATGGCGAAACCGATCTTCGCCGCCATCGGGTATTTCCCCCTTATCAGATTAGACATTATCTCTGTGCTCGGGGTATGGCGAGAGAAATGCGGCCCCCAGATCATTCCCGGGTTGCAGACCCTCAGGTCGAGGCCGCACTCCTCAGCCAGCGCCCAGGCGCGCTTCTCCGATTCGGTTTTGGCATAGGTATAGGGCAGGCTGAAGTTCTCATTCCAATCCGACTCGGTCTTGGCTCGCCCTTCCGGCATTCCCCCGACCGCGGCCAGACTACTGGTGTAGACAACTCGACTGACTCCCTGTTCAGCCGCCGCACGCAGTGGGTTCAAGGTGCCGACGATACTTGGCTCGATGATCTCTTCCTGCGGGTTCTTCGACATCGTACTGTAGACTGCCGCGACCTGGAACAGTCCATCCTTGCCGGCGAGGATATCGCCCCAGCAATCCGCTTCCATCAGGTCGGCGGCAACGATGTCTAGGCGCTCGGTAGCGCCCATCTTCTCGGCGCCTTCACGCAGGTGGGCGGTCTTGCGCAAATCACTCGGGTCGCGCACTGTGGCGGTCACCTGATAGCCATGGTTGAGCAAATCTAGAACCAATGCACACCCCAGATGTCCGTTGGCACCGGTGACGACGACACACTTTCCCGCCGCAGCCATAAATGGCGCATCATCGGTTCGACTTTGAAGATTTGCCGACTACGATAGCCAGCCCGAAGTCGCATATCCCTGTGTGATGAGCAGAATCAGATGCTGCCGTCAGCATGGGTCATCGATTCAAATTGCTTCATACACATGGGGCGGCATGGGGGGAAACACCTAGGCAAGGACCTGGTCTCGGTATTACGCAAAATGTCCGCATCTGTGCACGTGACACCCAAGGTTCACGGCGAGGTGGCGACGGTGAGGATGAACAGATGGCAGGATAAGCCGAGACTTCTGGATGCATTCGGTGACCTGTTGACCACGACTACCATAGAACCGGCACAAGTTCGAGGTCTAGCAGAAAGAATAGGTGAGAAGGCCTCACCCCAGGATGTCGCACATCCGCCGGAGGAGATTAGAGACATACACAATATCAGAGGTTTAGTAGCGGTCGAGAAACCTGAATCATTGCGCCTAGAAGTAATTAACGAAGTCGCTTAGGGGCGAGCATTGAATAATCAGCAACCAGCCGATTGATTGGAGGCATTCTATGACCCTGCGCGTATAC
>JAPOGE010000023.1 GCA_028283345.1 Candidatus Poseidoniales archaeon
CGCTGACCCCGAGAATCTGACAATCTCTCCCGGTTACCTCCGCCTGCGCCGACTCAACCGAGCGCTGATGGATACCTGGTTTCGCGAGATTTCCCTGGTCGATATCGACACCCTTCCCGACGCGGGTGGAATACTGTTCACGGCGTGGCACCCCGGTGGGATGATCGACCCGATGTTGATGATGGCGGCGCTTCCCGGTAACCTCACCGTAGCTGCGAAACACACTCTGTTCAAGGTACCGATTCTAGGCATGATGATGCGAATCGCCGGCGCGAAACCGGTGTACAGAGCACAAGATGTGGACACAGATGCGACTCCGGGAGAGGAGCGGGATGGTCAACGTACGGCGAAGAACCAGACGCTGATTGAAAGTATGGGAGATGCACTGGCTGAAGGCGGGCGAGTGGCTATTTTCCCTGAGGGTGTAACCCACTTGAAATCCCATCCGGTCAGATTACGCACTGGGGCGGCAAGGATTCTTCTGCACGCACTGCAGAAATCTCGCGCTGAAGGGGTGGCTCAACCGCATATCGTCCCCCTCGGTCTGCACTATAGTGACCAACACAGGTTTCGTGAACGGGTCAGCCTACAGGTCAACCAACCCCTGTCGATTCCTCCCTTGCCAGGGGAGGATGGAGCACCTGAGCCCAGTGAAGAGGAAGTCAAAGAGTTCGGCGACCAAGCCAGAGAGCGAGCTTGGTGTGGGGCGATCACCGATTTACTGAAAATGGAGATGTACCGCTGTAACCAAGCTCAGGAGACGTGGGCTGACCGCGAATTGGTATGGCGCGCCCGGCGCATGATTCACATTCATCGCTCTCTGGAGAATAATGCCGACCTAGGCCCGATTCCCTACGATCAGGCCCTGCTCGGCTCACGCCGGGTCAGAGCGGCTTGGCAATTCCAATCGGTCAATGATGCCGATAGGACCGAGCGGCTTGAATCCGAGTTCCGTACCCACCACCAAGAAATGGAGAAATTGGGATTACGGTCATGGGAATTGTCCAATCGCGCCGAGCGGGTCTCAAAACGCGCCTTTGTGAAAAATTCGGCCTACTGGCTGTGGTCGATCTCGTGGATGCTCGGCATCGTCTCATGGGGTGCGGTCATCGGCTCTATGCCCCCCTATCTGCTGACCCGGGTGCTGACGAATCACCTCGGTAAGGATGAAGCGAATAAGACTGGGATGGGGTCGATGAAATTGTTATTCTCAGTGGTCCTGTATCCACTGTGGTGGATATTGATCTCGCTACCGATGGGTTGGTTCATCGCCTCGCCGGATTCTCCACTGCAGGAGGTTGACCTCCCCAGCCTGATATTACCGATTCTGGCGCAGATTCCGTGGCCGCTGGTCGCTTTGCTGGTTTTGTTCTGGTGGCCGTTATCGGCTCGCCTGCATCTCAAATTATATGCTCGAGTCAGCCGCTCGTGGCGGGCGCTACGCTTGGGAATCAAACTCCGCAGTGGGGCAATCGATTGGGACCGATTGCTGGCCACCCACTCCACCCTGGCGCGCCAGATGGCGAAAATCGGCGATGGTCTGGTTTTGCCGGGCGATGAGGATTGGCTGAATCCCGAACCCGGGGTTGATGATTGGCAGGTCACCCGCCCTCGCTAAATCCGGTTGCTGAGGGCTTTGAGAAACCATACGGTCAAATATAGCGAGATTCCTCTTCACTACGGGTAAACAATATGACAGGCGAAGGAATGACCTCGGTAAGCGTAAGTTATGAGACTCGTAGGCACCTGAACTCACTGCGTTCAATGTCGGGCCACCGCAGTATCGACGGGATGTTGATGACTTTGGTCAAGGAATACAAGATGCAGAAATTACAAGGGGTGACCGATGAACTGCGCGCCAAGATTGACGAGTTATCGGGTATCGATGCCGAAATCCTGATCCAGAGACTTTCACTGTGCCCATTCCCGGTTTGAGGTGAGGAAATGGTAGGGCGTGCTCGAGTGGTTTCGTATCATCTGGATACCCCGCAGTTCGTACGCGCCCTATTCGATTCAAGGAGTGATGAGGCCACCCTTCTGGAATTAGCGGCATGCGGACATATCGACATCTACGCCGAGGGCAAGTCGTGGAATGCCGTATTGTGGCTGGCGATGAACGTATTCCAAGGTTCGTGGACACCAGCACAATTAGGCGCCATGAAAGAGGACCTACCAGTCAACTTCCGATAAACGAAAGCCACTAGGATTCAAATTCAGGCTCGGCTTTCGTCAAGGGGGATGGACTCGAACTACCTATTCCCCGAAGGCCGGACGTCGTAACGTTTCACAGTGGCCTTCGTCAGTGGCTTTCGTTGTCCTTCAGCCATTGAGCGCCATACCATCGCCACTGCTCTTCAGTCCACCCCGCCGGAAGTCCACTTGCTGGAAGTGGCGGAGTCTCTGGGGGTGCCTGTGCGGTCAGCTGTGCGTCTGGTTTGGTGGTTTCACCATCATCTGAATCGTCATCATCATCTTCGGGGACCTCAAGCGACGCCGCTTCACTGGTGTCTGAGGTAGAGCCGGCCATTTCCTCGAGGCTTGCATCCTCGGCCATAGTTGCGGTATCATCACCAAGCTCCACGAGTTCTTTGTCATCATCATCTTCGGCGACGGTATCGGCGTCGCCGGCCGAGCCCAGTTCGATATCGGGAATATCGTCTTCCCACATTTCCTGGTCGACAACCCCACCGCTGGCGGTGAATGATTCACCACTCTCCTCGGCGGTTAACTCCTCGATTGCTTCTCTCGGGTCGTAGCCCTTTATACTGCCAAATGCCTTTGCCGCCTTACGTTTTCTCAGCATGGTGATGATTCCACTGACCAGCAGAATGGCCGCGGTCAGTCCGACAAAGCCGAAGCCACCATAGATCAATACATCATCGAGTGCCGAGTCGAATATACTCTTGTCGACCCCGGCTTCACTTCCCCGTTGCTCGATTATCCAATATGTGTATCCCAGTGGGTCATCTCCAGCCGCGGTCGTCGTGTTGCGATATTCCTGGTATCCAACATCTCGGATTGCCAAACAATCTCCTTGGTCATCATCCAGGTTTATCAAACAGTGTTGCTCAAAAGTTTGAATCGCCGGATTGCTATCATTATAGTCGCTGTTATGTCCGTATCCGTCATAGTCAATATCGACGAATTCAGTTGCATCCATATAGAAATCATCACCGTAATCTGCATAGCCATCGCCATCAAAATCATCGCAACCATATGCTGCCGTCGTAGTCCAAGTTGTGGAGCCATCTGAATTGATAATTCGCTCAACTATTTTGGTACTGTTTCCAAATAGCGTCCAACAGGAGTCACCTTGAACCCCGGTGCCATTATCACCGTAGCCATCACCATCTCGGTCGCTCCATTGTGTTCTCTCATTGGGAAATGCATCGGCGCAGTTAATCTGCTCGGCATTACACTGAACGTAATCAAAATGCCAATTAGCATCCGGATCTGACCATCCGTCGCCATCGTAATCGGGGCAACCGTACCGGTCATTGGAGGAGAAACCGTTCACCATCGGGCAACTATCACCGTTGGTGCCATTGACATTGTCACCTCTCCCGTCGTTGTCGGAATCCATCCATTGGGTGGCATCGTCAGGGAACTCATCAGCACCCTCACCGTTCGGGTTATCACCATAACCATCGCCATCTGAATCAGCATGCTGCTGGTAATTGTCGGGGAAGGCATCGTAATCGGTGCCGTTGGGGTTGTCGCCCCAGCCGTCACCATCAGCATCGTCCCACTGGCTCGGGTTGTCGGGGAAGTGGTCACCATTATTGCCATCGGCATTATCACCATGGCCATCGCCGTCGGCATCGCTGGTCTGGGTTGGGTCGTAAGGGAATTCATCTTGAGAATCCACGCTGCCATCGTCATCGCTATCGATGTCGAAGAGTCGGACCAAGGAGTTCGGCATCACCGCTGAGATTACGTACAGTTCGCCGCGGTCACCACGGATTACGCCGATGGTCGTGCCGGTGGAGGTGAGCTCATCGACGATGGTCATCGACGCGGTATCGATGATCCAGACTTTCGAGGTCGAGCTGACATACAGTTCCGAGTTATTCCCGGAAAGCGCGGCGTAGGTCAAGCTGGTCGTTTCCCCTCCGACCTGCAAGGTGTCCGCAGTCCAGTTGGAGGTGAAGTAGCGAATCAACTCTCCAGCCGAGGTGGTCAGGAAGAGGTATACCTCATTATCACTGACCGATATGGATTCGATTGAATTGTTTTCGGTCAGGGTTGTGGTAGTCTGTTCCGCCGGGTCGAAAATGTAGATTCTCTTGTCGTTCCCAGCGGTGATTATCGTACCGTCGGAGAGGACTTTGAGGTCCTTGACACCGCCGTAGTGTTGTTCGGTCTCGACCGCGGTGGTGGTATTTCCACGATATTCAACCGCCCGGCGGGGCTCGGCGGTATGACCGAGCCACAGGTCACCATCGATATCGAAATCTATCGACGTGACCGCGGCCGGGGTCGAAATATTCTCGCTGATGCTCTGGTCGCTCATCGAGATCAACAGCGCCCCGGAACTATGACCGACCGCCAGCCATTGGGCATTGCCATCGATACGAACACACTTGACGTTGACAGATAATGAAGTACTCCACATTTCGCTGTGTATTCCCTTGTCGACCGAGTAATATATCACATCGCCATCACTGTTGATGTATAACACGTTGTTATTGTTGGTCAAGGTCCAGAATATTCCACGTCCATCCAAGGTATTGACCGTACCGGAATCGGTCAGTCCATCGGCGCTTACCGGGGCGGTCAGCGCCGTAATGGGAAATAATAGTAGGATGCACAGTATCGCCCTTCTTCGGTGCATGGACGCGCCAACTCAGCAACATTATTCAAACAACCGGATAAAAGTTCGACCGAGAAAAGTGCCGCAAATATATTTTCGCCAACCTTTGGGTGAGAGCGGAAAATACCGCGAAGGCGGAACTAGATGTAATAGAAGGCGGGACTGGAAGTGGAATTTGAACCCGCGATAGAGGCGGTAGAACTAATCGTTCAACTTCTCGTCTTCTTCATCTTCATCATCACCGGGGAGTTTCAACGGCTTCAGCATCGTCACCGGCTTTAACTTGGCGACATTTTCATCCGCATCGGAACCGGGCGTCTTACCCTTACCGGAGGATGGCGGCGGGCCTCGACCACTTCCGGGTGGCTTGCCTCGCCCAGATGCCGGTGGTTGGCCACGGGCTGGTTTTTCATCGTCGGCCGGCTCGCCGCCGACCGGTTTCAAGACCGTACTCTTGACCGGGGTCAAGGTGGTGGACTCTGGTGGGATATCTACCACCGGCTTGAGTACCGCGCCACCGACAGGGGTCAGAGTTGCTCCTCGGGGTTCTTGGGCGCCAAGTGTCGTCTCGCTGATTGGCCGTAAGGTCGAGGTTGGCAAATCTTTGGGTTCGGTTTCAGCCTCCTCATCGCTGACATCTTCGGTCGGGGGAGTCACCGGGGTCAGGGTGCTGACAGGGGTCAGGGTGCTTACCGGCGTCAGGGTGCTGGCCGGTGCTGCCACCGGGGTCACCGGGGTCAGCGGGGTCAGCGGGGTCACCGGGGTCACCGGGGTCACCGGGGTCAGCGGGGTCACCGGGGTCACCGGGGTCACCGGGGTCAGCGGGGTCACCGAGGTCACTGAGGTGGGTGGGGTTTTCTCAGGGGTTTGTGGGGTGACCGGAGTCAGAGTGCTAACCGGTGTGAGTGTGCTTACCGGAGGTGCTATCGGCTCCATCCTGGCAGGCCCGGCCGGTGTTGTTGACGGTGGTGCGCCACCAAGTCGAGTTGGACCTACCGGCCCAACCGGCTCGGTCGGTGCGGAAGTGGGTGGCTCGGTTGGTGTTGGAGTTGGTAGAGGGGTATCGGCAATTGGTTGTATTGCCGTCTCTGGATCAAGTTCGGTCTTCGCCTCGTCCTCAGGAGTAGTTACCTCGGTGGATATTGGTTGAATCCTCGGTCGAATCGGTTGCAGCAGGCCAGCGTCATCCGGTTGCTCGTCGCCGATAGGCTGTCTGACCGGGCGCAATTGTGAGCCGATAGGTTGCCTGACCGGCTTTGCTGGGCCACCCGGGCGCTCGCTGAATGCTCCCAATGGTGTGCGCATCACCCGGCCGCCGGCGGAGGCCAGAGTGCTCGGGCGAGCGCCGAGCGCGGTCGGGTCGCTGGCAGTGGTCGGTGCGCCACGACCGGCGATTGCCCCAAGCCATGCTTGGCGCTTCTCAAGTCGCCCCTCGTCGCTCTGGAGGTCGCCGAACTCGTCCTCTCTGGACTTGAGGCGCCCCTCGGCATCTTCGATTTCACCTTGAATCTGTTCTTCGATGGAAATGCGCATCTTGTCTTCAGCCATCTCACGGAATTTGTCCATCTGCTCGTTGAGCGAAGAGAGGCGGTCACGAATCTCGGCTCGCTTGATTCCGAGTTGCGCCTCGATTTCAGCACGTACCTGGCTTTCCTTGCGACGGATTTCAACCAATGCCTTGTTGCGCATGATTTCCTCACGCTTGGTCAGTTGCCGCTCGAGTTGGTCGGCAACCTCTTCCTCTTTGGCATCGCGGAATGACTTCAGGCGGTCTTCCATCTCGACCTCAAGTTCCAGGGTCGTCTCATCGCGAATCAAGTCGAGGTCGGTCTCAAAGGTCAGGCGCTCATTGCGCAGAGTTGCGTCTATTTCTGACATTATCGCCTTCTTAGCCGCCTGCTCACGACTTTGGAACTCGGTTTCAAGGCGTTCGGTCCAATCCACCTTTTCGCCCTCGAATACTTCGGTCAGCCGATCCCGCAACTCGTTTTCTTGGTCGTAGCGGAATCTCGACAAGCGATTTTGAATCTCTGCATCGCGCGACATCTGGTAGGCGGTGAACTCTTCGCCCATGCGGCGATTGAGTTCGGTCTCGATTTCGTCGGTGATCTGGCGGGTGATGTCGTCTACCGCCTGCGAGAAGGTGATGTCGTACTTTTCGCGCAGTCTTTCCTTGCGCTCGGACAAGCGGTCGGCGAAGGTCTCGGACAGATTGCGATTGATCTGTAGTCGCAGTTCGTCGCGTCGACGCGCCACCGCCATCTCGACATCTTCGCGCATGTTATCTTCGAGTTGATTGGTCTCCTGGCGCAGTCGTCCCTCCAACTCGGTTTGTATTTCTCGAGCGATCTCTTCTTCCAAGCGATGGCTGCGGCGTTCATACTCGGCCCGTAGTCTGGTCTCGCGCTGGCGCAGACGCTGATGTAACTGCGACTCGAGTCGTTTACGGATACCACGCCGCAGTTGGTCCTCTCGCTCCTCCAGTAGAGAGGTTTGGTTTACTTCGAGGTTGGATATTTCGCTAGCCTCCAACTCTGAGAAGCGCAATTCGAGTTCATCTTCAATCGCCACTTCGGCTTCACGCACCCGGCGTTGAAGTTCTTCATTGAACTCGATCTCCATGCGCTCGCGCTGGAATTCCAGACGTTTGCTGAAACCATCAGTCATCTCTTGCTCTAACCGAGAACGGATACGGTCGCGATGCTCTTCGAGCCGGCGCTCCTGCTCGACATCGAGTTGTTGGCGCAGAATATCCTGTTCACGCTCCAGTCGAAGACTCAATTGTTGGCGGATATTTTTCTCTTCTTTGTGCAGAGATTCTTTTTCTAGTTGCTGTAATTCGTCATCCATCTCTTGTCGCAGTTCACGCTCGAGTTGCTCGATTGTCATCGTGTGGCGAGTCTCCAATTCGCTGGAAATATTATCTTGCATCGCCGCGATTCGCTCGGATTGTGCCTTCATGCGCAGGCGGCGGTCGCGCCGCAGACGTGAGCGCAGTCGCTCTTCTTCACGGAATCTTGCACTACGGTGAGCAGCATCGTCCAAGGTAAATGAGCCCGACTGGGTGAGAGAGGTTCTCAGAGCTGATAAGGAAAGGCTATCGCCGCCGACCACGCTCTTGCGCAATTCCTCTAATGACTGTTTGTTGCCGCTGTCGCTGACGCTCAAGGACATCCCATCCCGACTCATATCGAACTCTTCCCCTACATAAGTGGAAGGGGTTATCCCCTCTATGAAATGCTCGCTTCACTACCTCCAAGGCGGAGGCAATTGCGCATTTCTGTACTCTTCGCCTTACTGTGAGGGTGACCGTACGAATATATTCGACTTATTTGTCGCCCCGCGCCACCGACGCCGCGAGGGCAAAGTGAAGAGGATCGATTTTGGATAATGCAAGATAATTCACAAAAATCGCGATTAGATGAACGTCTTGTCTGAGTCTTCATGTGGTTTGGAAGCGTTCAGCATGAGGCAATACAAGCGACCCGGTCAGTAAGGATGCCACCGCCAGATGGGAAGCGAGGGCAAAGCGAAGAGGAAACTGTGCTGGAAACGTCTCTGTTTCCGGAATCAGCGATACGAAACAAAGAGTTTCAGATGAGAGTTTGTGACTCGCTTAATCAGGGCAACGCGTAGATTCATTGAAACCTCAGGCCAACCCGATTCCCGAAGGCCGAGCCTGGATTTGAATCCTAGTCGCTTTCTTTGGCGACGATGGCTGGACCAGCGATGATGTAGGCCAGGCAGAGAATCAGGGTGGTCGAAAACAACACGAAGGTCGTGAATCCAGCCGCCTCATCGAGTTCCGGGAACTCGCCTAAAGTGTAGCGAAGTTGGATTATCGTGCCGGCTAGGAGGGTGGACATGGCGATGACAGAAAGCCACATCGGCACGCCGTGTTTGACCTTCGGTAATCTGCGGTCGGAGATCATCAGGCCACCGGAGATGAATAACCCCGGGATGATGAGGAAGTCAAACCACGGTTTCTCGACCCCTTGACCAAAGCAGAGTTCGCAGTTCCAGGTCGATAACCCCGGTCCGATTCCAGTCGACGGTTGCAGCCAGATCAGGCTGGAGAGCGAGAGCAGGAATACCGCGTTCGCCGGGGATGACAGCCCGAAGAACCATGGGTAGTCCGAGCCCTTTTCGTAGTCGAATCGCGCCAGTCGCAGCATCGCCGTAACGATGACCCAACAGCAGGCGGCGGCGAGAAAGAGAGTCCATATCGGAGTCGCCTCACCCATTCGCCCGTACAGCACGAAAATCAGCAACGCCGGTGCCAGTCCAAAGGAAACACAATCGGACATGATGTCGAGACTGCCACCGAGCAATCTTCGCTTCGAGTACCGGCGGGCGACCGGGCCATCGATGACGTCACCGATCATCGACAGGATGATGCACAGTTGGGCGGCCCAGATGTATTGGCTCTTGATGCCATCTTGGTAGGGTTGTTGCAGGTCACCTACCGCCATCATGATGAAGAATATCGCTCCCGCACCGAGCAAGCCATTGGTCAAGGTGATGTAATCAGCCAGCCCCATCATCCGATAAGTCGTTCTCATGGCAACTCACCCCAACCTCATCTCATTGATGAACGGTACCGCGGCACGAGCACTCTACAGTCTGATGCTTCTAACGTGCTCGTGCCTCAGGGGAATCACTTCTAACTGTACTTCGGACAGAGCCCTCAGACCGGTGATTACCGCCTTACAGTTTCCTCAGAAATTGACCCTGAACCTGGTCTCGCAGGCCGGACAGGTGATGTCACGCTGTCCCGGCCGCTTTGTCATCCGGATTCTTCTCTCGCAAGAAGGACACCGAACTTCGGCCTTCGGCACATTGGCGATGATCTCGAACTGGCTGTCACAGGTTGAGCATTGCAGGTTTGCCGGCCTTCGCTCGACCCCGGAGATGAGCACCGAATTGCACGATGGGCAGGCGACTTTCTCTTCCGCCCAGGCACGCCTGGTCACCGGGTGTTCGACCCGGACTCTAGCCTTGCATAACAAACAGGAGATCTCTCCTAATTCCGGGGGTAGAAGACCTTCGCACTTCGGGCATGAAAGGTCGGGCGGAGCAATCGCCGATTCGACCGTCAATTCCTCGTCCATGTATTCACCTCGGGTGGTTTGAGTTCATCTGCGCTTCGCCCCCTCGCTCAGCGCGGTTGCGATATCAGAACAATGCCGCCGGGAACGAAGGTGAACGGTATATCCAAGTCGATGCCGTACTCCCGGGCTATCTTTTTCAGCAGATTCTTGGCTGAAATCGAATTTGCCGCCCCTTTGGGTAATGGTAGGAATTCAACTTTAGCACCAAGCTCGAGCATCCTCACCATCTCGGCTGGAAGGTCATCAGACCATGCCGGGGCCGTGACACCATCCGACTGTGATGGCCCCGGTAAGGACACTGCCTCCCCCGTCGCCATTGCTGGAGCGACCTGCGGTCCGGCACGCCACCATTTGGCTCTCCCGACGTCACGGTGGTTTTCCACCAGATCGAGTTTGGCGAGTTGGGCAAGGTGGTGGTAGAGGTGGTAACGGGTGACGCCGACGGCTTTCTCCAACTCGACCGTCGACATCTCCTCGGTGGTGCACAGGGTCGAGTATAGTTGCGCCCTAGTCGGATGGGCGAGGGCGATTGCGTGCGGGTTGCCACGGATTTTATCCATCTATTCGCCCTCGGTGTGCATGCTTGGCCGAGCGCATATATCAAGCCCTCGTCAGCGGTGAGGGGGAAATCCTCTGACCCTTCCAAGCCAGCACCGCCTGTTTGAAATCGACCACCAGGTCGACGAGGATATTTCGCAACAGGGTGAACATCCCGTCATTTCCAGCGATTCTGGCGCCGTTGAGAATGACCAGAACCGCCGAGGCTTCATGCACCAGCACCCCTATCCATAATTTATCGTTTATCCCTTGTAAAACCGACCATACCAGAGCGATTGTAATCAATACCGAGAGCAGGAGATTCTGCCGCACAGCCCGCTTGGTCTGGCGCGACAGGCCGATGAAGCGGGTGATGAGCCGGGGGTCCTCTGAGGGGATCAGAATATCTGCGGCATCGAGATTTACCTGCTCACCGCTGCCGATAGCCACGCCGACATCGGCCTTCGCCATCGCGGTGGCGTCATTGAAGCCATCACCGGCCATCATTACGACGTGTGTGCGGGCGCGAGCCTCGACCCATCTGGTCTTGTCTTCGGGAGACATGTCACCGCGACAAGCGGTGGCGGGAACGCCGATGAGTGGGCCAAAAGACGAGACCGCCGCCGCGTTATCGCCGGACAGGATTTCGATATTGATGCCCAGTCCATACATCTCCCTAACCAGTTGCCCGGCTCCGGCACGGATATCATCGTGGACGAAGGAGAACATCGCTATCGCCAGGCCGTCCTTGGAAAGAAGCGACGAGCCATGACCTGCCACCCCGGCTTCGACCAAGGCTTCAGCGAGTTCCGACGGTACTACCACGCCCTCTTCGATAACCCAATCCGATCTACCGAACATGACTTTCTTACCACCCGAGACTCCACTCACGCCAGCCTTACCATCGTTGAGCGAGAGAACTTCATGGGGACTGAGGTCCTCACTTTGACATAATTCACGAATGACGTTGGCATAGGGGTGGTTCGATGAGGCTTCGATTCCCGCGGCCAAGCGAATCACCGAATTTCGCCGCTTACCTTTGGCCAACACAACTTCGGATAGAGAAGGATGACCGGTGGTGAGCGTGCCGGTTTTGTCGAGTAGGGCGAGATTGACCCGTGAAGTTCTCTCCAAGACATCCCCTCCCCGTGCGATGACACCGTAATGCGAGGCATTAGCCAGTGCCGCAGCATGCGGCAGTGGCGCCGCCAAGAGTAGAGCGCAGGGGCAGGCGACGACCCACAGGAGAAGCATGATCTTCCAGTTTTCCGCATCCCCGGAGAGGAACCATGCCAGCGGGGCGCCGATCAACACCAGAGGAATCCAGAACACCGTGAACATCTCGATGCTGGATTGGAACCGTGGCGGGATATCTCGGAAGGTATGTACCTTATCGATCAGCCCGGATAATCTGGTATCCTCGCCAACCGCACTGGCGCGGATGGTTATCGGGCCACGTCGTAGCACCAAGCCGGCCTCTACCGCATCGCCCCCCGACACCCTGACCGCCAATGATTCACCGGTCAGGGGGGCTCGGTCGATACTTCCAACCCCATCGATGATTTCGCCGTCGACCGGAATTATCTCGCCGCTTCTGACCTCGACCACGTCGCCTACCTGCAGGGCCGCGAGGGGGATTTCTCGGCTGTCGCCGTGGTCGACGGTTCGGTGGGTCTTGCCCGCACCATCCCCCCCTGGTCCGGTCGATATCGCCGATGCCACCAATCCCTTCGCTGCGGCCGACTTTGCCGATGCCACCAATCCCTTCGCCGAACTCGCCAAGGGGGAATTCGAGACTCTTTCGACTCCAGTTACCGAGGTAAGTTCGATAGTCGCGTCCGCGACCCTATCGGCTAGTTTGATCTCCGGCACATCGGCGAGTCGAGCGATTCTAGGAAGACGGTCGAGCCCGCCCTGCATGGCATTGCGGGCGCGCACCAGAGCCTTGCCTTCCAGATGTGAAGCGAAGGCGACCAGCACCACCACCATCAGCGCTTCCGACCAAGCACCGAGCGAGACCGCGCCGATGACAGCCAGCGAGGTCAGTACTTGGAATCCCAACTGGCGGTTACGAATGCTGGCTATGGCCTCAGCAAACATTCGCCAGCCGCCGATGATCACCGCGGGCAGACCGATGACGAGCAGAACCCATGGCGCGGTGCCGATCACTTCGCCAATCAATACCAGTATCAGCAAGGGGATGGCGATGGCACCGCCGAGCAGTCGTAGTTGGTCGGGGCGTAATCGTGCCGTTCCGGCGTGGCGTAGTCGTACATCTTTTCCGGTCAGGTTGCGCAGGGCATCGTCACGCCCCTCGACCATCTCAGGCGAAGAATCGCTCGGCACCTGCACCAGTACCCGGTCGTCGTTGGAAAGTTCGACATCGAGAAGACCGGGTTGATTCTTCAGCATCCGCGCCAGGCTGCGACCATCCATCGATAGGCGCTCTCCCAGTCGACTCGCCTTGACACCGGCGATTTCGAGCCATTCGACCTCCGGTGCATGACCTAGGCTGGAAAGAATCGAATTCAACTGAGCGAGGTTACCCAGTTCAAGATCAATTTCGACCTCGACACATCCCTGAGTTGCAGAAACCGTACACTCGCTGACCGAATCCAAGCGCGAAATCGCCCGGGTCGCCTTCATCGCACAATCCGGACAATCCATCCCGGATAATGGCCATCTGGCTTTCTGTACCCCTAGGCTCAGGCTGGCCAAGCCATCGTCGAACGGGGTGAGTTTCTCGGCGGTGATTTCGGCGATGTTGTCATCGACGGCAACGGTGATGTCTTCATCGGATGTGGTCTCAGCAAGGACTCCCGGTGTGCTGTCAGCATCCTTCTTCACCGCCTTCTTCCGCTTGGTTGGTTGAGCTTTTTCGCTCTCATCACCCCCGTCGAGATAGAGGAAATCTTCGTTGTCCCCGGTATCGGCCACGGGGTCCGAGGTCCGACTCCTTATCAAGAACGCACCGGTCAAAGCGAAGGAAACTTCGAATCACGACAAAGTTCGGTCTTTGAGACTGGACGGGGGGGATACGAAACGATATTGATTCAAGGCTGAGTGAGCGCGGCCATGGGAAGCCATCCTGCCAACGAACCGATTCTGAATTTCGCTCCCGGCAGTGCCGAGCGGGCCGAACTACAAGCCGAATTGAAGCGTCAGATGGGCGAAGTGGTAGAGATACCATGTATCATCGCTGGCGAGGAGATTTTCACCGGCAATACGATGACTCAGGTGATTCCTCACAACCATGGTCACATTATCGCCAATGTGCATCTGGCCGGGCCAGCCGAAATTGCCGACGCGTGCAATAGTGCGGTGGCTGCACAGGCGGCATGGTTGGACCTGGGACTTGAGGCTCGGGCTGCCATCTTTGAGCACTGTGCTGATCTGCTGGCCGGGGAATGGCGGGCCCGGGTTAACGCTGCGACGATGTTGAATCAGAGTAAGAACGCCTTCCAGGCCGAAATCGATGCCGCCTGTGAATTGATTGATTTCTGGCGTTTCAACGCCTTTTATGCGCGCAATTTCCACGCTGACCTACAGCCATTGGTCTCGCCCCAGGGGGTCGAGAACAGCACTGAGATTCGCCCCTTGGAGGGCTTTGTTCTGGCTATCACCCCGTTCAATTTCTCCAGCGTCGCCGCCAATCTCACCAGCGCACCGGTGCTGGTCGGCTGTACCTCGGTGTGGAAGCCGAGTCGTAACTCCGTGCACTCGAATTATGCATTGATGCGGTTGATGATGGCGGCGGGACTGCCCCCCGGGGTCATCAATTTCCTCCCTTGCTCAGGTCAGGAGTTGACCGATGTGGCGTTGGCCAATCCCAATTTTGCCGGGGTTCATTTCACCGGTTCCACCGCGGTCTTCCAAGGTCTGTGGCAGAGGATCGGGCAGGCTCTTCCCAACCTGCGCAGTTATCCGCGCATCGTCGGTGAGACCGGCGGCAAGGATTTCGTCGTCGCCCATCCGGATTGTGACCGCCAGGGTTTGCTGGTGGCATTACTACGTGGCTCTTTCGAGTATCAGGGACAGAAGTGTTCAGCCGCCAGCCGGGCCTATGTCCCACAATCGGTATGGGCCGCCATCAAGGAGCCATTGTGTGAGGAAATCGGCAAGATAAAAATCGGTGATGCCGGTGACTTCTCCAACTTCATGAATGCGGTGATCGACCAGCGGGCATTCGACAAGATTTCGGGCTATATCGAGCGGGCCAGAGGTCGTGACTGTTGTGAGATAATCGTTGGAGGTGGCTGTGATGATAGCGTCGGTTGGTTCATCGAGCCGACCATCATTGAGACCACTGACCCTAAATCAGAATCGATGGTCGAGGAAATATTTGGCCCAGTCCTTACGGTTTTCGTCTACCCTGACGATGAGTTTGAGGAGATCTTGCAACTGTGTGATGAATCATCTCCATATGCATTGACGGGATCGATTTTCTCCTCCTCTGAAGAGAATATCCAAACCGCCTTTGAGGCCCTTCGCTATACCGCGGGAAATTTCTACATCAACGACAAACCGACCGGGGCTGTGGTTGCCCAACAGCCATTTGGGGGGGCACGGGCCAGTGGTACCAACGATAAGGCCGGCAGTCCACTTAATCTACTGCGCTGGATAAGCCCGCGCTCGGTCAAGCGGACACTGGACATTCCCCAAGAGTGGACTTATCCATTCCTGGCCGAAGACTAACTTGGTGACAGCTTTGCACTCGCATTCTTGTACTCGGTGTTTTTCCTCTCGGGCGACATACGTGATGCTTCTTGATGCCCGGTCGCCCACAGGAAAAAAACCCGCCCGGACCCAAAGGTTCGGGCGGGTACGTTCCCCAAAAGGGGTCAGACCGAAGTCTGGATTCCTTGGTCAATCGGTTGGAAAGAGACTGTGAATAATCACAGCTTCTCTATTCCGACCTTCTTGACATTAGCCTTCTTTATCTTGTCAGGCAACCAGGCAGGGCCATTGGCTGGCTTATCTACCATCTCAATCCAACCCTTGAACACGTGTACACGGTTGGTACCGCGCTCACGTAGGCGGATGTCGGTATGTTCGCGGGTTGCGGCCTTGAGGGCCGCACCACGAGGTTGCTTGCTAGCAAAGACTTGACTGGTGTCTTTTCCACCAGCCATCAATACGAAGTATTTCTTTGACATATCTTCTACCTCCAACTATTCCGCCCCTTCGGGAGGGTTATAAGAATTATGCCGGAAAAACGCTATACTGCGCCGTATTCGCCACCAAATGACACATTTCGAGCACGTTTTTATGTAGCCGAGCAGTACCCCGATTATGCGAAATGCGCCAATAATCACGGCAATTATTGCGTATCCTTTCAGTACATCGGAAGTGAGAAAACTCAGCGAAGAAAGCCCGAAGTACAGTAAGAAGCAATACCCCTGAGTCAGACCCGCGGAAATGGTAGATTGATGCTGAGGGGGTCTCCCTCACACCTCGGCCCCTGCCAGGGTCTTGGTATTGTCAACCCCTTCGACCTGACGAATATTCTCGACCACGATTTTAGCGATCGACCCCATATTATCGGCGACAATCTTGACGATGATATCGTAATCTCCGAACAACAGGTCAACATCGGCGATACCCTCCATCGCCTTGATAATCTCATATACTTGTAGTTCCAAACCCGGCTTGACATTGATTAATACGTATCCTACGGCCATCTTATCATCACCCCGATTGCGCCCTCGGCTTTGATTCTTAGGGTGCGGCCTAGTCGTTCAATTCACCCATGATATCGTCAACAGAGTGACTGGGATTTTCTTCTGATGCGGCGATATCGCGAATGAATGAGGCTTCTGCCTCGAGGCTTTCGCCACTCTTCTCCTGCTGGTCTGCATGCTGCAACTCAACCGCACTCAGGGCCGGTTCGTCACTGATAATCGCACTATCGAGGCTCGGGTCGTCAAGACCGAGTGGTATCTCTTGGTCTGGTTGTGCCGACTGGACTGGTTGGGAGTTTTGCCCTTGAAGGTCGGCTGGGTCCTGCTCAGGTTGTTGGTTGGTTTTTTCATCAATGGCGCCAGTTCCAGTGTCGGTGAGCATGCCGATATTTTCCCAGGCCTTCGACTGCTCATCGTCAGCCTTCTCGATACGCCCCCGGTTGCGCTGATTGATCTTGGCGCGAATCACCACTGTGGCGATGAGGGCCAGTATCAGGATGGCGCCGACCAGCATTGGCGTACCCGCTCCGCCATCATTTGTGGAAGAAACGTTGGCGGCGACTTGGTCGCTCCGCGGTGGATTCTGCACTATTATCGAGCCACTGAGTTCTGCACCTGCCGATAGGCCAAGTGAATCCACACAGGTCACTTCAACCGAGATATTCTCATCGAGTGGGAATTCGGCCGCATTCTGCTCGATTCGAATTTCGCCGCTCGCATCCGGGGAACCCAAGATGGTCAGAATCGGCGCGCCGCTGTTGTTGGCGAAGATGAAAATGCAGTCTATCCCAGAAAGCCCGTCGACATCAGAGATGATTGCTGATAGTTCGACATTTCCCCCGACCTCATATTCCAATTCACCCCTCAGGGTGACCACAGGAGCACTGTGAGCAATGCTTACCGGGAGGTGGAAGGAACTCGACAGTCCGTCAATATCGATGATCTGGGCGATTATTTCTGCCCCGCCGCCGAAGAATCTGCTATCGACGGTAATCTTGTAGGTCAGAATCTCGGTACGGTTGTCGGCAATGCTGGAGTTGGCCTCACATCCCTGCGGGGTGGAGTTGTTCCAAGCCGGGCTCGACAGGTCGAGAACGGTTGCAGTGACCGACCAATCACCTTGGGTAAGAATCACTTGGACACTTTCAAGTGGGCGGCTTGAGCGTATGTGAAGGTAGGTCACTGCTTGTGAATCGGGTTGTAATTCCGCAAGTTCACCCTCGGCATTACAGATTTCGATGCTGAGAATACGCGGGGATGAAACCGAGATTTCCCATTGCTCACTCACCACCACGGCGTTTGAATGGGCGCCCAATATATTGGCGGTGATCTGTACAAGACCACGCGAAAGTCCAGCTGGTGCCGGAGGGATCTCGATGGATACACCGCTTGAATTCTCGGGAATATTTATCGGGATGGTTATCGGTAGACGGTCAGGCCATTCGATGACGAGGTCACCGTAAGCCGAAGTTCCGGGGTCGTCCATATCGCCATAACCAATCCACAGGTGCTCATTCGCCCCCGTGCTTGAGTTGATTAGAACACCTTCAGCATCCCGTAATTCGAGTTCAACCACCGGTTTGCGGTCGGCGATATTGATTTGCCGTTGGCTGAATAACTGCCCGCCAACCCATAATTCAAGGCTGACCGGGTCGATATCGCCACCGATGGGGATTATCCATGTCGAGTTATAACAATACAGCCCGGGCTCGATCTCGCCCGAGAATACGACCGCGCCGACCACACCTCTGCTGGCGGCGAAGTTCGGCTGTTCTTCAGATATGTTGTGATCGGCATCCACGACACACCCCCTCAGCCTCACCTGTTCCTGCCGCAACAGTCCCTGCTCTGGATATGGCGGAAGGTTGCTATCACCGGGCCACATTTCACTATCGACGCTGTGCACGTGGATGCCGTACCACTTCGGTATCGCATCAACCACCTGCGAAATATTACTGTAGATGCGAATCCCAGACGAGGTATTGTGATTATCGAACGCCTCGACCGCGATGTCAAGATTGCCCAGACTGATATTTCGTGGTATATCCATAGAGGCCCACCAATTGCCATTCTCTAATTGCACCGCAGGATGCCAATACCACTGCGTGGTCAGGTTCTGGCTCTGATTCTGCAATCGCCAGGCAATCAGCAGCCAAGTTACGCTGACCTCATCTGAAGCCAGTGCCGTACAGGTGAGACCATCACCTCTCTCGACCTGTGAATTTGTGCACCAGGCGTCGTCGACGGTGGGAATATCATTTACCAACAGGTTGAGGCTCTTCTCATTATTTGCGGTGATGCGTTCGGGATATTCTTGTGAACCATTATGCCAACGGGCGACGAAATCGACATATCCGGATTTGGTTGGAACCACCGTCGCATCCAAGACGATGCGGCTACCGCTCGCATCGCCGGGCGCGAGGCTCAGGTTGTAGGTGGCGAGTAGGACATTGCCCGAGCGCTCGCGAATCTCAACCGTACCATTCGCAGTCCCCATGCCGAGGTTTTCAATAATCAGCCTAATCGACCCGTTATTACCGACCGTCAGCGACTGATTGGTCTGCATCGCCGAGATGTTGACATCGTGCAGTCGGTCGGCATAGGCTGCCATCTTCGGGTCACCGACCACCACCCCCATCCACGAGACCATCGGATTGGCGGCGTAGTAAGATTCGGCCATGGTGAAGCCTTGGGCATAATTGGCCAACAGAATCGAGGGATAACAGACCGCCGAGAGATATGGTTCGTAGACATAACCCTTGGTTGCCGAAGCCCCATCCTCAAGGATATCAGCGACCAGGGATTGGCCGTAGGAGGTGCCCGGGTTGAATGAGCGCCCCCCGGTCGAGACCGCGGTCTCGACGATGCTGCCGTCAACCCAATCCATATGTGGGCGAATCGCCCGCAGGGTCATGGTATCGAAATAGATTGAACCATTGTGGGAGACATTGGTGAAATCTGCGTATAACCTGATCTTCAGCATGGTCGCGTTCTCATGCGGCCTGAAGCGCATGTAATCCTGAGCCCAAGCCGTTGTGACCGCTTGACTAGTGCTGTAATTGGTCGACAATAAAGTACCGTTCTGGTCATAGGCTTCGACCTGTATACCCCAGACGGCATTTACCCAGCCGTCGCGTTTTGCCCACGACCAGACATTCCAAACATGACCTTTCAATTCATCATCGAAGTCAATATCCTGCTCGACCACAGTCGGTGAAATGCCGATTCCGGTGTATTGTGGGCATATCCACGCGATTTCATTCTTGGCGGCGCGGACATCGTGACTGGACAGGGTGGTATTCCAGATTTTCAGTTCCTCGATTTTTCCCGCGAAAAAGGTATTTCCGGCGCGATTGACGCCGATTTTGTAAAGGTCGATATCATCGATGGTATCATTGGACAGATTCACGCTGAGAACAAAATCACCATTCTTGTACAGTTTGAGGATATTACTCGAATTATAGGTGATTGCCAGATGGGTCCACTCACCCGCATCTATCGAGCCGAAAGAATAGGTCGAGTCATGCGATAATTGCCAATCACCGTTGCCATCGGCCATGATTTGGAATGAACTGGCATCTCCAGCCATATCGTTGACGGCAAATACGCTGGAATACAGGTCTTGGCTGGCATTATCGGTATAGACCCACAGGGAGAGCGAAAAGTTGCCACCCCAGTCATCGACCTCGACTTTGGCATACTCATCGATACCGTTGAAGCGATAGGCGCCGGCCTCGATGCCGCCCGACCAATTCTGTCCACTGGTGCCGCCACCACCGAATAAGGTCAGATTATCGCCGTTCAGCAAATCTTCGATATTGCTACCACCGGCATCGTCAAATCTCCAGTGATTGAACAGGCTGTCCTCCGCTGTCGGAGTAGTGCTGGCCAAGGTGAACGAGTTCGCCGGGATGATTTGTTTGGAAGTGTTGGGGCCCGACCAGCTCAACCCGATTCCAGCCCAACCTCCCTGTTCAAAGACCTCGACCACGAATTGGTATCTGCCGGCACTCAAGTTAGTTGAGTTTGAGACTTCCTGATAGGGGTGAATCCCTTGGTTATCGATTATCCGCACCCCCTCCAGGTCGAAGGTTGAACCGTCATCGGAGCCGAGGTAGAAGGTCCAGTTTCCAGTCTCGGGAATTTCGATGACGGCGCTGTAGCGGGCGGAAAAATCGTCTCTGAATCTAGCGCTGTCCAGTCCACTCCAGACCGTGGTCGCAGTCGGATAATCGATGGTCGATTCGACCCGTGTATAATCGGCACCCCTTCCCGATAAGTCGGGCATGGTAGAAGAGTTGAAAGAAATGCCAGAATTATCGAAGTACTCGGCCCATACCCCGGTGGTCATGCTGGCCAGCCCGCCACTACAAGCATCTTGAGATTGAATCAGTTGCCCCTCCAGTGCCGCATTTCCATTGCGTTTCACCGCGGTTTGGCGAGCCCACGAGAAATCCTCACCGGTCGAAAGAGGAGGAGAAGTCGAGTTCCAATAACGAGCCCCACTCATCCATGATGAATCGGCGGTATCGAACCCGGCATTCGGCAATTGGTTGGTATTCCAAGAGCCGTCGTTTGAGCCCCATGAGGCATAGCCGATGACCTCACTCTGGTTGGTGATGAAGGTGGCATTCTGGTTGAAGAATACCGGCAGGCCCATGGTGCCGTTCAGCGTGGCATTGGCGGTGTAGAGGTCGTCATTCCAAAACTTGTAGCCAGAACCATTGCGATTGGTAGCCAGATCGAGAATGAACTGGCCACGATTTCCGAGGCTGTTATTGGCGGCCTCGATTAACCCCAGTGCGGTCTCGACGGTATAACCGGTCAGTCGAGTGACCAAGAAGAAACCGTGTTTCTGCCGAGAAAACACTTCCATCTTGCCGGCACCATTATTGGCAAACGGGCCGTACTCAGCTATCGCCCAATAATCTTGGCCGATATAGGAATCGTAAACTCCACCAACCAAAGCGATTTCATTGTCGAAAGAGACCTTGCTATTACCGCCACTGACCCTCAGTGGGACACCTTTGCTGGTGACCAAGAAGTTCAACTCCGACTCAAGACTGTTATTGCTGATCCATTCCCGAAACGGGTCGGCAAAGTAGTCGTCAAATTGATTGCGATTGATGGTCTCGCCGCTCGGGGTACCATCGGCATCCCACAACAGTACGTGGTTCAGGGAGATGTTTCTCGCCAACACAAAGGCCCAGCCGATGGTTCGGCTGGCCTCGGATTTGTTGTTGATGAGAACCCCGACATCGCGATAATCCATGTATGAGGTCTGGTCAAATCCCTGCGGCACCGCGACATCGCTGAAATTCGCACTATCCCAGGCATCGATGCTGAAGGTGGCGCGGCTTTCGTATTCCTCAAGAAACATTCGTGGCGCCACGAAAAAGGGGGTTGCGCTGACCGATATCATCAGCAGGGCCAGCAGACACGGCGTGGCACCGCCCCAACCTCGCATGCGCCGCCATGTGGCGCTATTGTGGATATGTCCTTCGCTTTGATGTCGTCTTTTGGGAGAATCCGTAGCCGTCGCGAATATAACCCATGGCTAGGCTTGATGAAGCATGGTCGAGTTGTACATGTCGCGCACCTGTCGACATGGTCGTCTATACGTTATTGGCGACGATTTACACAAGCGTTCTGCCGATGTCATCGTCACCCCCGCCAATAACCGACTCTCCGGTCGCGAGGGTGCTGATGCTGATATCCACGATAAGGCCGGAGAAGAATTGCGCGAGGCCTGTAGAGCGATTTCGGTCGAGCAGAGGAAAACCAACTCCCCGCCCTGTCCGGTTACCACCAATGTCATCACCGAACCATTCGGACTGTCCGACCAGTGTAAGTATCTGATTCACGTCGTATCCCCAGACTGCCGCCGTCCCAATCAAGACGATGACCGCAGGGAGTTGTTACGCAGAACATACGAGAATCTGTTCGCTACCCTGAAGGGCATGAAGGGAGTGAAGAAAGTCGTCGCTCCGGCATTGTCGATGGGTGTCTTCTCCTACCCCCACCGCGAGGGTGCTCGGATGACGTTGGACCTCCTGCTGAAATGGCTTGACGGTGAAGAGGAAACTGGGATTAAGGAGTACACCCTGATAGTCAAGGAGCGCAATTTCATCTCCAACATGCGTACGGTTTATCGGGAATCAGAGGACCAATTACCAGGCATCGATTCAACCAACGACTGACCCCCGACCGGACCAAAGTAAGCAGTACGTATGTCGCCCGAGAGGGTAGCGAGTTCAGAAATCAGCATCATCAGCGACCCAGTACAGTAAGGATGCCACCGTCAGGTGGGAAACGAGGGCAAAGCGAAGAGAATCGATTCTAGAGCAGAAATGTGATGATGATTCTGCTCGAATCACGATTTGTGAGCGTCTTGCCCGAGCCAACGAGTGAGCTAAGAAGGCCACTAGGATTCGCTTTCAGGCTCGGCCTTCGATTTCATTGATAATCGGCCACTGAGTTCGATTTCAGCGTTGGTGATCTTTTCCTTTACCTTGTCGACCTCTTCTTGAATCCGCTCCAGCGAACCCTGTTCAAGCATCCGCCTAATCGATTCCCGCTCCCGCTTGAGGTTGGCGATTCGGCGATTCCGGTCGCGCGGTAATTGTGCTTCGCCACGCATCTCCAACAGCCAGCCTTCGAGTAGTGAGGCGACGGAATGCGGCGATTTTATCTCGGCGGTGATATCGATTCGTCTACGCCGATAGCGAACCCTGATACAGCCGTCGGGGCGGCGATTCGCTTGAACTGATCCCGGCGTCCAATTTTCGGCGGCGATGGTCAGGCGTTGTTCATCAATCTTGATTTCGCCATCGCCGACCAAGACCGCCACAACCACCGAAGCGGATAGTCGAATCATACATTCGATTCTCTCGCCATCGATATCCCATAGGGAGACCTTCTCAGGGGTCTCGCCAAGTTCCTCCTGAGCCCAGGCTATAATCGCAACTTCGTCTTCGTCCACGTTGATGCGTAGCATCCACAGTGTTAGAACTCTCGCCTGAAAAAAACCGACTCTTCAATAGAGATGGACGCCAGCCGAGGCCGTGGCGACGGATTGGTTGACGATAGAATGGTTCAACCCGGCGGTGATGATATTCGCTTTCATCGGTTGGTGGATACTTCTGCGGGTTTGGGAGGCCAATGGAGTTCTCGACCGCTGGAATGCCACCCGGGTGTTCGGATTCATCTTGATGATACGCACCGAGAGGGGAAAGAAGACCCTGGAGGTGATCTCCCGCCCGCGCGCTTTCTGGCGGATTTACGGGGAGGTGTCGTTGTGGATCTGCCAGATATCGATGTTTCTGGTTCTATTTCTCCTCCTACTCGCCTTCTTCGCCTCCCTGACCACCCCACCGATTTCCGATCCACCTTCGGCCAGTGAATTGGTGGCGATACCGGGATTGAATCCGGTTATTCCGTTGGGTTGGGGTGCGATGGCCTTCATCATCGGTCTGGTGATTCATGAATTCGGTCACGGTATTCAGGCGCGGGCACACGGTATGCGAGTGCGATCATTCGGCCTGCTGATGCTCGGACCACTGCCGCTCGGCGCGTTCGCCGAGCCTCAGAGTGAGGAATTGATGAAAGCGCCTAATCGCGAGCGGCTGCGACTTTTTGCCGCCGGGCCCTCGACCAATCTGTTCGCCTGCCTGATCTGCCTGCTGATGCTCGGCGGGCTGGCCGGCCAATTCGTCGCCAGCCAGCCCGGATTGCACGCCCAGGGAATCGTCGAGGAATCGGGCGCGGCCGATGGCGGATTATCGGCATTCGATACCATTGTCGCCATCGATAATCAAAGCGTGGCCAGCCTTGTAGATTTCGATGCGGTGATGAGCACACATACAGCCGGCGACGTGGTGAGCATCGATATCATTCGCCACGATAGTGGTCAAAGCCAGCAGTTGGTGGTCAATCTGAGCGATAAATACCAGCATTATCTCGACACGGGATACGATGAAGAGACCTTGAAATTATACGATATCGAGCCGGGCGACCCGTTCGTCGGGGTGGTTGGCCTGGCCAGCAATACCTATGCGGTCGACAATCTGGCCGGACCACTTTCGCCCAATCTCGACCTCAACCTGAAGACCAGAGTCGTCGCCTCCCCGTTCCACGTCGTCGGGCTCCTCATCACCCCATTCGAATTCAAAGGCAATGCGATGCACCCGATTCAAGAGGGGATGCTGGCCGCGGGGGATGGCTGGTTTGCCCAGACCGTCGGTCTGGATGGATTGCTGTTCCTTGTCAATTTAGCGTTCTGGCTGTTGTGGGTCAACTTCCTTCTCGGCATGACCAACCTGATTCCGATGATTCCATTCGATGGCGGTCACATGATGCGGGATACACTACGAGACATCTTGAAAGGTATCGACCGCTTTGGCCGTCACTTCAACAAATGGAAGATTCATCCCTTGCGGCTAGAACATATCGTCATGAAAACCAGCAGTAAAAGCAGTCTGTTCCTATTCCTGATGGTGGCGACAATCATCATCATCCCGTATATCTAAGGCCTGAAGTTCGCCACCCAAGCCGGGGTGGAATCGGCCGGGATAATCACTTCCGTAGGCAAATCATCTTTGCCTCCTTCCCCCGCGTCGGGGATTTCAGAGGCGAGGTCGGCATCGTATCTTCGCGCCCGCTCAAGAGCGATTTCCAGTGTCGAGGAAGCGATAATCTCAGCCCCGGAAGAATCTTCTTCGCTGCGACACAGCATGGCGAGGAATTTATGCAATGGCAGACCTTCATCCCAAGCCAACATCGGATTGCCCTTGCTGGTGAGAGGTAGGGCTGGGATCCGGCGCGAGAGCAGCGCCAATTTGCTACTCAAGGTCGAGGTCTCAACCCT
>JAPOGE010000024.1 GCA_028283345.1 Candidatus Poseidoniales archaeon
ACCACGACCACCACGGCCAGCCCAGCAACCACGGCCAGCCCAGCCACCACGGCCACCACGACCAGCCCAGCCACCACTCGGATTCACTCTGAATCATCCCCTTGGGAGGGGAAGTCTTCCCCGGCGAATAGATACGGCCAGATGGAACGTAGGTCTTTGCTCTCTACAATCGGCACATCGGCATCCTTGAAGGCCGATATACTGTGCTTGCGGGTCGGATTGAAGCCGATGAATGCACAATCGTCAACCCGCATCGACAAATCGATACCACTATCGCCGACACAGACCAGTTCTTCAGCGGTGAATCCATTCATCTCCAACAATCTCTGGACTATCGAGCCCTTACCAGAACCCTGTACCCTGGCGATTCCCTCGTCCTTCAACCAACCTTCGTCATCGAATTCGAAACCATTGGCGATCCAATCATCAGCCGCCAGCATCGCGGCAATCGAGGCGACGAAGATGTCGACACCGGCGGAGACGATGGCGACGTAAGTTCCTCGGGACTTCAATTCTGCAATTACCTGACGTGCCCCAGGCATCAATTTAGCGCCTTGAAAGGCGCGAAATATCTCATCACGATGAATCCGCGGCGACACTTCCTTCCATAATTGAATATCGATGCGCATGAATTCAACGTCGGAGATTTCTCCATTCAGGAAAGCCGCGAATGCTTCGTCACTATTGGTGCCAAAATGGTCGTGCAGGGTACTCCATGATGAGACCATATCAACTAGGACACCATCGCAATCAAAGACAACGCACTTCAACAATTTCCCTCACCTGCGCCCCATTCCATTGGAGCACTGGCGGATATGAATAGTTCACCGAGGGCCACATAGTATTGTAATGACGTTCGTCCTTCAGGATAAGGGTTGTTCGGGGTTTGACCGTCGGTGCCCGGCTTCTAGACGCAGCATGGTGCAAGTGTCATGACCTGGGCACTGGACCGGGCCACGAAGTGGCGAGGGAGGTGCGAAATCAAGAAGCGATTGAAGTCGGTGAGGTCTGAATTGAAATCCCTGTGACACTCACCAATGGCCCCGCTTGTAGGGAGGGGTATGGGCGCCCGAGACCCTCGGGTCTCAAGGCGCCCACGCCTCCTTTGCAGGATTCACTCCTGCGCATATTCAACCAGAATTCTAATGCAGGTTCCTGAAGGTCTGCAACAGTGTTGCAGTCCCTAAGCCTGGGTCGTACCTGATGGTTACCTTGACATCGGACAACTTGTTGCCGTTGGTGTCATGGCTACCGATCATAATCGAGTCTCCGACACCGAATGTGGTAACACAGTTCTTTCCATCGGCGTCACAATTCACTTTGTCGGCGAAGGTGACTATAACCGGAGCGTTTTCTCGCAACTTGTCAGGGACGTTGCTTGGAACGAAACCATAGTTCGTGGTATTGGTCAAAACGGTTTGATAAACCCCACCAGCCCACTCAATCTGTACGATTACACCTTGACTGGCCAACTCGGTCTTGGCACTGGTGACATCGAGTCTCCAGTACCCGTCAGGCGAGTCGGGGTTGACTTCAACCAACTTCATACCCAGACGGGGTACGGTCTTCTGGTCGGTATTTGCCAGCGAACTGGCCCACACGTAGATTACTCCGGACAATACCACTGTGATTGCAACCATCAAGATGGTGGCGATAACCGGGCTGACCGCAGCATCATCATCTTCCAACTCTTCCCTATCTTCATCATCCTCATCACGACGTCCCATGGCGAGCATGGCGCCGACGAACAGTCCCATCAGGCTGACCATCATGATGCTCGGAGCAAAGGATGGTACAGACGCTAGTCCCTGGGTGGCGACGATCTCTGGTAGAACTTGGCCAGTCGAGAGACATAGATATGGGTGGAAACTTCCACACTGCGCATCGGGTAGCAGGTTATCTGGAGCTACCATGTTGGTCATGATGTTGTTGTCGAAGTCCTGGTCCTCAAGTTGAGGTCGACGGTCAGCTAGTTCTTGGAACAGTCCAGGACATGACCACGAAGTGGTGTTACCAGCACAGACATGTGCCTCAGGGTTGTCGTTGACGAAGTCAGTTACGGACACATTCGATGGCGCTGGACAGGTTTCTGCCAGACAGGTCTTGATATCAACATATACCGATACCTTCCTCGATTCATCCATGACTGGTACACCTGGGTGCTTGACAGTGATGCGTTCACCGTGTTCTGGTGGGTCTACGAAGATTGTTCGTCCAGCCGTCTTGTCACCTTCTGCGTGACCGTCCGACTTGAACGTGACCTCGAGTATGTGGTCATACTTGTAGGTTCCATCAGAGTTTGGTGGTGCATCCCCGCCGGCTACGATTTCGACCGACATCGGCACTTCAGTTCCAGAGATGACGAAACTAACGCCGTGGAAGTTGAAACCGACTACATCGTCGAAGAAGTAGTTTGGCACCGGTTCAGGGGTGTTATCTACCTTGATCTTCAGAATCTGCTTCGCCGAGGTGTGGTCTGCTGATTGCACCGAGGTGTTGTAGGATGCGGTATCGAAGTCATAGTTCGGGATGTAGGCAGGTGCAACGTTTGAATCGTGCACATACATCTCGATGAAACAATATCCTTCCTGGCTATTTGGACGTGATTGGTGAATACCACCAGCATCCATCTTATCGACCTGCTCTGGAGGAGCATTGGTGGTCGCATCTGGAATCAGGGTGAAAGACATCTCGTCGCCGACGATGGCGATGTTGCTGAAGTAGTAATCATACTCACACTGCAGTTGTGGCACTGACGAGCCTGTGGTCTCGACGTAATGGCGCTGGAAAGTCCAGTACAAGTCGCCGTTTTCGTGGTCGACATCGCCCTTCATCTGCGACAGGTTGAAAGTCAACTTAGCGACATCAGTGGTATCTTCAAGCACGGTGATTGCCCATTCTAGGTTGATTGGGTCACCATTACCGTCGACAATCTCTCGTGCCGGAGTCAAACTCGCATCGAAGGAACTGTGGATGTACGGGGCGTCGTTAACCGGGTTTATTCGGAACTTGACCGCCTTTGGCGTTGCGTCGTTGAAAGTCCAACCGTAGATATCTAAACCGAGCAGTGGATGTATGTAATGTATCGGGAACGCATCGGTACCGTCATCGGACAAGGTCAGCGTGATATCACACTCGCCACCCTTCTCATATGGGTTGGCGGCGTTGAAATCAGTACGACTGGAAGTCCTGGTCTCGTTGATCAATATCTCTGAGCCGTTGCTGATACTCACCGAGAAGGCCTCACAAGCCGCTGCCACGCTGGCTCCCCAGGTGTAGAATTGCGGCTGCTCGTTCAACTGGTCGTAGATGTAGGTGGTATCGCCGGTAAGACCGAAAATCTTGTTGCCCAACTTGTAAGCCTTGGTTCCGTGTCCCTCATTGACGACGTTCTCATTGCCATCGCTGTCGGTGATGAATACCGGAACGTTAGCCAATCCGTATGCCGACCAGGCCCCATATGGAGTGAATCCTTGGGTGAGGTCATAATTGGTATGAGCAAAGTTCCAGATGATTGGTGCGTCGTTGATTGGTAGGACGATGACGGTCAGGTAACCGACATCGCTCAGACCGTGCTCATCGGTAATGGTCAACTTGACGTTGTAGTAACCGAACTGATTTGGCAGAACCGTCAGATTCACAGCCTGATTATCACCAATTGGCATTGGATAATCAGGTGTTGATTCGTTATCATCATGGTCTACTCCAATAAAGGTCTCTCCCTTTACTCCCCACTGGTAGTAGGTCAGCAGGGTGGTCGGGGCGAACATTGGGTTCGGATGGTCGGTGACTGACCAATGGATGTCGATGGCAGAGGTCTGCATATCAATCCCGTAAGGTGTTAGTGGGATGGTCTGCATCGGCATATCCTCGAAGCCCACCATGTATCCGGTACCGGTCAGATTGTCGCCGACGGTGGTCACGGTCACGAAGGAAGGTGCGGCGATGAATGGACAGGCGCGCTCGATGGTGATGCTACCGGCGAAATTCTGGTCCATGCTGATGTTGTAGATATTGCCCCAATCTTCTTCACAAGGGGCATTGCCAACCACCATCACGTCGTAATTCTTGGCTGGACCTGCGGTTGTGCTACCTATGTAACTGCGGTAGATCAAGCGGTAGTCATCGAGATTTCCATCGCCGAGGTCGAGTTGACCGACGGTGATTGAAAGCGAACCACTGAAGGACTCGTTTCCACCGTCAAGGGTGAAGTCGTCCGGATTCGGATATACGGTGTCAACCTCACCATCGCCCTCGTTCAGCACGGTGGCCAGTAGGCGGATATCGCCAATCGGCGAACCGATACATGACCACGGGATGGCAACTTCGGTGACGTCGTTAGCAGACCAGCCGATGTAAGCACTGTCTTGGCTCCAGGTGCATCCCTCAGAAATGTCAGACCAGGTATTTGTTCCGGTCGACCAACTCTTCAGGCCCCAGGTCCACGAGGTGTCTCCGTCCTTTGGTGGGTTTGAGCCGTCCTCGGCCCAGAATGCATAGTTTGCCAGGAATGGCAAGCCGTGTTGCATATTATCCCAGAGCAGCGAATCAGAGGTTCCCGATGCGCCGTGACCGATGTATACCTGCAGGTCGCCATTGTCCATGTCTGCACCGGTGATTGCGAGGTACAGGTTCTGTGCGTCCCAGGTAACCAACATGTCACTGGTGCCGTCTCCTGACATGACGCCAGGCATCATGTCGTCGGATGGGTTCAGCGGGTTAGCCGCCCATTCACTGACATCACCATCAATTGTAGGTGAGGTATCACGGAAGGTCGAACTTACGAAGGCCGCCTTGGTGCCATCGGTAGAGGTGATCATCAAACCGATGTCCTCAGATGCAGTTGCTGGCGTTGATACGTTGTAGTCCTCGTCACGGTCGGTAGCCAAGGTCAATAGGTTGGCCTCGTGAATTATCGCCGTGAGGTCAATTCCCAACTTGGTGCTGTCCAGGGAATTTCCGACACTGGTGATGATGGTGTTCGAACCAGCATATATCTGCTGTATCAGGTCCGTGTCGAAGGTGATGTTCTGGAAGTCTCCCTCAGCGCGGTTATCTGCATACAGCGCAGTTCCACCAGAAACGATTCCACCATTCCAGTTGAAGTCGACACCATCGGTGTAAACACCGTATGCCGCTCCTGTGCTCAGGTCATTCAAGTCCAGACTTCCACCGTTGGTAAGGTAAAGGCCGATTCCGCTGACTCCGTTAGCATCCAGGTTGGCGCCACTGGTGGTCACGTCAACACCATCTAGATAGAGGGCATATCCGACACCAGCAATTCTCGCTCCGCCAGTCAGTTCAAGGCTGCCACCGGACATAGAAACACCGGTGCTGTAGCCACCGACCTCGGTACCATTCAGCGTCAACATCTTGTTGCCGGAGGAAATCACATTGATTCCATTGGCGGTGAACGAAGCTGAACCCCCTGCAGTCACGGTGATGTTACCGAACATCCAGTTGTGGTTCTTGCAGTAGTATTCATAGCTTCCAGCATTTACAAAGGTGTAGGCAAAGGTGCTGCCAAGATTCATTGTACCGCTGTCGAAGGTGACGTTCTGACCATTGGACGCAGTAACGGTGTGGGTGTATGGCACCCCGTTGTAGTACTCCTTGGCTCTCCAGCGTACCGAGTCACCATCACCGATGGTCTGGTTCTCTGGTGAGTAGTAGGATGCCATGACGTCGACAGACCAAGAGGCGCCGCCGACACCACCGGTGCCGATGAACTTGGAACCAGTGTCGTAAACTTCACAGCCATCGATCACCAGACCGTTCATGACGGTGGTAACAATGTTACCGCCGGTCACCAGCGTCGAAGCACCACAGTCTTCAGCCCATATTCCGACTGCACCTGGTGCGGTGCGGCCAGCGGATGGTCCGATTGTGTTATCGGTCACCGAGAGGGACTGCCCGCTGCGTATACCGTCGATCATGATACCGCCGTCGGCATCGGTCAGGGTGTTACCGCTGATGGAACCATAGCCGTTCAGGGTGTAGATTCCAGGATGTGCCTGATTGCGGTTTCCTGTGATGTCGTTGTTCTTGATGTTGTAGTCGAGCCCACCACGTATGTATATCGGCTGGTCGCCACTGGTGAACGTATTACCGTCCACGACTAGTCCCACGGTGTACGGGCTCTGTACGTAGACCTGATAGGTCGGTGCGGTGCTACCGCCGAAAGTGTTATTCTTGACGCTGATATCATCTCCGTAAGAGAAGTAGAACCACGTCGAAATCGTGCCTGTGTCGAGGAAGGTGTTACCCTCGATGATCATGTTGTCAGGCCCCCACACGCTCTGTGTGAAGGAAGCGGTGTAGACAATGTTCCTAATCATTATCGAAATCGGACAACCGCTGATGACGTTATTGGTCACGATTGCATCGTGGATACCGGAATTGACGATACACATCTCCTGATAGCCGAAAGAGTTCTTCGGGGAGCCCGGGCCACCGGCGCGGATGAAGGTGTTGTCAGCGACGACGAAGTGGTCTGGATCCCAGTTGCTGTTCTCACGACCGGCGGCTATGCCGGACAGTCCCACAATTGTACTGTTGGTAATCCATGGATTGATGTCAGACCATGCAAAGTATCCGAACATCACTCCTGCAGCCACTCCCTGTTGAGTGGTAGATAGCGAGACGGCGGTAACGTTATCCATCATCAGGTATGAGTTGTAAGGATATGTCGAAGTCCAACGCTGGTATCCGTAAAAGTCGTAATTACCGGTGATTATCAAGTTGGTGTTGCTCCAGTTATTCTTGTCCGTTGAACTAGTGTCACTGGGGATATACATGAACGGCACGTCCATCAAGACAGTCTTGCCCTTCATATCTTTTGGTGTCGCACCGAAATATCCGTATTCCCATGCATCGTCGTTGCCGTCGCCATCGTTGTCGTAGGACTTGGTGGCACTGGAGAGCATGCCAGGACACATGGCCAACATGGCATATGCTAACGAGCTGAAGGAGTAACAGACACGATACGGAATGATATCTCCTTGTTCCAAGAGAATTGTGTCCGTAGATGCTGCATCGGGGTCAAGTGTTACAGAGACGCTCTTGTAACGGAAATCCATCACTTCGGCAAGATTATTGCCATAGCCATTATTGTAGTCAATCTCGGCGACAGTCACTGCTGAATAGCCACCCAGATTGGGCCATGTTGCACCTGCGCTGGTGCGTTCCATCGTGGTGTACAGGATTCCACCAGCTTTACCCGAGGCATCGGTTATCGCTGAACCTTGGATTGAGCTATCACCGGCCATCAACAAGATTTTGGCGTCTTTCACTGTATTGGTGTTGCCATCGGTGATCTCTTCCAAGGTAATCTCCAGACTGCGCGAGCGCTTGATGATACCACTACCCGTTACCGAGGTCTTATTATCATCGATTTCGCCATCGATGAAGGTCACAGCGCTCGAACCGGGTACGGTGATATCGTAATTGGTATTGTCGAAGTCACTGTCAGTCAGGGTAAATGCCCCCTTGCCTCCCATAATCATACCTATGGAGTTGCCACTGAGCATCAAGCTGGTGAAGTCGTGATCAGCAGTTGTCGCTGAACCATATTCAACCGCCGCTCCCGCACTTCCGATAATCGATCCGGAGAAACTGCCCGAGATATCGCGCTGGTAGGAAACTCCAGCAACCGCTTGGTTTTGGCAATTCAAGCCGTCTAGGTCAACTCTGCCTGCTGCAGTAAGCGAGGTGCGGACACAGTAGTCACCGCCGGTGACGGTCAAACCGTCGACGGAGGTGAAAGCCGAGCCCGTAATCACCATTCCACTTGAGACCGGAGAATTAACCACCACGCCCTGAAAGAGCCCGGCGGCGTAGCCGCCACCAACCTCGATTCCGACGTCGGAATCGTCGATTACTCCATCCTTGAACAGAGGCGTTCCAGCCTCACGTGCCCACTTTTGGTCAACCAGGTTCACGATATTGTCCGACGAGCGTACGACGAGCTCTATTCGGTCCTGATAGTTGTCAGCACGGTTGTGGAAGAAGTCGATATTCAGAGTTGCTCCGACAATTTCGCCCTGGGGTGTTGGGACACCATTTCGGTCATCGTCGCCGTCACCTTCGTTGTCCATGTCGATTATCGGCATGGCAATCCGGTTCCCAGCCTGCGCCAGTCCCGGAGAATACCCGGTGTAGTAGTAGTCCATACAGATGTTGTATGTTCCGAATAGGCCAACGAATCCTTCTGGAGGATAGAATAACGGGTTGTTATAGGCATTGAAAGCGTTGTAGTAATAGCCCCAGTAGTGGTATGGGTAGTACAGCGATTGCGCGGTCGATAAATCATCTGCTGCTTCCCAGCGGTAGCCGAAATTAGTCGGTTCAGCACCAGCGCCGTAGTAAGTGCTTCCGGATTGTGCATAAGCGCCGGATAGACCCAATTGGTTCAGGTAATTGGCAGAAGTCAAGTAATAGTAGTAACCATAATCCTGATACGCTGGATTCTGAACATAACCATACAAGTTGCAATCCCAGTAATTGTAGCCGGCATATTCGCCGCTGGTATCGCTTCCCGCGCCATCCAGACCATCTGCAACACCATCACCATTGTGGGCGTTGTAGTAGCCCGGTGAGGTGCGGGTTCCGGCACCACGGTCACTGTGGTTGTATGTCACATCAGCATTACCATCGCCGTTGGTATCAAGTGCGAACTCGACCCACACTCGGTCGGTCATCATGTAATACTTGGAGGTAGCATAGTTATACCGCGGGTGGGCATTACCGCCGGCCCATATGCTGTTGTAGCCCAGTTGCACGTAATCCTTGTCCAGGAAGGTAGAGATGTCGAAGGAATAGGTGTTCCATCCTGCATTCATCCCCGACAAAGAGGTCGAGCGGTAGATTGTAGGTAGAGTCATGCCGCCGTACAGACTTACTCCAACATCACTGCCGGATACCGTGAAGCCGTCCAACTGAGGTGCGGCGTTGTGGGATTTGATTCCCACTGCAGCCCCAGTAATCGCTAGGTTCGCCATTCCGGACATCGTGTTCTCAAACCAGATTCCGGTTCCGGTGCCGCCGGTGTTGATGATTGTACCACCATCCCCCTCCAGGGTACCGCCGTTAATCTCGACGGTTGCCATGTCATCAGAGTTGGCTGCCAGGCCGTATATCTTACCGCCGTTGGTGATCTTCAAAGTGGCATCAGTTCCAATGTACAGAGCCGAGCCGGTTGTACCGCTCTGGGCTACGTCCTTGACGATTCCGCCGTCAATCCAAAGAAGTCCGTTCTGAATATCGAGGTGCAGTGGATAGGAACTGCTCTGGGCACGGATGGTGCCGATCTTTTGTGAGCTTTCCTCCACGATTAATTTTATCCAAGAGCCGCCGCTCACTGTTAGAGTAGGCGAAGTGGTAGCATCACTCTTTATCTTCAAGGTCGCACCATTCAGGATGAAATTACAGCTGTCCAAGACGAGGTCGGCCGAGAGGGTGAGGGTGTTCGCTTCAAACGTGTAAGTGCCCGTCCCCGAAGGGTCATAGGAATCTTTGATGGTAGAGTTAGTTGCCAACCAAGAACAGTCCATGTTAGCGTCACCAAGGTCGACAGGAGCTGGGTATAATCTCAGTTCAATCGAATCACCGACACCGAAGACAGGGTTGGTAAGATTTGAGTCGTTATTCCAGCCGGGATACCAACTGTTGAAGGTGAAGGTCTCATTGACTCCAGCAGGGCCGTAGGCAAACAGATTGTGGGCAACGTATTTGGTAGATGACAAGCCGACACCGGACAAGGATTCTGATAGAACCCATGCCTGAGCCTCACCGTTACTGTCGGTGATGTGACGACCGACAATGAATAATGCTGAGCCGCTGCCGTCGACGACTTCTGCATTGACGATATGACCTGCCTTGTAGGCCTTAATCGTATTAGTACTGTTTCCGATATTCTTCCATACCTTTATCGAAGCAGTACCGCCGAAGAAGATCTGCCCGCTGCTAGAGGATATCTGCACCCAGCAGTTTACTGAATCGGTCCATCCGGATGAATTGGCACAGTCATTGCCCCTCCAGGTCACATCTATCATCGAGATTATACCGTTTGAAGATGCTTTCGCCACATAGGCACCCACCGAGGTCTGGCCGGTGATGTCCACTGAACCCAGAGTGATTCTTGAGTTGCGCGCGTAGATGACGTTGTTGGAAGTCAGGGATGTTGATATCGTTCCGGTGTCAATGGTGATGCTGTTCGGAGCATTGCTGCTCGAACAGGAACTGCTGAGGTAGGAATCGGCGCCGCCGGCGTCGAGGTCCATATCAGTGAAGAAGTAGGTGTATCCACAGCCCTGGAAACTTACTCCGTCGGCGTCGACATTCACACCTTCGATTCTGTTGGTGGTCGGGCTGTTGCCGGTCACCGTCAAAGCCCCCGAAAGGTCAACATTGTTCATCGCCGGTGCGGTTCGAGCCATGCTCAAGGCGCCAGCGACCACGCCGTCGAGAATGGCACTGTCGCCATGTGCTCCCGATGCCGTACTGCTTGCACCGCCGGGAGCGATACCGATGTTGGCATCGCCGAAGTCACTGTCCGTGATGCTGTAACTGTCAAGCACATTGATAGTTACAGTTCCGTACAAGCCGTTGCCTGGGGTCGAGGGACATTCGCAAGCGGCAACCATGTTATCTACACTCAACGAACTTCCGGTCGCACCAGCAGATGCTTCCAATGCAACCCCGCTCTGCGGGTACATGCTAAATCGAGTTGCTGTAACGTTGATGATGGTGATGGACGCCAGGTCCGAGGAAATCAGATTGACGTAGGAGTCGACAATCGTGGCATCTTCAAGCCAAAGGCTTCCACCGGTCGAACCGGCGTCGTTGACTATCGCTCCACCCGTGGAAATACCATCGGTGTTACATCCGTCCATGGTGATATCGTTCATTGTCACTACAGCATTGGTCGGGAAGTCGAAACAACTTCCTGACGAGTCTTCGACATCGACATTGACCATGGTGAACGATGTTCCGTCACCACTGCCGTGGCTGACTGCTGAGCCGACATTCTTGAAGGTGACATCAGTCATGGTGAAGTTGCCGACGTTGGAATTGGTGCTGGGTGAGACGCCGTGGCGGCTCCCGGCACTGATGGCAGCATCGCTGGTATTGACAAAGTCGACAAATTCCATGTTATGCCTCTCATCAGTACCCGAACTGCAACCAGCGGTGAAAGCCATTCCCTTCCAGGTCTGGCCACCCTGTCCCTCAAAGAGGATATGGTCGGTGGTATTGCCAAGCAGGTTCATATTGGAACAAGAGCCATCAATTGAGATTCCCTTGCCATTAGCCACCTGAATAATCACTCCCGGCATGATGTTCATGTCACCGGTAATCGATAGATAGTCACCGGGTGGATTGACCCTTATCGGGCTATCCAGCAAATCCCAATCGACATCGGTCAAACTACTTGCATCGACATCCGTACCCTTGCCCTCGAAAGGCATGGTTCGGTAGCGTATGCTACAGTCGACTGAACCGGAGGTGTAGCAGTAATAAGTGCTGTAATAGCCCCACCATGGAGCAAGCAGGTTTGGTCGCGACATGGTATTACTCGAGTATGGAAGATCCGGCATATTGGTGTACCATGTGGTCATGGCGCGCTGCGGGCTGGTCGAACTGGTATGTTTCAGGTACATAGCACCGAATCGGCTGATGAAGACTCGACTGTTGCTGTTATTGCCGTCGAAGGTAGTGCCGAAGTAATCGAACGAGAAGCCATCGGGCAGGTCTATATTGGCGTCACAGCCAGCCTTCCAGGTGTTCCACTGGTTTGCGTTCACGCAGTTAAATCCGCTTGGTAGACCGTTGCTCGAGCCCTGAATCGCCACCTTGTAATTGGTGATGGGGGTGACCCCGAGGGAGAACTTCTCATATCCGTGAGCATTGCCATCGGTGCCAATGCGATAGTTGGAATTGAAGGCATTGCTGCCAGCCAGATATCCCTCAACGCCGTTGTCGATGGTAGCACCGATGTTGCGGGCTTGGTTCTGATAACCAATGGTTGAGTAGTCGTAGTAGACCGAGCATCCGGTGTCGTACTTGAACTCAATCTCATTGGTCACATCGTACAACAACACCTGGAAGGTACATGCATACTGATTGTTGAAGTATCCGAGGTCGTGCCATTCAACGACGAAGACCTTGTTCGGGTCTCCAACCTCAAACGACATCATCGCCGACGTAATGGCGTTGCTTCCGGCAATGTCTGAATTCGTATCCTGTGAATACAGCTTGTATTCAATTGTCTTGCCGCGCTCCATGAAATCGGCATCGGCGGCGCCGGAATCCGAATCCAAATCCGCACCCCATTCACAATTTGCGGTCTTACACTCGGCGCGTGTCTTGCCTATCGGGTTCAATGGAGTGGAGAACCACTCCGACACCCCGCTCTGGCGATAGTACAGAGTTGGCCCAACCCCAATAGTTTGATTCGTATTCAGGCCTGATGGTGGCTCGCCACCATCGACAATACTCGTGGTGATGGTCCTCGTCTTCGAGTGACTGTCGAGAAGTGGTGAGTGGTCCATGGTGGGAGCGGTGCGGTCGGGCTCCGGTGCGACTTTGCTGACCTTGTAACTCATACCGCCATCCGCGGACATACGTCCATAGTAGCCTGTACCTATTGCAAAGCCGGTCCATCTGTACGAAGCCGAGTATGCATAGAAGTAGCCACTGGTACACAACGGGTTAGATTGACTTGAGCGGAAGAAGTAGACGAAACCGTTGGATCCCTGACACAACCAGTTGGCTCGGCTGGAAGAATAACTTCCATTGAAGTCGAACTTTCCTACGGTACCGTAGATATTGTCCAACTTGATATTGTAGTGGTCAGTGTATCCATAGGTTCCACGCTTGGTCTTGGTGATTCCACCTGACAAGGGCTCATCGATTCCGGTCGAGGTATCCAATCCGGTTACCGACCATCTGTTCGCACTGCTGTCGTAAAGGTAAATCAGGTTCATTCCCGGGCCATCGTCGGCGGTCAAAGTGATGAATCCTTCATCAACATCTGCCATCATGTTCCATTCACCGGATAGGGTTCCGCCAAAGCCGTTGTAGCCATAGGAAGGGGTGGTCGTCCACTTCATCTTCCACATCTGGTAGAAGTAGTAGTTACTGGTGTAGAAACAACTCTGAGAGCCGGTTCCACAATCCGAAGTGTCGAACTCGAAGACGAATTCGTCACTGCTGTCGTAATAGGTCATCAACTGGTCGAAGTACTTCTGTGGCGCAAAGGCGGAATACGCGCTGCGCTGTTCCAGTTGCACCTGGAGCTTCTTGGCGCTTCCAGCGTCATCAATCGAGTCGATTTGGAACCAGTGTGGGCTGGATGAGCCACCGCTCGGCGTGGTGCCGGTGTTGGTGGTGGCTGCGAGGTCAGAGTATTCCCAGTAGTAAGTGACGTAGTCGCCATTGGTCAGGGCTGAAGTGGTAGCCCTGAACTGGCATCGCGCTGTCGTTGTGCTGCAGGTACCGATGGTGCTGGCGCTGACCTTGATATAAGTGCCGTTATCCACATTGTAGTACATGAATGGGCCACCGGATGCGGTGGTGTCGATACCGGCATTATCCTTGAGGTCGATGAAGAAGGTTCGTGCCCCTTCCTTGAAGGTGGTTATTCCGGTATAGGCGGCGTAATTCATTGCCGTTGGTGCAGCAGTGTCGACGGCACCCCCATAGGAAACTGCATAGTGGGACTTCAAGTTACCGTTATTGTTCGAGTAGGTGTAATGGTAGAGATTCCCCCCCGGCGGCATCACCCCAACACCCCTGATGGATCCATTCTGCAGGGAGTTGAATATCGACATTCCATTTGCGCTTGAAAGGCAGGATGCCTGAGAATTGCAGATGCTCACGGTCTTCCAACCGGTTCCATGTGGAATACTGCCCAAACTCTGACTGTTCCCAATAGATGATTGCAATTTGAGCGCCTTGGTTGTACCGTATTGAGGATATCCAGTCAACAGGTTTGCGCTGATGTCTCCCGAGCAGGAACTGGTGGTTATCCCCCAATTGTACCTAACATCGGTTCCGCAATTCTGCAGCGATATGGCTGTGGCGGTGTTAGAGGCGGTACCAGCCGCCAAGTACTGCCGGTACATCTTCCACTCGACCTTGGTCGGGTATGCTGTGCTCCCGAGGTTCTGAGCTTGGAAGTCGTATCGGTGCCATGGTGTGTAGCGGATTTGATTGTAATATCGATAGGTGTAAGCGTAAGCGTTGTCATAACAGTTGGCGTAGTAGATATAACAATATCCACTACCGTAACCGGTGCCGCCCTGGGTGACTTTAATAGTCGGGTCGAGGTTGATTGGGTACGAGCGGTTCATGTCCATCAGCCAACTGCTCTCTACCGCAGTTGTCAGGAATACCTGGCCACCGAAGACCACGGAAACGAAGTAGGTTCCGATGTACACCTCCGGGTTGCCGGGTTCAAAGACGGTCGGTGTCGGGAACTCCACTAGGAGTTCTCCGGTTTCGATATGGCGAACTTGCAGAGGTTCCTGGGTCATGATGATCTCCTGGCCCACCTCAACTTCGCCCACATATAGAGCGTAGTTGACCGGCATGCGGATAATCTCAGAGAGTCCGAACCATTCCTGGCCCTCTTTGAGGACCGGTTGGTCACGAATGATCAGGTTCTGCTTCACCTTGGTGCTCTCGACCACGTAGTCAAGGTCGTAGCCTTGTGCTAGCGGGTATCGAATGGTGTTGCCACCGGTCGATATTGCCGCTTCTGTAGGTCCGACGTGCACCGGCTCCGGTGAGGTTCCGGTGATATCCAGGGTCACCAGCATTGGCTGGATACCGACGATTATCGGGTCGACGCTGGGGCTCGCCTGAATGGCGACACCACCACCGACTTCACCAGCGAAACTGGTCTTGAACAGGTTGTCGCTGACCTCCCATCCATAAGGAGTCGCTACCACATTGGTGTTGATCTCCTCCCACGTGGTGCCATCGGCAACGTAGTGGATGGGGTCGTCGAAGGTGAGGACGGTGATGTCACCGTTATCCTCGACATAGGCCTTCTGCGTCAGACCCCTCATTCCCAGAAGCTCTTTCGCGGAATCGCGGTCTTCCAGTTCAATCGTTCCTGTGGATTCTGCAGGTAGGGCAAAGGGATCTACCTTCGCTTCTGCTGCGTCTGTTCCCAAAGCGGAACCAACGTCATCCATGGGGGCGCTTGCAATTCCACCAAATGGCATTAGAGCCATCAGGAGGACGAGAAATACGGCACTGCCGACTCCGCCCCAAATGCTTGTTTTATTCAGTTTCGTAGTATTAAACTTCATGTCATCAACCTCATACGCACTGTATGTGCTATCTCCCACGCCTTGTTTTACTTATAATGATTGAGGAACATACCCTTTGAAAACTAAGTTCGAATCGGTTTTCAGTGGCACGTTTTTTTCCGTATGTCGGGGTTTCAGAGAGGCCGTTGGTGGTTATATTAATATCGATAATATTTTCAGTTTTTCCGAATATCATCGCCCATGCCGATATAACGCTTACTCCGCAAGTGCGTTTTTATTACCACCGGCATCTGCGAAGGCCACTGAGAAACAAATCAAGGCACGGCTTCCGCCGGGAGAGTCCAGCCCAGACAACCTCTACTCGAAGGGCGTACGTCGTTGCAATACGCAGCGGCCTTCGTGGATCAAATCTAAGCTCGCCTCACGCCAAGGTCACCCTTCAAGGCTCTCCGGCCTGAAGGCCGAACTTCGTTGCATTACTCAGTGGCTTCGGTGAGGTCCGGTCGCCGAACTTGCTGAGCCGGAAAAAACTCCGAACACTCGGCTAAGTCTCTTGCCTTAATTCTCATGCATCATGGTAACAGCCTTGCACTCGCACTCGAGCGTTTTTTTCCTCTCGGACGGTGAGCACTGGACCGAGCCACATGGTGGCGAGGGAAGTGCGAAGTACAATTGGAAGCGAATATCCTGAGGCGCGAACACCGCTAACAGCAATACTCTGCAAAGGCGCTCGCGTCGGTGGACATACGTATTGCTACGTTGACCGGTCGTCCTCGAATCTCAGTAATCCCAGTCCTTGTTGTCGTCACCATCGCCGCCACGGGAGAGAATGAACGCTCCGGCAACAAAGGCAATGACTACGACACCGATGATGGCAGGCCAGGCCCAACTTGGCAAGGTTTCATCGCCACCTGAGCCGACCTCTGCGCCGGTATCAATGTCAAGGTCCTCTAAATTCTTATAATCGGTATTACCCATCTGACCATTTTCCTCGGCATTGCCGAGATTATCCACACCGCCGACCGAGACGTACATGTTGTGCGTCCCTTGAGGGATCATCTTGGCAATTGCGTAAGAGGCATCCGTACTACCGGTCAACTCACAGGCGACCTGCTCAAGTCCGACGTTAGAGGCGGTGAAGGTACCAACGTCCCAGCAGACCTTCCACTGGGTGACATCTGAGGTGTTGGTGGAGGTCCATGCGACCAATACGTGGGTGGTATTCTCAGTGAAAGAGACACCACCAACACCGGACGCAGGGCTGACCTCGTTGTCGGCTGCCACACCTGACTTACTACCCTCGGTCGGGTTGCAGCCGTAGGCATTGCATATCTTCACCCCGTAGTCGTTACTCTCACCGTGTGTCAATCCCTTGTCTCGCCAGACTCGGTCAGAGTCATGGGGCAGGACCGCGGCCTCTGCGTCATCGACGAAAATCTTGAAACTATCAATGGGCGTCATCGTGCCGCTGACATCCCAGGTCAACTCGACATCACCGCTACCTGCCGCAACGGCGTTGAAGTTGGAGATGGTCGCAGTTGGTGGTGTACCGGCTACGGCACCTTCGAATACCGCCAGGGTTCCAGCGCCCAAGGTGCCGCCACCGAAGTCGGTCACATTCATCATCACATGGGAGGAGTCGTATGCATCAACCACGTCGCTCAACATGCCCCAGGTATTACCAGCCTGATACCAAAGTGTATAATCGCCGACTGTATCACCTTCAAAGACTATTGAAAAAGACTGTGTCAACACATTCTCCGGGATGAAGGACACCACGGGGTCGTAATCCACCGCCACCACCGAGGAATGGGTTTCGGCTATGCCCGGCAGGGAAATCGAGGTAAACTGGGGCAGGTCATCGATAGTGAAGGACATCGGGGTCAGCATGTCGGTGGTGATGCTGTAAGTCATGTCCACATCACCTGACGATGCAGATACCTCAATCATATTCCACACGTGTGGGAAGGCATAGGAGGGTTGACTCTCTCCGCCTTGGTCATCGGTAGCAATCACCCATACCGCGTTCGAGCCGGTCCAATCAGGTCCGGATGGCGAACTACAGGCCCAACCAGAGATAACGATAGTACCATCGTCAGTAGTATCGCACATCGCCATTTCATCGAGGGTTCCGTCAGACCTCATGCGGCTCCAGTTGAAGGATAAACAATCGCCACCAGGGCAGTCAGCATCGAAGGCTGATAGGGTAAAGGTGACGACGTCACCGGTCAAAATGTCTCCCGTGGTCTCTAGTATCATTGAGACATGTGGGAGGTTATTGAAGGCGACGAAATCGGCGGTGATGTCGTCATTGGAACCAGCCATGTCACCGATGTGCTCTGCTGGCAGGTTGATCATCGAGACGGTCGCAGTCACGGTGAACTCACCATTGCCGAAATCGTGTACCGGGCAGGCGAATCCCGACACGCCGGCAACCGTCAAATCGGCATCCTGGCCGAGAAGCTTGTGGGCGTATGTCATCCCTGCCGGCATGCCGATGACACAACTATCTGCGGTGTAGGTGGCTACTTCTTGTTGTTCATAATCGACAATCGAGATGTCGACCTGCCAATCGTAGTGCTCATCGGTATCGCTACCACGGTGAACGACCTCGACCATGATGCGCGAATATCCGACGCTGACTGTATCACCATCCTTGAAGAAGTATACCGGGTTGTTTCCATCCTCGTCATAGCCCTGTAGAACGGTCAGGTCAATGACCGAGATATCGTGGAAATTACTGACTGCACCAAATATCTCATCCTCGCTGTTGGCGTTCACATCATCGGCTACCGACTCGCCATCGTCACACAAGTGAATCACCTGCATGGTAATTACGATATCGTCATCAGTGCCCGGTAAGCCATCAGGACCGTTGTCGATGATGACATCCTCCTCCTGCATGCATTCGGCCTTCTGCGCGAGAACCTTGAAACTCATCAGCAGCGCGGTTATCTCGTAGGTTCCCGAGGGGATTGTGGAGTCCGGTTCGACCATACCGGAGTAGGTGAAGGTCTCACCCCAGTTCAGTTCAAAGCGTGGTCCGAATTGCTGGAAATCCGGTGACGAAGCATCTGCGCTGTCGGACATGTTCTGCCAGACGATGGCCGAATTGTTCAGGGTCCCAGCCATGATGCTGTGACCTCCGACCAGGTTAGCATCCTCCCCTCCGGGATCGCCGGTGACGGAGGACAAGCCATCACCGGAGGCGGAGAGAGTGATGTTGATGTTTCTAGCGTCCCAATTGGACGAGCCGTCCAGTGAAACGGTCAGGGTGAAATACTTGTCATCAGATCCTGATTCTGCTTCCTTTTCGCTGTCCCAGGTCAGATCGACCTCGATGTCGAACCAGTCGACGACTGAAACGGGCACCAGCAACTGGTTGTTGGAACTGATGGAATCCTGGCTGGACTCGGGAATCACCAAGGAGAAGAGTATCTCGTAATTACCGATGATCGGAACCCAGACCACCGGCTCTCGGGTATTTGTGGTCGGGTCAAGGGTCTTGACAGTATAAGCACCTCCACTCAGGTAGGAATTTGCCCCGAGGGATTCAAACTCACATGATAACAAATCATCGCAGATGACGGAATCGGTCCATTGCAGGTCGTTTCCACTGGCATCCTTGGCGATGTTACCACCGGTCAGGTACACCGTTACAACGATGTTCATCTCGGTGATGGATGCATCACCTTCATTGATCACGACGATGTCAAACTCAGTGCCATCACCGGCAAGGATGGCTCCACGCTTAGAGCCATCCATCGGATCAGTCACAGTCTCTCGTGGCGAAAGCACAGTGGTCAGATTTGCCTCTGCGGATCGGCCACTACTTTCGTCTATCTCTACTTGCTCTAATTCGAACCCTCCGATATTGATCAATACACTTGCCAGCATCAAAAAGCTCATCATAATAGTCACAGTCTTACGCATAATTAACAGTCCCCCGTAAAGGTCGGTGAGGCCTTTCAGCCAATGCTGCGTATTTATAGTATAGGCGAGCTTTGTAAGAAATGCGGTTTGAATATATCAGAATCCGGATGTTTTGCCCCTTCTGTTATGAATAACTTTGGCGAACATCATAGATTTTTCATCATGAAATGTCCCTCAGAGCCTCTGCTGGCAGGATTGAAGCTGCCCTGCGCACCGGGATGGCAGTAGCCAGTAATACCAGAATATAGGCGCCGGCAATAATTAATGAGATACTTACCCACGGCATTGAGAACTCCTCACCTCGCTCACGCCAGAATTTTGTGTAAAGGTACCAATGAAAGCCGATGCCGACGATGACGCCATTGATGATACCCATCAGACTCACCCAGGTCAATTCAAGGATATATCCACCGATGACCATCCCCCTTTGGAAGCCCAATGCGCGTAATATCCCGGTTTGATGACTCCTTTCGCTGACCGAACGAACGGTCACGACACCCAATCCGGCGATACCGACCGCCAGGCCCAATCCGAGATAGGCCTGGAAGATATCCAGGATTGAGAATACGATGCGCTGGAATTCCTGCACCTGATGCTCGATCACCTCAACCTGCAGGCCCTGTTCGAGGAAGGCCACTTCCAGAGCCGTGGCTAATTCCAACCTGTACTCCAGGGTCACGTCTTCGCCAACCGAGAAATACACTCTCGTCAACTCGGCGTGGAATTGGTCAGCCGCCACATCCTGGCCGGTGAAAATTCCCGCCGTGCTCCACATCGAGCCTTGCTCAAGGAACCCGACAACGGTGACATTTCGGGTGTTTGACGGATTAGATGTATCAATTAGAGTTATTGAATCTCCAATTGAAAGTTGGATTGGATAAAGAGGTTCTCCATCAACACCTACTGCATCGAGCCCAAAAGAGGCATCAACCAATATGATATTAGGATTTTCAATTACCGCCTGCCACATATCTGCTGAGGAATTGGCGAGCCGCTCATCCCACAGGTATAATGGCAGTCCACCATGGTCGACGAAACCTTGGTCGACCCCGCGTAAATAGTAGAAATACGGCGCTTCATCTTCGTCCATGGCCGCGGTTTCAATACGGATATATCCGAGACTCATCTTGCCGAGCGCATCGAATTGAGATTCATCCACCTCACCCCATGACCACTCACTGGAATTGTCGGATAATTCCAGCGGCCGGGTATATTTCCCCATACCGACGATTTCAAACTCGCCCTGTGCCTGGTCGACATAGCCGGATGAAAAGGTGCCGAATTGGGCTGAATATCCGGCCAGCACCACGACCGAGAAGACCGTGATGCTGAACATTCCCAAAGTCAGAGCGGTGCGAAATGGAGTGGCCAATGGGTAGGCGAGTGCGGTGGGAATCACCGGGCCGAAGCGCTTGGTCAGGAAGGCCGAGCGCCCGAGCGCTCGCACCGCCATCGGGGCGATGCTGGTTAGCAGCATCACCCCGGCGGTAACACTGAAAAGACCCGATATTATGAATGAGTATTCCGAGGTTTCAAGCCCATCGCGCACCGGGTCGAGCCATCCCGGTAATAAGGTCCAAATGAGTATGCCCAGGCCGGTGATGGTCAGGGCATTACGAGCACTGTGGCGGCGCCAGCCAACCGACTTGGGGTGATTCCGGAGCATGTGCGGCAGGACATAGCCAAGCGCAGGACCTATGGATAGGACCACAAAATATCCCCATAATATCCACAGCGGATGCGCCCACTCTCCCTCCTTGTCGACGGTGAAGTAGGTGAGAAGTGATAAACCGGAGAGGGCAAACATACCGATGATCATCAGCAGCACCCACCATGATGGACCTGTTTGCGAACTGCGCGGCAGGTCGCGCATCGCCGCTACTACATTCATCCGACTGTTACGAAGAGCCGTTGCCCACAGGGTCACCCAGGTGACCAGGAATCCGAAAGAGAATCCTGCCAGAACGCTAGACCAGGTCCAGGCATAGGTGAAGGTGCTGTCGACCGAGGAGAATACACTGGAGAATGCGAGGGCGACCAACCAGGCCACGCCGAGACCGAGGAAGGCGCCGATAAGAGAGGCGAATGAGGCGACCAGTGAGCCTTCCATGATGAACAGTGAGCGTAGGTCCGGGCGCTGTAGACCCAAGGCCCGAGCCATGCCCATCTCCGACTTTCTCTCTTCTGCCAGCATCACGAAGATGTTGATGACCAACAGCATCCCGGCGATGATGGTGAATGAACCGAAGACGATGAAGGTACTCGCCAGTCCGTCGCTCGCCTCCTGGGCGCTCTGCAAGCCATCGTGCTTGATTCGATTGATGTGTAATTGAGCCGTAGTGGTATTGCTTAACTCGTCGACCCAGAGGTTCAATTGCGCCTCCAGTTCGTCTAATTCTGCTGGATTACTGAGATTGCCACCAGCAAGCATGACCAAACTCCGCTCATCGATTTCCATCACCGCCAGTTCGGCGGCATCGCTGAGGTTGACCAAACCCAGGGCAACCGCTTGTACTTCCTCCAATCCAGAGAGTGAGGGTAAGTTGGCAGAGATGCCGGAGTAATACAGGGTTTCACCATCGAAGTCACCATTCACCGCCTGTAGCAGACCGACCATGGTTAGATTGGTCGGCCCGTCCAGGCGCAAACCATCTGCGGCCCAACCCGAAAGCATCACTTCACCGGGAGCAATGTGCGGCAGGAAGGACAGGTCATCGGCTTGAATCGCCAACAATAGGAGGGGTAGGCTTCCAGTCCCCTCGATCTCCATCAGCAGGGGTAGACGTCCACTGGGCTGGCCCTCGAAGTCGAATAGGACCCCGCTTTCAGCGCTGCAGGAGAAATTGTCGCCGACCAGATGCAGCGCGTAACCATCACAATTTTGCGGCACCGCAATCGAGGTGCTGGTGAATAGGGTACCGTTCCAGCGCCACGCTTCCAAGTGGTCAGCGGCGCTGCCATCAGCGCTTATCGGGCGCAGGAGAACCCCCTGTCCACCAGTGGTCAATGTATCGCCGAGGGGCAATCCGAGTGAATGGGCACTGATTCCGCTTCGCAGCAGGGTAAGTTCATCGCCATGATTCAACCATGCCTGCCCAAGCAGGAGAATCGGTTCGACATCTTGCACCGGATATTCCTCAACCGGGCTGCCATCGTCGGGAACATACCAGATCTTGTGCGACAGCAGAGCTTCCAGATGGACGACCAAACCATTGCCATCGTGAATCAGTGTCCCGTCGATGATTTCTGCCGGTGCCCCGGCCAGGCTCAGGTCGAGTGCAAGCCAAGGCTCTTCGGAAGTCGCATTGCCGCGCCAGATGGTCCAACCATCATCTTCACCTCGCTCCAGAGCCCAGGCGAGGTCGGAATTGAGCGCCACGTCAAGGATGATATCTTCACTATCCAGGGTGATATTGTGGTCATAGGAAGGGATGTCGGCGTCGGGATGGGCGCGGTAGACCCCACCGTCATGAGCGATCAACATCCCCCCGTCACCGGTCGAGACCATCCTGCTGGTAAGGCCATCTGCGGTAGCGGTCCACGAGGACATCGAGCCGAAAGCGCGTGATTCGTAGGTGATGCCGGAGGTGCTGAGGTACCACATTCCATCTTCATCGTAGTAGATGTCACGGATTTCATTGGACTGAAGTCCGGAGACGTTCTTGGAGCCGATCTTGATCATCAGCACCGGGGCTTGAATCAACTCGATAATGCTGGAATTCTCAATCGTGGCACTGACATTCCGCAGGTGCTCAACCTCCTCGACAGAAAGGCGGGCCGGACCTTTGCTACGGGCGATGCTGATTGACGAGGAGTCGCTATCGCTCTGGACGATATATCCGGCGTCATCGCCGACCAGTATCCGGTCAAGAATCCCCTCGATGAATGGAAACAGCGAAGACTCGGCCTCAAGGCTATCCTCAACCCCGCCGCGGGCCGAGATTATCACGATGTTGACCTGCCCACCCTTCTCCTGAAATTCCTGTGCTGTTACCAGAGTGGTGAAGATACAGCCACCGTTGATGCCGGCGGGCGCCGCCGAACCGGCCATTTCGACGATGCGCCAAACATCGAGGCGCTCGGTGCGGGTCGAGGTCGTGCCATCCGGATTCGAGACCAACCAGGATAAGCGCAGTTCCTCTCCTTGTGAAACCTGCAGGTCGTCGGCCAAGGCGCGGTTGATGACGATGATGTTCTCGCCGCTCACCGCCTCCTCTGTGGCGATGTCGGAAAAGCTGATTCCGGATGAGCCGCCGAGTCGCGACCATTGTCCCGAAGAGTCGAGTCCGGCATCGTAGGCGTGCCAGTAAACGCGGGGCTCGCCGACACCGACCGCCTCATTGAGAAGACTCAGCGAGGAGATGCGACCGACATTATAGCCATCGACCAAGGAACTGGTATTCGGGTCGGAGGCAAGGTCCACCCCCATCTGCTTCATTCGGCTCTCGTTTAATTCGGTCACCTGACCGGTCGAGAGATCAAAGCCGGAGATGGCGATATCTTTCATGTCGGCGCTCAGATATACGCTCTCTTTGATGGTGGCGTCGAGCGAATCGCCGATTACCAGACTGGAGGATATCACCGCCGCACCGACGATGAGACCAATCGCCATTATCGCGCTGTTGCGCTTGCGGCGGACAATATTGTTGAGCGCCAGACGCCATAGCACCAAGTGGCGCGGTGAGCGCCATACCAACAGCGCATCGCGAGCCAGAAATGCCGCGACGAAGGAGGTCGCCCACGCGATGACCACGCTTTCGGTCAAATTCTCGGTCAAAGACAAAGTCAACAAAGCGACCAGAGTGGTGCCCAGAGGAACCAGAAGTTGGCTGAACAAAGACATCTTGCGCAGATCTCGATTGAGCAACTGCGAAGTGGTCGACCATCCCAGATGGATGGCGAGGGCGATGAGCAGATGCAGGTTTTCCATGGCCGCCCCTCAACTCTCTTCACTCACTCTCTCAGCCTATTCCTCTTCGCCCGAATCTCCAGAGACCGGCACAACCCCGGACTGCTCACCCTCGGCCAATTCGGGGTTTCCTCGGCGGGGGAGGGGGAGGTTTCCTCGGTGGGTGAGGGGGAGGTTTCCTCGGCGGGTGAGGGGGAATCTTCATCATCTGGTTCGAGGGGATTTTCCTTGGTGGGTACGAGAGACTTCTCCTCTTCGCCCGTTTTGGAGATGTCACTGATGATCATGCCGTCCCGCATCTGCAGAACTCGGTCGAAGCGCCGAGCAATTTCTGCATCGTGGGTCACGACCAGCAGAGTGGTGCCGTGGTCCTGATTGAATTTGAACAGCAGGTCCATAACCTCTAGACTGGTGACCGAATCGAGGTTCCCGGTCGGTTCGTCAGCGAAAATAAAGGCCGGTTCATGGACGAATGCACGGGTGATGCTGACCCGCTGTTGCTGGCCACCCGAGAGTTCCATCGGCCTGTGGTCGGCCCAGTCACGCATACCGACCGCTTCCAGGGCGGTGAGC
>JAPOGE010000025.1 GCA_028283345.1 Candidatus Poseidoniales archaeon
ACTAAAACATCCTCGGCCGCGACGTGGCCGAGATTTTCTATCTGCACCGACAGCAATACGCTCTCACCCACCTGTGGGATTGGGGTTGCTGTGGTGATCGATGCGGCGACCGGGGTCGGGTCGGGGCGCAGGTCGTTGACGCCGTTGCCGGAGATGGCTATAGCGAAAGGTTGCGAGCGCCAGCCGCCATGACTGGCATCCTTTACCCGTACGGTCCAGGTCCCGACGGAGGCGACATCGATCAGCACCACCTCAAGATTGTTGACGGTATCCCTAGTGCCACCGACCTGACTGCGCCCGGAAGCGAATACATTTCCCAGATATACGGTACCATCCGGATCCTCGACCTCAAGGTCGAGATCGTTTACCAGTTGACTACTGCTGAGTCTCGAGCCGCGTTCATCCGACCAGGTCAATACCGCTTTGAAGGAAAAACTGCCTTGCTCGACCTCAAAAGTATAGGTTTTCACCGAACCCGAGTTAGACATCACCGAACGGTCGTCGACCCAGATGCCCCTATCTCCAGAGGGGGCGAGAGAATTTTTCAGGTTGATTCGCCCCCAGCCTTCGTTATTATTGGGGATATTCCGGCTACCGATATCTTCAGCACCCAAGACCAGGAGGGCCTTCACCAGCGCTCCCTGCGGGCTGGGGCGAAGGGCGATCTCGGTCAGATACTCTCGCACCAAGACCGCTGCTCCGGCGGCATTCGGGGTGGCCATCGAGGTGCCGGTATATTCCATGTACCACTGATTGGTCCACGACGAACCCGAGGTATCCTGAGCCTCTTGAGCTCGGCACGAGCGGATGTATCCGCCTGGAGCGAGGATATCGGGCTTGATGCGCCCGTCATCTGTCGGACCGCGCCCTGAACCCGACATCACCGTATCTGGAGAGCCGCTGTAACGACTTTGGTGCATACCCACGGTCAAGGAGTTCTTGGCCGTCGAAGGGGGGCCGATAGAGCCGGGGTCGGGACCATCATTACCAGCGGCGAAGATGATTGACATCCCTTGACGGCCGTCATAGTAGCGGTCGTAATAATTAGCGCGATCATCGACATCTTCGGAATCCGAGGTATACTGACCATTGACACTGGCATCCTTGCTGCCCCAGGAATTACTATGGGTTCGCGCCCCATTGTCATAGGCGGTGTTCACGAGATAATTGATGCTGGCAGAATACATGTTTCCAGTCGAGTCCTGTTCCATCGCCTGGAAGTATAGATTGGCTCCGCTCGCCACTCCCTTGTAACCGCCGCGGGTACCATCACCGACGATGGTACAGGCGACATGGGTGCCATGCCCGGAATCGGTATCTGCGGTCGAGCCATCACCGACCATGTCAACCCTGGCATCGATTCTACTACCGAAGTCTCCGTGGTCGTGGTCGATTCCGGTGTCGGCCACTGCGACGATTTCTCCAGAGCCATCCAGAGGTGTGGTGAAATGTGGATTGCCCGTTTGGAAAGTATTGATCTCCATATGGTCGCGTGAACGGTCGTTGTCGAATCCGATGGTCGGAACCGGGCGTAACCATCCGAGCGCGGGTTCACCGAGCACCTCGGCCAGGTTTTCCCCGGAGAGCCTACCTTCCCATCGCCCGTCATCGTATTGGCGCGCATCATCGAGCCAAGCATCGGCCACGCCACCAACATCACCGCGCAATTCCCTGCCGAAGTCATCGACCAGTAACCATGAATCGGGAACCGTCGATTGAACATCGTCTCGCCACCCTTCGATTCGCACTTCCATACCTTGAAGTGAGACTCCACTCGAATCTTCGACCCAGCCCGAAAGAATCTTCTCGGAGGCCAACATTGCCAGTGGCACTTCCAAACTCGCTCTCACCTCTGGCAATATCCCCGCTTGCATGAGCGCCATCGGTGTGCCCTGAATCACCAGCCCGCTGGGGGAGATGTATTCACGTACCACCAGCCCTTCAATCATCGCCAGGGAATTGCGAGCAACGGACAATTCTACATCACCGTCGATGATCAATAACGATAAATCAGGACGCGGCTGAAGCGCATAGTTCGGTAACTCTTGCCCGAGCAAGGTGCCATTCACCCCATGTACACCCAATCTTGAGATTGCCAGTGTCGCCCTGCCGGTGGGAATGAATCTCTCCCCTTCACTTCCGACCGCAGAGAGAATTCGATTCTCATCGATGGTGAAACTACGCCAGTCGTCGCCTAATCCGCTCGGGCCAAACTCCCCGCCTTCAAGTTCACCACCAACCGTTCCGTCGCCGGACAACCCCTCGTTAAAGGTGGAAACCAAAGGGGACATACTTGAGAGGAGGAGGGGTATCATTAACGGAATCAAGCAGATTTTAGACCTCATCACTGCACCCCCTATTCAAGGTCGGGTCGTAGTCCCATTTTATCGATTACCCCCTATTGCCCAACCTTACATCAACCAATAATGGCGTGGAGCGCTATCATAATACCATTCGGAAGTGTAGTTTCCGACGCGGTGTTCAAAGTTGACGCTATGGGCGGCACCGTTGCCGTCGACCCAATCCACCGACACCGTCAATTCGTATTGAGCCCAAGTGGTATAACCTTGAATTATCAATTCCAAATCATCTCCTGCCACACTGGAATGAGCCGGCAGGCTGGCGCCTTGCCACGAGGTCGATGCGATCAATTGACCGGACAAATCCTTGAATCTTATCTGCACCGAAACATCGCTTGCCGCCCTCGTGCCTGAATTGTCGACCTGAACCAGAACTACATGACCGCCGCCGGCTTGTAAATAATTAGTTTCGACATCGATTGCATCGCGCGGAATCACCCAGTACCACCCAGCGACTCCCGAGAGGAAAATCATCAGGACCGCGAAACTCGCCAGCAGAACCCGGCCGACCGTGACCTGCTCACCAAATTCGAGAATCTTCTCGGCATACTCTTCTGCGGTTTCAACTTCCTCGCGGCTGAAACCTTCAACCTCGACGTCGATTTCATCATAATCGGTGGTGGTCGATAGCGGTCGGTCTTTCCCTGACATCAGTTCACCACCGTCGCAAAAATAGTCAGTATGGCCGAGGAAAATGGCTCGACTACGATAATGTGAGTGGTTTCGGCGCGGCCACCGGTCAGGGAGTTGAGCATAGAAAGATCGGAGGCTATGCCGTTTACCCCGAATGAAGAGCCCGAAGGTACGAATCCTGTGGCTTGAGCATCGATTAAGACTCCGCGCGCATCCCAAGTGATACCGCCCAGTTGCACTTCGGCTCGGGCAGTCACTAGAATCCGCCCACCGGTAATGTCGTCGATGACGACCATCTGGTAGAGTTGTGGACCGTAAACATGAATCGTTGCCGACTGCAGATTCTCCCCCGCAATCTCAATCTGCTTTACATGAACTCCGGGCATCACCGGAATATTTGATTGACGGATGTACAGACGCTCGATACCGGTTCCCGAAGAGACGATTCTCGCACCCCAATCATCGGTGGTCGATATCTGCGTCACCCGAGGCATGTTCTCGGCGATCAGCAGGATATCAGAGCGAGAATCAATCGCCCGTCCCGCGGCCTCGAGATACAGATCCATAGAATCGGTATTGCTCGAGTAATCCAAGGTATACAATCCTTGGAATGCGGTCTGCTCGGTAATATCGAAGCGAGTTGAAGGTTGCGCCGCGAGGTGCATCTCACCAGGTAAATCACGCATGAAAGCGGTCGCCGGCCACCACTGCTCATCGACGTAACGCATCATCTGAATCATCACCGCTTCGGCCGAATGACTGCCATTACGCCATTGCTCGGGAACGCTGAAATCGAGCAGGAGGACGTCACCGATTGTCGCCGCAAGATTAGCTGAGCGAGGCACTCCTTTCAACAGTATCTCAAATCTTTGCTGATTGACTCGGTCAATCATTACCGCATGGATATAATCCAAGGGTTCGCCGATATCATAATGCATGTCGATACCCGCCCGAGGAACGGTGAACGAGGTATCGGAGGTGAATTGGGCACGCACCGTGGCATGGCGCGAAAAAGTGTTGTCCAATCCCGATATCTCCAGCGAGATATCTCGGTCGCCAACCCCATTCAACTCAAATCTCATACCACTGCGAGAGGGCGTCCAATCCTCGAGGTCGAGTTGGAATTCCCAGGTCGGAATGCCTTCCGGTTCACTATATTGGTAGCCAAGATTATTGATTACCGGAGGCAGGTCTGGCATCCACGTTCGTAGGTGCCAAGAGCGACGATTCTGTAACGTGATGCCGTCTTGTTGCAAGCGTGACTCATCCAAATCCTGCCTTTCTGCATCACCGATATGGCCATCGGCCATCGCCAGCGCCAATTCGTGTGCTTGCAGAACATTGGCCGCGGTGATGAGGGTGAATGTTTCGACCTCATCGGCGCTGATTATTCCATCGGCAAGAATTGTTTGTAGCGATACTTGAGAGGCATTGGTCAGCCACGGCATCGCACTATAATTGAAGGTGAGCAGGGTGCGGTCAACGATATTTATCGCCGCACCGTACATCCAATCAGGCGAAACATCGACCGCATCGCCCTTCTCCATATCGGCGATGAAGGTGAATGATGAGTCGGCATTCAAATCAAGGCCGAGGGCAACATCACCCTCGGCATCACCACCGCCGAGATCACGAGTGATGCTGGAGACCAGATCGGATACCGTCGCCCCGAATCCCACCATATCACCAAGGAAGAACGCCAGGGCATTGATTCCCTCATCCTCACCAAAGGTGGGAACCGTAACCCCGCTGGAATCGACATCACTGGGATAGTCGAACGACAGCTTCGAGGGTAGCGGCTTGATCAAGATGGTGGCATTCAATCCCAGATGAGGGTCGAGGTGCGGGGTATCGTCACGCAGAATCACATTGAATGGCTCAGAAGATGAGCGATTCACCGTTATGTGACCATTTCCGAGCGCTCCTGATGACCCGGGCTCTTCCGGTGAACGGCGAATGATGCTGGTGATGTTGGAAAGTCGCGCCGAGAGGTCGGCCTCGCCGGTATGCTCATTCTGCCAGAAGTAGAAATGATCACCATTCATGGTCTTGGAAGAAGAGGAATTGGAAATCTGTACCGTCACCGATTCTATCGGCTCGGAAGCGATATATCCCAAGGTATCGCCGACAAGAATCTCAAAACTTGATGGTAGGCCTTCCAGGCGGATGGCATTCGACTGCTGGTCGGCGTAGGCGGCATAGGTTATCGTTCCAATCGGGCCATCGGCTGAATAGAGGATATTCTCGGAGGTCTGGATGATGCTCAGCGAGGTCGGCCGCTCGGATATATGGGCAAATTGATGATTGCTGTTATTCAGCGAGGAATTCGCATAGGAGATGAAGGCGATATCCAGCGGCGCCGTGCCGGTGCCGTTGAAGTTGATTTCACGGACATCTTCGACCGGGTCATAACGGTGCTTCAAATTAGAGATATTGGACACCTTCATACTAATTGAAACCGGAACCAATGGGGATTCCAGAGCGACCCGGCCCGGAACCGGATCGAGATCCTCATCATAGCCCAATAAGATATGGTCCCCCGAGGCCATATAGGGGAAATCACTTGAGCCTAATTCAAGATTCAGCATACCAATAGACTCCACTTGCCGCAGACCGGCGGATGAAGTGAATAACAATTGATTGAAAGATTCCAACTCCACCTCGCCACCACTCTCACCAGCGGTCGAGACTATCGCCATTGGCAAACCCTGGACGATACCACCGATGTCGAGGACGATCTCGACCAGATTCAGCAGAATATTGTCGAAGAACTGCGAAAATAAATCGAGACTTGGGTCGTCGTACAATACCCTGATTCCCCCCCCTGCGGGAAGTTCAAACGATCCCGATATCACCAAAACCTTAGGCATATCGGTGATGATGATGGTGGTCATACTGCGGTCTATATCCGAGCCGTAACGACGCACACTGGCGATTAACTCGAGCCGCTCTATCTCTTCGGAGAGGGCGATGACAATCATGCTATTTGGGGGGTGAGCCGGATTAACTGGCAAGGTCGGGTCGTCGACATTGTCATCATTATCGCGGCTGAAATTCTTGATTCCAATCATCATCGACAACCTCTCGGCAGGAACTTTTCCCGGTAGGTCGCTCGAGCCGGGAGCGGCCCCCAGCATCGTGAAAAGCGCATTGATCTCATCCTGTGACATCGACCCACTGGGTAAGCCCTTGAGATGGAGGCGGGCGTCGGTGACATTGCCATATTCCGCATCACCTTCGGGGAAGTTTGAGCGGTCTTCATAATAGTGAATGAAGGCGTCGGCGCGGCGGTCAGCATAGTATTCGATTGTGTCCAGACTATCTTCGCCAAGATTGTCATTTCGCAAGGTTATTTCGGCCTCGGATGGTAATAACACCGAATCGGCAATCGGATGGAATGATGCGTCGATATATGCGACTTCCAATACCTCTCGACCACCTTCACTATTGGGAACATCGTAGTGGATATAGCCCACACCCACCCCCAATCGGCAACGATGCTGGCGCGGTGGGGCAGAATATCCGGTATCCGGGTCGTACCAGCCGTCATCGCATTCGGTTTGTCGGGTATCGCCGGGCTCATTAGGGTTTGAAATCAATACAGTATAGGGAGCGGTCACCGAAGTAATCGTCAATCCTGAACTGTTGATAACCCCAAGTCCCCCCAACAGCGCTGATGCCAGACTGATTGCCGTAGAAGTTCCCAATGCAACCATATCGAACTCCATTCTCTCAATCCCGATGCTCATGCGGAAATCGTACGGCGGCTGGGTGAAGTGTGAATCGATGACGAAGGCGTAGGCATCGCCGTCTTCACCTAGGTCGGTATTGTAGGCAAAGCCCTTCATCATCGTGACCTCAAGAGATTCGAGGGCATTCCACATCGAGGATTGTTCGCTATAGTTGAGCATCCGCACCCTGAATTGGAAGGTTGGCCTTATCCACAGGGCATCGGGAACCAGGGGATTTGAATTGTATTCAAGGTCCCAGCCGGTGCCTTGCTCCAACAGTCCGACAATGGTGAGTCCTACCCATATGTCATCCCTGCCATCGCCATCTAGGTCAATCCTATTTTCAAACGGCTGGAAATCGGTGAATGACAGCAAGTTCCCAGTAAATGTCCCGACGGTCCAATTCTCATATTGTGGGCCGTTGTTACGGCTGGTGAAGTTAACATAAATCACATAGGTATTGATACCAATTGCCAATAGGTCGCCACCACCCAAGGGATCCCAATTCTCAATCCCAAACATCGTATCAACCAGATTTGCAGGAAACCCGGGGGGTTGGGTCTCGGGGTCGAGAAGCAGCTCGTAGGGACGAGGATGGTCGGCTTCAGGCGCGGCGGAGTCGCGTAATTCGACCTTGGTTAATTGGGTATTCACCTGGCTAATAGGGTCGGTAGCAGTACTCACGCGTAGACTCGATTCGACACCTGTCAAGGCACCGGTTGCCAATAATGTCGCCTCTGGACCATCGGCGGCATTGCCGCGCTGTGAAAGAACCTCGTGGAGTAAACCCAATACCCCGAAATCCGAGGTCGCCACCTTGAGAGAATCCGCCCCGGCCAGTGGTGAAGCCAAAGGCGCCATCAGGAGCAAGGTAAGGAGGAGACCAAGTCGAATCGGACGAGGTTTTACCGGTAGGAAACCAGCGTATACCAGGCGTACGGATTGGCTCGATGACGGCTCAGAAGTGGCGTCTTGTGAAATCTTTGATGACCCGAGATATCTACCCATGCAGCCCTCAGGGGTACAAACTCCAATAAAGCACATTGGGTCATCCGAGCGCGGAAATTACCGATTTCAATTCGTCACACTTCAGCGGCCAACCCTCTGCTCAACACCGCAGGAAGGGCATTCGATACTCACCTGTTCGACCCCCGAGGGGAAGGCGAAAGCCATCGCTTGGCCGCACGAGGTGCATTCGGCTTTGACTTGGCTCGATTCGGGCACAACCTCAACAACCGTATCGGCGGCTGGGTCGGTGGCTGGGTCGGTCACCGGCTCAGCGACCGGCGAAGCCGGTTGTGCCACCTGCTCAGCTACTGGTTGGGTGCTATGGCGGGCTGAGGCTGGAATCTCAATGCCGCCGGAAACCGCCGCAGATTTTCGCTCGCTGGACGGTGCCGCGTCGGTTTGTGATTCAAGGCTGCGCAGGAATGCAATATCCTCGTCTTCTGCAATCCCTGTCGGAGCCACCGAGGAGGAGGTTTTGGATTGTGCGTGGCCGGGAACATCGACTCCCAAGCCCGCCATCAGAGCGAATTCATCCTCGGATAATTCGCGCCCACCACCGACTTGCTGTCGCACCGGAGCGATTCCCGCCAGAGCGGCGATTTCGGCTTCGGCACCATCGCGACCTCGGTGGGCTTGGAAGGCCAGATTCGAGTCCTGTGTCGCAGTCGAGCCGTAGAGTTGTTGCGACAGCGTCTGTTTGTGTTCGAACTCGATTTGTGCGGCCGTCTTCGGTGCCTCGGAATCAAGTCCGGCGCGACTCGCTGCATTTGCAAATATCGACATCCGCTGACGTGACTTGATGGATATCAATCGCTGCTCTGCTTCTTGCTCGGTCATCCCCTTATCCATCAGCATCTGCATCGCTACCCGTTCCTGCACCTTATGGAATCCAACCGTACCGACGATTATCGTGACAAGTACCAATATCACGATTACCACTACTATCCCGAAAAATCCCCCCTCATCAGGTGCAGATTCGACTTGAATCGTAAAGGTCATTTTATCGGTATTACCCGCTGAATCCCGCACGTTCAAGACGATGGAATGCTCGCCGGCCGAGGCGAATACATGACCAGTGCTCAAACCCGATAAATCAGCATCATTCCGCATGTCGCCGTCGCCATCGCTATCGAATAACGGGTCCAAGTCCCAATAATAGCGCAAGGTTTCGTCATCGTCCCAGGAATCGCTCGCCGCGCCGATTAAAGTGACTGCAGTCCCGGCGACTACGGTTACCGGCACACTGCATGCCGATCGGTCGATGACCGGTATGGTGCCATCGATAACCTCGACGGTGATATTATCGCTTGCCGAGTTTCCGCTGGCATCGGAAACGGTGATGATCACCTCATGCAACCCCGGCTCGCTCCACGAGCGCTGGAAGGTTGAATCGTTGGAGACCAGATTGCCATCTAGAATCCAGCGGGTGCTGGCGACGATATGCTCATCGCTGGCGGTCACCGAGAGGGTGATGGTCTGGTCGTGGTAGATGACCGCGTGGCCATCGGAATCGGTGACGCCATTGTGCGACATCGAAATTTCCGGCGCCACAGTATCATTCACCGTAACCTGATGTGAGGCATATGCCACCTCGCCACGCGGCGAGGTTACCTTCAGGGATATGGTATGCAGGCCAGGAGTCATGTAACTGGCCACCGCAGTCCACCCGGTGACATCGACATCATTGGTGAAATCACCGTCGTTATCGCTATCTACGGCAGTATACAAATCCCATTCCAATTTGTCTATCTGGCCGCGCCGATTCGGGGTATCACTGGCGTCGAAAGTGATGCTATCACCCAATTCCGCCACCGCGAATACCATATTATCCCCAATCACTGGGGAAAGAATCGGATTGACGATGACCGATACGCTGACCCTGGCGGTCGCCGAACCACCGCCGCCACCACTCGGTACCGCTTCATTATCGAGCATCAGGTACAAGGTCACGCCGTCGTATTCCTCGGGCACCATCCAAGTGAGGGATTGTTGGCTATTTATCTGCGTCAGCGAAGCGGCTGGAATATGGGTGTCCGCCGAGGCACCGAGCAAGTAGTTCGAGCGCTGCGCATCGGTCATCAGGTAGAGGTCGGGTTCACCTTCGAGTGGCCATGCGGTAATCGTAATCGATGAGCCGGCATCCAAGGTCAGTTCATCCCCACCGGCAATCTGTAGGTGCGAGCCGGGGGCGAGAATATCCATGTCGTGATAGACTTCGTAGTAATCTCTCTCGATGGTAGTGATGTTTATGCTGATATCGCAATTATTTCCACCTTGGTCTCCCAGCCCCTCATCGCCCGAATGGGCGGCATTGTCGAGTATCATATGCCATGACTTAGGCGCCAGGGAATTCGCCGTCGACCAGTGAAATGACAGTGAATCAGACCACTCTTCAAAGGTCGGCTCGATTTGCAGGGCGAGATGATAATTCTGCCCCAGCAGGTAAGTCTGGGCGCCGTTATCGTCGAAGAACAGGATATCTATCGCATCACCGGAAATCGTGATTTCGAATGCTAAGATGGTCGCAGGCTCGATTTCGCCAAGGTCAAAATCGAAGCATTCATCGTCACGTAAGGTAAAGGTCTGCAAGGTGCCATTCCACGTCATGGTATTGCACAATACCGCTTCTCTTGCAGATTCAGCGGCGGCGAATAAGGATAATACGACCGGTGATATCAGGGCGATACACAACACCAGACCGAGTAGTTGTCGACGCCGAGCCATATCTGCGGGTAGGCACTACTGCACTTCAACGAAACCCATTGTTGTTAATCGGCAAAAGGTGCTGGTATCTCATTCAATTCACCTTGTTGGTGGCGAAAGAGTTGTACTTCCCCACCTTCGCTGATGGTGAAGATATCTCCGTCTTCGGCGCAGCAGACCGCCCGGTGTACCTGACGTGCCTGCTCGAGCGAGGTTTCACTCTCGGACAGGCGGCTGGAATAATGCGTCAATACGAGATGGGCGGCATCGGCGGTGGTTGCCGCGGTGCCAGCATCGCGGGCGGTCGAATGCAGATAGTCGCGAGCTTTTCCTTCCTGCTCATCGACATAGGTCGCTTCGTGAACCATCAGATTCAGCGGTTTGTCAGCGGACAGCGCGACCAGTCCAGGGGCCAGTGCCCCGGTATCTCCGGAGATGAGCAGACTGAGACCACTGCGGTCGTCACCGCGGAATTGCTCGGACAATAAGGTCTGACCGTCCTTTTCCAGGTCTCTCCCACCCGCCAATTGGGCTATTTCTTGATTACTCAATCCCAATTCACCGGCCCTCTGTCCATCGAATCTCCCCGGACGGTCGGCTTGGCCGATTCGCCACGCACAACTGGGCACCGAATGAGTTGTGGGATGGGGTGAAATGTCAATCCCAGAGAAAATCTGCGGGCTTGAATCCAACTCGATGACGCGATTTTCTTGCGGCTTTAATTCAAGCCATGATTCCTTGCCCTCAAGCCAACTCACGACGTACCATTCGATTGGAAAAATAGCCTGTTCAATCTTCTCTATCCACAGTTTCCACCACATCCGTAATTGCTGAATCATATCAACACCGGCGACAGTATCAGGCATCTGGGCACCATAGCCGTCCTCGAGCAGCGCTGAATATGCATCCTCATGGATCGGCGCGGCGATGGTCAACTCCCGCCTCCGGTCATCCAGAGCCATGCTCTGTAACATCGGCATCGCCCCCCAGGTATGGTCGAGATGACCGTGGGTGAAGAGCATCGCATCGATTCGGGTATGGGCGATTCGATGTTGCCAATTATTCGCTTTCAAAATACTGGAATGAGCCAGCAGTCGAGATTGCATCCCCTCGCCGCAATCGACCATAATCGTCTTGCCGTTACATATCACCACACTACCGCTGACCTCTCGCCCGTGCGCCGGACGGGAACTTGAGGTGCCGAGAATATGGAGTTCCATCCGCATGCTATGACCTCAGGGGCGCGGTTCACGTGGTAGGGGGGTAGGTGGAAACCAGCGTAACAACACGATTTCATTCACAGCTCTCACCCAGCGCCAAGGAATGGCGATGTGAATTGCCCCTTCGACCAGTTCCGGGCTGGTGTCGCGTACAAACAGGTGGCTACAGGTCCAGCCATCGAAATCCACCACCGCGTCGTGAACCAGACCGAGGCGGCGGCCATCGGGAAGAAAGACGGCTCGACCTCGCAAAGCGGTCATCAATCGCTCGGGCACAGACATACCATCGGCTCTTTGCCCATGAACATTCGCTCTATAAGGCGAGAATCAAGGGGAGTGGCTCATCACTTGCCGATATTTCCACGAGCGGCCAGACTCGGGCGCAACTTCTCCGCACCCTTACCCTTCTTGTGAAGTCCTCGACCACGCTTTCCGGCGCTGGTCTTGCCGCGGTATACACGGCCACGGTGAGAACCACGACCCTCTGCTCTAGAAACCCAGCCGAGGTCCTTGTCGGCGATGATTACCGGATGCGAAGGGTCGATGAGAATCACCTCGTAGAACTTCTGTTTGCCATCTTGGCCAACCCAGTAGGAGTTGAGAACCTCCATGTTAGGGTAGTGCCGAGCGACTCGCTCTTCGGCGATTCTCTGGATACTCTTACTCATGGTGATTTTGCGGATACCAGCCTTGCTCGGCTTGCGCTTCATGTGCACCTTGCTCTTGCGCAGACCACCACGGCGAACCCGAGTACGGACGATGACGATTCCCTGCTTGGCCTTGTAACCCAATCGGCGAGCCGCATCCAAGCGGGTCGGGCGCTCGACTCGAGTGAATACCTGATCTCTCCTCCACTCCGCCATGCGGTTACGACGGTACTGCTGGGGGAGGTTCTCTTTCGGGCGCTTCCATGTCTCTCGAACATGTTGATACAAGCCACGAACCATAGTCTCACCTTCTAGAAGTATCCCGGCGACCGACGCACCCTTGATAAGCCTGCCCGTCTGCACAATTGAGGTTGAACCGTCACACCGTCCCAGTTCTCGTGTCTTTACCGAGGCTTTGAGTTTGCAGATAAATCAGTGAATTAGACTTGGAATATTTGCCATTCAGGTGAGTTTTTTTCTGCGGAATAGCATTACATACAACGTGAACCCTGCAATATTCATGCCGATAGATTATTGGGAAATCGATGCTCTGCGGCCACACGAAGATACGCACCGATTCCGGTTGGGCGAAATGGTTGAGAAGATTCAAGCCAATGGCTTCTTCCACAAACCAATACTTGTCGATGCGGTCAGCAAGACCATTCTCGACGGACACCACAAATGGGCGGCGGCCAGAATCCTATCTCTGGATATCCTCCCGGTTGTTGCCGTCGACTACCTGCGAGATGAGCGCATCACAGTAGCGGTGTGGCCGGATTGCGGCAAGGATTCCATCACCAAGGAGGAAGTCGTCGAGACGGCTTTGGCGGATCGTTTATTTGCGGCGAAAACCAGTAAGCACGAGGTCGCATTCAAGATTCCAAGCATCGAGGTTCCGCTCTCCCGGCTACGCTCGCAAGACCACACCCCTTGAGGTCTGAGACTCTGAGACCACCCATGGAAATGCGCAAGCAGTGGAGCCGATTCAGTTGTCTGATTGGATAATCAATTCCTCGATCGCGGGGAAAATACATTGCCAGATCTTTTCGTGAACATCCTTGACCTCCTTCTTGGTCGAGACTATCGGGTACCCATGCTCTTTGGCTTCTTCGGCAAAGGCCCTGCGCATGGTTCGTTGATACTTGAGGTACGAACGGGTAATCGATGATTCATCGCCTAAGTCCAATCCGGCCTCAAAATAATTCAATTTATCCAAGGCTTCCGAATATAGTAGGCGTCCCAACTGACGCTTGGGCCCGGCGTCGAGAATAACCGTGATATCCGGCTCGGGCACCCCATTGTACAGGCTGGAAATCCATTCAATATCTCCGCCTCTGACCATCTCTCTGACCTTGGGGGTCATGGTATATCGGTCGGCGATGACGACGAAGCCGGCTTCTAACAGCGGATTCACCTGATGAAGAATCTGGTCGAATAAATCGGTGGCGTAGAGCAAAGATCTGGTTCTGGGGTTAAGAAAATGGATTTCAGTCGATCCGTCGTGCATCATTTCTTTCAGCAGCGGACTGCGCAATAATCCGATCTGCGCGGTTGCAACCCCATTGGCCTCAAGCCTCTGCGACAATAATTCGCTATGCATCGTCCTCCCGACGTTATCCGGGCCCTCGATGACGATCAGTTTGCCATTAGTCTTCATCGTCATCAATCACCTCGGTCATGTCATCGAGCCACTCAAGCCGTGAACCACGAAATTGCTCAGCCAATCTGTCGGCGGGATAAATCGGTTCAATGTTGGAAAAATCAAGTTTCTCAGCCAATACCTTTCGTACCCGTTTCTGGACTTCACTCACCCCCCCGGTCGAATCGATTCTCAGCAATCGACCGTCGTCGGCCAGTACATCATAGATCTCCTTTATCTTTGTCTGCAGAATCTTGTATGACTCAATCGGGTCGTAGGTCCACTGCATATCCATCCCGGCCTCATAATACTTCAATTCCGGCCGCCCCTTGAGGATTCTCTCCAGCCCGACTTCGACCGGGATGTCGAAATACAGGGTGATGTCGGGTTCGCGCGCAAAGGCGTATGTGGCTTCGATGACTTCGCGAGGGACTCCGCGGGCGCCGTCGCGCGCCATCGCGGTGAAGATATAACGGTCGCAGATAACTATTCCACCGACTTCCAAGACCGGCTCAATCTGGCGCGACCAGCGGTCGGCGAAGTCGGCGGCATGAATCAGATGAAAGGTCCTCGGCAGAAGGCGGCGGGTATCCTTACCAACCTTGGTCGCCTTCTTGACCGAGGGGCTGGAGTTCCATTCGGTATGGTGCACCGGTAGCCCCTTGGAGCGCAACCAGTGGTACAGTAGGTCGGCCTGTGTGGATTTCCCACTACCGTCCATCCCCTCGACAGCGATGAGAATTCCCATACCACCCCTCAGCCGGTCGTGAAGTTGCGATATGATAACCTGTTCTATGGGGGATTTTTCTGCTCTATCACTCTCTGGCCATGATTTGACGGGGAATAATCAGGTGTTTGACCTTCCACATCTCTTCTCCTTGAGCCCTAGTGAGACAGACGGCCATGGCGGTGGGAAACCTATGCTCAACCGAGGCCAAACGACTCAGAAGGTAACTGCATCCGGGATTATGGCCGAGGACCATCAACACCCCTGCACCGGCCTCACCTGCTTCGACCCCCTCGGCGCCGGCCTCAGAGGCACTGACCCGCTCTTCCATCACCGCCTGCATGGTTGCAGCACCGGCATGAAACAACTGCGATAACCACTCGACTTCGACATCTCCAGAGACATTGCCCGTTATTTCTGCCATTATCCCCCAGGTCTCTCTGGTGCGGGCACTATCACTGGAGGCGACGCGAGCGGGTAACCAATCCAGTCTCGCTAGTTCTTCGGCAATTGCTGCGGCCGACTCTCGCCCTCGCCGATTCAGAGGCCGTTGGTGGTCGGATAAGGTCGGGTCCTTCCAACTGCTCTTGGCATGACGCATCACCACCAATCGTTGCATATTTACTCAGATAAAGGGGTGATATAGTAAGATTCTGCCGCGGCAGGCTCTTGAATGGAGGCGGGGTCGCAAAATCATGTTACAACGACGCGGTATCGCAGCAGTCATCGCCGCACTGGAGGCCGAAGAGGCCACTCTGGTGCTGTTGGAGAAGGACCATTCCGATGAACAGCTCAAGCGTATACGCCAACTCTGCACCGAGCAGGGTATCCCGGTAGAAGAGGGTAGTCAGAGCGATGTTTGGCGGATGAGTATTCCCCGGCGTGATGATGAAGATGAACACCCGGTAGCCTTGGCCCTGGTCGGACGGAATCCCAGTCTCGACATCGACGAGGTATTCGAAAATGGCGGCATCATCTGGTTACTCGATGGCGTTGAATATGCCACCAACCTGGGTTTCTGCATCCGAACCGCTGAGGTTTCGGGTGCTGCCGCGGTCATAATAGCCACTACAATCAACCATGCTGAGCGACGCACGGTACGCGGCTCGAGCATGCGCGCCAACCGTTTCCTGCCGGTGATATACCGCGCCACTGAGGAGGTCTTGGAACTGGCCAAGAAACACCGCGTGCGCATCGTCGTGGCTGAGGATGTCGGTTCGATTCCGCCCTGGGAGGCCGACCTTTCCGGCGATGTGTTGGTGGTCGTCGGTGCCGAGCGCGAAGGGGTGAGTGAAGCGGCGCTGGCCGCGGCCGACCAGATTGTTCGACTACCGATGGCGGGGTTCGTTCCCAGTTACAACTTGCAGGTGGCGATTTCGTGTCTGGCCATAGAGGCACTGCGTCAGCGCAACTACGAAGGCAACTAGGATACGCATGTAGGCTTGCCTTCGCCGAAGGACTGCAGGCAGTTTCCTCTTCGCTTTGCCCTCGCCATGCTCAAGCACTGAACTCTAATGTCCACGAATCTTGGTGGAGGGTACGAACACTCAAGGCCCACTTGAAGGCTCGAGCACTGAACTCTAATGTCCACGAATCTTGGTGGAGGGTACGAACGCTCAAGCAGTCGTCTTCATTTCACCAACGGTCATTCCGGCGCGCTGCGCCGCGGCGCGCTCCTTGGATGCCTCTGAGGCCGAGACCATGTAGAGTTCTGACAGGTAATCGAGATGGCCGGGGGAGGTGACGACCATGATGTCGTCAGCGGTGAATTGGTCGGGCGAGGAATAGCCACAGGAATGGCATAGCATGTAGACCTCCTTCTCCAAGGTTTTCACATAATTCGCCACCCGGACGGCCGCCCCCTCCACCTCTAGGGCACGCACAAGTCGCTTGTCCTGGGTAGTGATACCGGTCGGGCAGCGATTGGAATTGCAATCCAAGGCTTGGATACAACCGAGAGAGAGCATGAAGCCGCGGGCGATGTTGACGCCGTCAGCACCTAGCGCCATTGCCACCACGACATCTATCGGCGTCGAAATCTGCCCCGATGCGAATAGATGGACTCGGTCTCTGACCCCAGACTTACGTAGCGCCCAGTCGACCATCGCCAAGCCTTGTTTCATCGGCACGCCAGCATGGCTTGCCAAGACTAGTGGTGCGGCGCCGGTGCCGCCTTCGCCACCGTCGATGGAGATGAAATCTGGTCCCCGGGTTGGCTCGGCGGCCATCGCCTCGGCGATGGCCTCAATCTCCTCGATATGACCGGCGACAATCTTGATGCCGACCGGCTTGTCGGCCATGCCGCGCAGGCGGTCGAGAAAATCGAACATCCCGGCAAGATCATCGAACTCAGCATGGCGGGGTGGAGAGAGCACGTCCTGACCCATCGGCACCTTGCGAATAGCTGCAATTTCTGCGGTGATCTTCTCCTTGGGCAGGATTCCTCCCTTACCCGGCTTGGCGCCCTGCATCAACTTCAACTCGATCATGCGGACATTGTCATGGGCGGCGATATCGGCGAAGGCGGCATCGGAGAAATCTCCATTATCATCACGACAGCCGAACTTACCGGTACCCAATTGGAAGATGACGTCACCACCCTTCTGGTGATAGGGAGCAAAACCACCCTCACCGGTATTGTGCAGGATTCCAGACTCGCCAGCACCTTGGTTGAGGGCACTCACGGCATTGGCCGAAAGTGAACCAAAAGACATCGCCGAGATAGTGATGAAGTGCTTCATGGTCATCGGATTCCCAACCCCTGTGGCGGCACCAATGAGGCGATGATAGCCCTTGTGTTCGCCCTTTTCGCGCTTGAACATCGCTGGCATCACGGTATAGGTTCCGACCGCATCATAATCGACTTGACTACCGAAACCGATGGTGTTCTTCTCGCCTTTTGAGGTGGCGTAAATCCAATTCCTCGTCACCCGGTCAAAGGGTTTCTCCTCGAGGTCATTGGCGAACCAATATTGCCGTAGCAGCGGGCCGAGATGAACCGCTACCCAGCGCCCCCAATAGAGCACGGGAAAACGGCGCTGAATCGGATTGACGGTCTGGAAGCGGTCGTGGCAGAAGAGAATCGAGAGCCCGAGCAGGATGGCTCCCACAGCGACGACGAGAATGTGTAAAACCGAACCGTTGCCGAAAGTAACGGCTAGGTAATCATTACTCAACCATGCTATTGCCACAGCCGCAGCCAACCAGCCCACCCACCAGTGGTACCACTTGCCCATGATATCACAACGGGATATACATATTGAAGCAATCGCCCGCAACCGTCTGCTCTTTCCATCTACCTCCACCCCATAAATATGAGGGAGGCAGAGCATTGTTCACTTGGGCAAGATTGAATGTGTGCCTGCCCACATCACGAAATCGGGAGCCTTGAGGTGAACACGTGGTGAACTACGGCTTTGTCATCGACAATCGCACCTGTATTGGTTGCCATGCTTGCACTGTAGCGTGTAAATCCGAGCACGATGTTCCGATCGGTGTCAACCGTACCCATGTCAAGTATATCGAGAGCGGAACCTACCCCAACTCTACACGGGAGTTCAGCGTCCACCGCTGTAACCACTGTGAAGATGCACCGTGTACCGATATCTGCCCGACCAACGCTCTTTTCACCCGCAAGGATGGTATCGTCGATTTCGATGATGCGCGCTGTATTGGCTGTAAGGCGTGCATGCAAGCATGCCCTTATGACGCTATATATATCGACCCTAACAAGGGCACTGCGGCCAAGTGCAACTATTGCGCCCACCGTATCGATCAGGCTTACGAGCCGGCCTGCGTCGTTGTCTGTCCGACCGAGTCAATCATCTCGGGCGACCTCGACGACCCTAACTCGAATATCGCCAAATTGGTCGCTGAGCAGGAAGTGCGGGTGCGCAAACCCGAATCGGGGGCAAAGCCGAATCTGTACTACATTCAGGGAAGTTCAGCGATGCTGGAACCCGGAGCAACCGAGCGAAGTGATTCTGGAGTCATGACCACCCAAGCCGGTGGAGTCGGACATTTCGCCAAATATGCCGACAAGCGTCTCGACGCCGCCGACACACCATCGATGGTGGTGCAATTGGCATTGGAGATGAAGGCCAAGGAGGCGAATCCGCGCGACCGAGCGATAATTCACGATGTGATGGCCAAACTCGACCAGGAGGCCGGTAAGCCAAAGCGGGTCTACGATGCCCCCTCAAAGGGAATCCTGTGGGACCGGGAGGTGGCGGGATATCTGGTCACAAAATCAGCCGCGGCAGGGCTTTACATCCTTATGATGTTGGGGGTGATTTCCGGTTTTCTCCCCTTCGACGAAATGATCGTAATCGGCCTGCTGGCGAGCATCACCCTGCTCGGACTGACCGGATTGCTATTGGTCAAAGACCTCGACAAACCCATGCGTTTCATCTATGTGATATTGCGGCCGAACTGGTCCTCATGGCTGGTGCGCGGCAGCTATACCCTCGGGGCATTCGGTGCCGCCATGACCGCACATCTCGCAATATATTTCCTTGGTTTACCAAGCCAATGGCACATCTGGCTGGCCTTTGCGGCAATACCTTTGGCGTGGATGACCGCGACCTACACCGGTTGGCTGTTCAAGCAGGCCAAGGGGCGCGAGATGTGGGCAAATCGTAGTGACTGGGAAATCGCGCTGACCGGAACGGGTGAGATGCTCATCTTCGGTGGCCTGCCATTCATACTCCTCGAGATGAAGAATTGGGGGCTGGCGACCTCGTATGCGATTCCCTTGCTGGTGACCACTATTCTCGGCGTGGTTTATTGGAAGGGTTACCAACACATTCTGGATGGACTGCGCAAGGCACAGATGGAGCCGCTTATCTGAGGTGATGAATGATGGCTGGGACATTTATTGAACGCATCGCCCAAGCTCTGCACATCATTCCCAACCTCGACCGTGAAGAGGTCGATGCAGTGGATTTGCCCTTGCGCAAATTCCCCGACCACGAGGATTGGCAAGACCACATGGAACTCGATGCACAGGCCTGGCCGAAGCGGGTTGAGCGCAATTATTCACTGGTGCCGACCACCTGTTTCAATTGTGAATCAGCCTGTGGGTTGTTGGCATATATCGACAAGGAGAGCGGGCAGGTCACCAAGTTCGAAGGTAATCCCAACCATCCGGGAAGTCGTGGAAGAAACTGCGCCAAGGGCCCGGCGACGATTAACCAGATCCAGGATACTGAGCGTATCCTCTACCCCATGCGCCGCAAGGGCAAGCGCGGTGGTGGCGGGTGGGAGAGGATTACCTGGGATGAGGCGCTGGACGAGATTTCAGCAAAGATTCGCGCCTCTCTGAAGACCGGTGCGGTCGACCGTGTCGTCTACCATGTCGGCCGATCCGGCCACGAGGGTTACATGAATCGGGTGCTCAGGGCCTGGGGGGTCGACGGTCACAACAGCCACACCAATATCTGCTCGGCCGGAGCGAGGACTGGCTACGCAATATGGCACCAGCACGACCGCCCCAGCCCCGACCATGCCAATGCCAAAGTCATCTTACTGACCTCCTCGCACCTCGAGACCGGCCATTACTTCAATCCCCACGCACAACGGATTCTCGAAGGAATGATGAGTGGTGCGAAGTTGATTGTCATCGATCCACGCCTGTCCAACACCGCGGCGATGGCTGACCACTGGGTGCCGACCTGGCCCGGCTCGGAGACCGCCCTTTTCCTGGCATGGGCAAAGATGATTCTCGACCAGGGTACCTACGACCGGGACTTCCTCCACGATTGGGTCAACTGGGCTGACTGGCTCTCAGCCGACCACCCTGACGAGCCGCAGACCTTCGAGCGCTTCATCGAATTACTGAAACTGGAATACGCCGAATACACTCCCGAATTCGCCGCCGAGGAATGCCGCATTCCGGTCGAACAGGTCATCGAGGTCGGCAATATCGTCGCCCAGGCCGGCTCGGCTCTCTCGGCGCACGTCTGGCGAGCCGCGGCAATCGGTAACCTCGGCGGCTGGCAGGTCTCCAGAGCCCTGCATTTTCTCAACGTCCTGACCGGAAGTATCGGCACCAAAGGTGGTACTGCACCCAACTCGTGGGCCAAGTTCAAGCCTGAATTATTCGATGAGCCACCGGCACCGGATGGCTGGAACGAGTTGCACTTCCCGCCCGAATACACCCTCTCGCATTTTGAGATGAGTCATATTCTGCCGCATATGATCAAGGAGGGGCGCGGCGAGATGGATGTCTACTTCACTCGGGTCTTCAACCCGGTCTGGACTTTCCCGGACGGCTTTGCCTGGATGGAGATGCTACAGAATGAAAAATCCGTGGGGTGCCACATCGCCTTGACGCCGACTTGGAATGAAACCGCATTCTTCGCCGACTATGTATTGCCGATGGGTCATGCCTCCGAGCGCCACGACATCAATTCCTATGCTACCAGCGCCGGAAAATGGGTCGCTTTCAGGCAACCGGTGCTGCGAGAGTACGCTCGCCGTAATGGCAAGGAAGTCGAATTCACCCACGAGGTCAACCCGGGTGAGGTGTGGGAGGAAGACGAGTTCTGGAATGAGTTGTCCTGGCGTATCGACGACGGGACGATGGGCATCCGCAAGCACTTCATGAGTCCTTATCGCGAAGGCGAGAAAATAACCATCGACGAGTATTATCAGTATACCTTTGAGCGCGTCCCGGGACTGAGTGAGACGGCACAGAAAGAAGGATTGACGGCGCTGGAATACATGCGCAAGTACGGCGCCTTCCTGATTGAACCTTCGACCTATTCCAAGCACGAGAAAGAGGGCTGGCCAACCCCGAGCGGAAAACAGGAGTTTTATTCCAAAACCATGGTGGAGTTCGGCTATCCCGAGCACGCAATTCCCCATTATCGCATCAATAGCCAAGTGCACCCAGATAATCTCAAGGGTGATGATGAATTCTGCCTACTACCGAATTTCCGCCTCCCCCAGCACATCCACTCGCGCAGTGCCAATGCCAAGTGGTTGGTCGAAATCGCTCACAAGAACCCGATTTGGATACACCCAAAAGATGCGGCAAAACTCGGTGTCAGCGAAGGAGAATTACTGAAGATAAAGACCGAAATCGGCTGGTTCGTCGACAAGGTCTGGGTGACCGAGAGCATCAAACCGGGAGTGGTTGGTTGCAGTCACCATATCGGCCGTTGGCGAAGAAAGCAGGATGGCGGCAACCGATTCATGACCAATGAGGTTAAGATTGAGGACATGGGCGAAGGCAAGATGAGGATGCGCACAGTGCGAGGTATCGAGCCGTGGAAATCCGATGATCCCGACACCAACCGCATCTGGTGGCGTGATGGTGGAGTGCACCAGAATATCACCCACGCGGTACAGCCCGACCCTATTAGCGGGGGGCACTGCTGGTTGCAGAAGGTCTGGCTTTCCAAGCCCGGGGAAGGAGAACTCTACGGTGATGTCGAGGTCGACACGAAGAAGTCTATGGCGCATTACCGCAAGTGGAACCAGTGGGCGAAAGATCGTGAGACCCACCCGCGCGGTGAGCGCCGTCCGCTGTGGTTCAAACGACCGCTGGCACCGCGCCCAGAACACTTCATCATCGAGAAAGATAGGTGAACCTATGGATCTGGTAACTTTACTGGCAATACTGCTATTGCTTTGTGTGGCGTTGATCTTCAGTCCACTTGGCCTCGGCGGTGGCGTCCTCTATGTGCCGATCTTTCTCTACCTGTTGGATTGGGAGATCAAATTCGCCTTACTCGGTTCTCTCATCCTGGTATGGATGGTTTCACTGGGAAGTCGATTAGCCCACCAACAAGGGGGTCATGCTGACAAAGAGTGGGGGGCTGAGGGAATAATGACCGCCCTTCCGGGGACCATCATTTGTACTGTACTCTCGGCGATACTGATATTATTCCTCGATGAAATCGCGATAAAAGTCATCTCAGCAGTGATCCTTACCTGGGTCATCCTCATGGCGATTCGCAAATTAATCAGTGATAAGAATAGGGATGATTCGGAATACACAATTCCCAAGCCGCAAGGTGGATTGCTGATGAAATACAGATTCGCGTGTTTTGGTGCCGGGGCTTCTTCAGGCCTACTGGGGATTGGCGGGGGTGCACTTTTTGTCACCACCAATCGCTCTTTACTGCATTTCGATTCCCGCCGCTCGGCCGGCACCTCCTACATCATCGAATCTTGGATGGTTCCCACCGGAGTGATCGCCCACCTCTTCGTCGATCGAAGCGGACCCTCACTAATGCAGGAAATCGGTCTGCCGATGGCGGTGCTCATGCCATTGATTGTGGTCGGTTCGGCTTACTTCGGGGCGAAAATTGCGATAAAACATTTCTCACTGCGATACCTGACCTTCGTCTTCATCGCCGCAGTCAGTCTCAGCCTGTTGCGCTACCTGCTCGATTTCACCGGACTGCTCTAATTCTCGCCCCCACCACCCCCAACCACCCATTACTAAACCACCCTCTTCCGTAGGGAAAATTGAGAGGGCGGGGGTGCGATTGGAGAAACATATCCGGTAATTTGTGGCTACACTTTCATATATGTGTGCCACAAATTGAAATACCTTCGCCTTTGAGCCAATAACATGCCAGTATCAGCTACAAAGCGCGTGCGAATGAATGAATTAATGCTGGAATCACTTGCTCGAGTTGCCAAAGAAAAAGGAATAACCGAAAGTGAAGTTCTTAGAGAAGGGGTAAGACTTCAAGAGCGGATGCTAATGAGGAAAAAGAACATCCACTTGCTCATAAAGGCTGCTGAAATGATTCCAGGCGACGATGCCAAATGGAGTCTGGACCCATGAGAATAATTCTCGATACGTCGGTGCTATGGAATCCTACTGCGGTGAACCTACTCGCGGAAACCGGAGATGATGTCATCATACCTACGGTGGTTTTCGCTGAACGTGCTAGACAGTTCAGGAAAAAAGGATATTCTGTTAGAGACCTCAGGATCTGGTTAAGTGCTAATCAATTTGAGATTGAAAGCATGGATTCAACTATGGCCGTCAAGTATTCTTCGGAAATCACCGATGATACCGCGTGGAACAAATTGAGCAGAGATTCTCTGATTGCTGGCCATATCAGCGAAGACGACCAATTATGGACTTCAAATCTCGATGACTTCATCGAAATCGGGGTACCTCCTGCCAATATTTTTCAGGTTTGATAATCACATCGGCATGCCTTTGTTCTGAATCATCAGCCATCGCGCAGTGACATCAGTCGCTTGTAGCGGGCTTCGAGTTCTCTTTTGCAGATCGGGCAGCAGCAGGGATGCAGTCGGTCCTGGAACTCGACGATGTTCTGGCCATTGTGCACCGGCAGCCCGCAGTAGTCATATGTCAGTCGAAGCCTCTGCACAGATTCCATCGGCACTCTGATGGTGGATTTGCGAGAGGCGATGACCGGTTCAAGGGTCAGACTCCTCCAGTTGGTGATTCGGTCGAGTTGTTCAAATTCGGTGGCGATGTCAGAGCCGGAGGTGACGGCCCCGCCAAGGCAAATATGGATGGAGAGGTAGAGCGCCAGACCTTGAGCGCCGCGGTGAGTGATGCAGGATACACTGTAAATAACTG
>JAPOGE010000026.1 GCA_028283345.1 Candidatus Poseidoniales archaeon
CCTGTGCCGCCTTATTGCTGGCACGTTGTTTCAGCACCACCCACACGAACGGCAGGGCGAGACAAATCCCGAAGAACAAGAGAAGTTTTTGTGATGCTTCGGCAACCGCTGGATCGGCTTCAAACCAGGGCTCCTCGCCTTTCTCGGTTTGGACGACAGTGGTGTAAATTTGATATGTGATGCTGGAGAGGTTTGGCTCACCTCCCCATTGCCACGTACCACCATCTTGTATCAGCCTCAGGTGCTCAACTTTCACGGTATGTATTCCCGGCCCAACCTTCATCGTCAAATCTTTACTCTGCATTCCTTCGATTGTGGTGTTGGTCGATTTGCTGACCGCCCGTGTGGCCCAATTTATTTCTTGTAGAGTGACGCGGATTGCCTCGGTTCCGGGGTTGTCGATTGAAATGCGAATGAGAAATTCTGATTCAGGCCAGCCCAGAACTTCAAACCATAACAGGTCGGTGGAATCATAAATCGAGGCGACTAATTCTCCGTGAGTAGTGGCGTTTAATTCAAGACGTTGCCAGCCATCTTTCAGCATCTCTGAACCACTCGGCAATTGACCGGGGCTATCACTGACATTCACGGTGTAGAATGATGCGACCCAAGAGGTTACTTCCTCGCTCGAGAGGCAATATCTCAGGGCGGTGGTTCCGGTTGGGGAATAAATTGCAATAGAGATATTATTTGGGTTGCTGAAATTCTCATAATATTCACTAATATGAATCCATGAACTATCGAGATAGTAGGAAATATCGGTCGAAATATTTGCCGAAAAGGCGATGAATCCGCGAGATTCTTGCACGTCATTCACACCATCACCGCCATGCTGGGACTCTAGGATAATACAATCTTCTTCACCTTCGACCGCACTCAACCAGCCCTGGGCAACCGCCCACCCGGAATTCACTTCGATGGCGTGTTCATCTACCGATGATGATTGACTTTCGGGAAATTCAAAACTGCCATTATATTCATTGGCGGCGACGTGCCGGGAAATACGCAGTGAATATAATCCGCCAACAACTTCTTCGCTACTGATTTTCAGCCAGAATTCCTCGTCGTTACCAGCCCCGACTAGAATCTTGGAATTCTCCCCTCCAATACTGGTATTGGCGGCGATGGAGATTTCTCCCACTGTGTTCAGAGTCTGTGAACTACGACTGATAGCAACAACGTCGAGCGCCAGACTACTGTGTTCGAGCCAGACCTCGAATACATCTCCCGTCTCCGCCGCAAAATGTAGTATGTCGACATCACCGGCACCGGCGATACTGCCGTTTACCCAATCTGGTTCGACTGACCACAGGTAGTCGCCACTCCAGGCCTGAGATTGAGCCAATGGGTGACGTGAATCGGAGATGTCGATGAGATTGAATGAGCTGGCATCACTTCCCGGCATTGGAATAGAATCCGGATGGTCAATTTCTTCCCACTTGCCGAGCGGCAATACCGATTGTAATTCAGCAAATTGAATGCCGGTTGTCGAGGCTCTGATGCTAGCATTTCCGGCACTAACACCGCCACTCAAGGTAATGAACTCGCCAGATTGCACACCTTCGATGAAAGCCCCGCTCGAGTCGGTCAGATTGATGGTCAAATCTGCACATTGTACGCCACAATGAACTTCAATCCATACCTCACCTTCGAGGAAAGTGATTTTCTGCAGGCCATTTGTCTGCTGGGCAATCATCAAGAAATCCAGGCCGAAAAAGAAGTAGCCATCCCCTGGGTCATCAACCTCTCCGGCACCGACTTCCTCGGGTGCTGTCGAGGAAAGCAAAAGCATGACCAGCAGGGACGAAATCCACCTTGAGGTGTATGCTGGGGGCGAATCCATGGCTCCTCGGGCGAGCCTATCGGTTTTCAAATCATTGAAGAGGTGAACCGTGACGGCATCATATGGGCGATGCATACCTTGGTATGGTCACTGTTTCTCGCTGGCGTCATGCCAGATTGATGGGATTGGGCGATAGAAAGTGCCCTTCTGCCTACACACCCTGTATGGTAAGCCTTGAGGGTGACCCTGAGGTGGCAATGGAAATAGCACCATTTTCTTGCTCCCAGGACGACGCGATTCCAGCCACTATGACATTTGCCGCAAAATTGTGCCTATCACCTCCGTTTACCGAGATCGCACCCAAGTGGGAGAGCGCTATCGGCCATGTATTGCCCCCTAGTCTTGAGGAGGCTGATGTTGGCGAAGTCGGTGGGGATGGAGCCTTACTACCGATTTCATGGCAGAGAATCTGTCATGACACAGAACTGTTGAACGCCGATTTGAACCCTCAGGTCCTCGTGTTATCGGATGCCCTGCAACTCGCCTCCCGACCCTCCCTCCTCGCCGAGGCATTGCATACCATCCGCTTACGCTTCCCCGGGGCATTGCTGTGGACGCCAGGGCTAGGTGGCCCAGATAATGCCGCGGTGCTGGTGTGGATGGGTGTCGACATTTTCGACCTGTGCCGCTCTCGACAGGCTCATTCGCTCGGTGCGATGCTTACTCCAGAAGGGCCAAGAATGCCTGAGGAAACATTGGGTGAAGTGGCCGATGCGGTCTCTATGACCAGCCATTGGGCCTCGGAACTGGCAAATATCAGGCGGGCGTTGCGCGATGGCACTCTGAGAGACCTGGTCGAGAAGCGAATCGCCAATTCACCACGCTTGGTCGAGCACCTGCGCTACCATGACAGAATAACCGCTGAAAGTGAACATACATTCCTTGAGACAGTAGTTCCTCAAGGTACCGGATTACAGTGCAATACCTTCGCCAGCCGGAGCGACCCAGCGGTACTCGACTGGATACGATTCATCGAAGAAGACTATCATTGCCCGCCGGAACAGAATACCGTTCTCATCCTCCTACCCTGCTCGGCGAGGAAGCCGTATCGCTTCTCTCGCTCGCACCGACGTTTCTTGGAACATATCCGTAATTCAAATCCTCATCAGGTGATGGTAACCGCTCCTCTTGGTCTGGTGCCACGTGACCTAGAGCGAATCTGGCCGGCTTGTCATTATGACGTGCCGGTCACCGGTGATTGGGATTTTGATGAATTGGCGCGGATTGAGTCGATGGTGGAGAAATTCGTCTCCCGTCAAGGCTATCTGGCGGTGATCAATCATAGTGGGATTGAATTCCCGAAACTTCAGGTGCCGATAATAGATACCAGATGCGGTGATTCGGCGACCGCGCCGGCATCTTTGCAGAGACTTGGTGATGCGGTCGATGAATTGTGTGAGGAAAATGGTCTTCGCTCACATAAGCGAAACATCATTCTCATGGCTGAATATCGTTCAACCGCGCGTCGGCAAATGAGCAATGATTCCTGGATGGAGGGGTTGAAGATCGTCGGCCGGCCGCCGCGCCATAAACTAATGCTCGGCGAGGTACAGTTGGCACAGTGGAATCCCGAGCGTGGCGGGCTCTCATTGACAAAATCCTCACTGCCGATATTGTACGAGCACGATTCTCTACCGGTGGTTGAAATTGCCCATGAAGGTTCGTGGTCAGGTGATATTTTTGCTCAGATGGTCACCGATTATGACCCCTCAATACGGATGGGTGCTGACTTTTTAGTGGTCCGGGATGGTGTGTTGATCGGTTCGGCTCGCGCCTCGGCCCCCGGGGGTGCCTGGCCAAATAGCCCCGGTCGTCTAGCCCGTTCTCATCACCGTCTTCCGGCGGCGAAATAGAGGGTTTCCTTAACCTTGTTATTATTCCACCAAGCAAAGCGGTTATCAAGGGGGAGCGAGTCGGCGGCTCGCTCAAGGTGAACCAATGGCACGAATGTACACTCATCGCAGGGGAAAATCAGGCTCTACAAAGCCGCATAATGAGGAATTACCCGAGTGGTCTAATTCCGATAAGGATGAGGTTGAAGAGTTGGTATTGAATCTCCACGCCAAGGGTCACTCTAGCGCCATGATCGGCACCATCCTGAGAGACCAGCATGCGGTACCGAATCCACGTGCTGTGCTAGGGTGCCGTATCGCCCAAGTAATCGTCGAGAAGGGCAAGCCCAGCGTTTATCCCGAGGATATGATGAATTTGATGCGCAAGGCGGTAATAATCATTGATCACCTCACCACCAACCGCAAAGACCTGCACAATGCTCGTTCACTACATCTAATCGAGTCAAAGATTCGCCGTCTGGCCAACTACTATCAAGCCAAGGGGCAACTCGATGCGGCTTGGAAGTACAAGCGCGACCAGGTTCGCCTGATGGTTGAGTGAGGGAGACCGAACAATACGTATGTCGTCCCGCGCTACAGGCGCCGCGAGGGCAAAGTGAAGAGAATTGTTTTTTTTGAGCAATATTCAGCAATAAGCTAAAATCACGATTAGATGAGCGTCTTGCCCGAGCCCTCAAGTGGATAAAACGCCAGAATACGAGTACGAAACTCAAGGCCGTATTCAGTAGTGAGCAGTGGCCCGGAATTACGTCACGAGTGAAATTGGCGCGCGCATTTCATGTCGCAACCGTTGTTGTGAGCACCTTCCTTCGCATTTCACTCGGCTACGCTTCAGTCCAGTGTTCACCTTCCGGCTCAGCAAGTCTGGGCGACCGTAATATGCGTCTCAATACATAGCGGCCTTCAAGAGTGGATGTCCGCATTTTTGATGAATCCCCTCCCCCTCGCCGATGTCGAAGGGAGGATTGCGGTTGCACTCATTGCTGAAGCTCGACCTATTCGCGCCGGTTGCCGAGATAATACTCAGTGCCGCTGAGGTATTAGCGGGCGCACCCTCTCTCACCCTGATATGCGAACCGACCTTGACCGGCATTCTGGGGATGGCTCACATCGAGGCAGCGGCCCTCGATTCCGGCCTCGCCTACCGGCGTCAGATATCCGATAAGAAAGACCAATCGTGTAATTCTTGTATCATCATCAGTGAAGATTGTGAGACCTCCTGGGATTCCGATTCACAGGTACTGGTCCTCGGTGAGGTGTCGGTTGACTCGGTGATGGGCCACGATATGAAGACCAGAACCGGGGTATTGGAATCAACCTCTCAGGCAGCTGCTGTGGCAGCCCTTTTGGCTGCCGATGGCCAGAGGGTGCGAAGACTGCGGGGTTGGGCCTGTGCCGGGCAGTGGTTACGAGACACCCTGGACCAAGTCTATGACCCGGTATGGACGAGATTACGTGATCATCTCAAGGATGAGGGAAGCGTTCGAATCCTGCCCTTGCCCGAGGTCGAGATGGTGGCCGAGGATGAGTTGCCGGGCTTGTCTGCTCGGGCTTTGAAGAGACTGCGCAAGGCTTGGCCGACTATGGACCACCACCTGCGCTCAAGTGCGTTGTCAGAATTGATGATGACGGTGGTGCGCACCTCCGGGCAGTCAGCTCCGAGGATTGAGGAATTGGGTTGGCATCGCCTCAGTGCTGGCACGTGGCCGTCCGACCTCGCTTCGATGCTTCATCATGAGGTTGTAAATTGGCCGAATGAAGATTCAATCGGTCATTCCATGGCGCGTCTCGACGCCTTGATTTCGGACGGTCACCTGTGATTATTCAATAATTTTCAGGATTACACCACAGCCACCACAAGGTAACCTTGTCGGGCGCTTGGAAGTGGTGATCGGATTAGAGGTCGAACACTTGGGACAGTCGATGGTAGGTACCTCCGGCAGGTCATCAAGTTCGAGTATACCAATCCTGTCGAGACGGCGGGGAGAGATGGCCGCGGTAACAATCCATAACCCCCCGGTTCCACCGGTGATGATGACCAGTGTTTCCATCGGGTAGGCCAGAACATATGCGAATCCCGCTAATATTGCGAGCGGTACCTCGAGGAAAAGCGCCAATCTGGATTTGTTTTTACTCATCCGCCAAGAGATGAGCAATGCCGCCGATAATCCTACCACGATTATGCCGAGAAGCACCCCGGGGCTGTAGAGGGGATTTTTCGTCGGCTGAAAACTGAGGGAAATTGAGGAATCCACGTCGATATTCTCTGCCGTTGCCCGCAATGACTCCGATGAGCCCAATCGTTTATGCTCGGTATTCAACTCAACCCCTGATGAATCCTTGTAAATCTTGGCAAATGAGGTTCCAGCACTGCTGGTGATTTCGACCTCCAGACTTACATCATTCCAGTAGGTTTGAGTCTGTGGTTTGATGAAAGAACGCACCAAGGTGTATCGCTTGTCATCGGCAATCACCTGAGTGGTACTGATGACGATTGAAATCTGCGAGTGCATGATGCGATTTTCGCCATGGTTTTCGACTTGGACTTCGATGGTCTGGAAATCCGAGAACCTACCGCCAAGCAATTCCTCGGACTCTAGAAAAAGTCCACTGTCCAGAAAGGTCATCAGCCGCCCGGACTGAAGTTGCTGTGACATCTCGCGAATCTCCACATCATCGATCAGGCGGTTATTGCGCATCTCGTCGGTCACGTCGCCACCGACAAACATAGCCCAGGTGGAATCGCTGTCGAGACTGGAATTGCCAAGATTATTCAGTCCCCAGCGCAACCATAGGGCGGCGGAATCATGGAAGGTTAGTTTTGTCTCTCGGGCGAACACCAACCTACCACCGTCGGCACTCAACTCCCCGGTGATGAATAGATCCATCCGACTACCCGAACCATCGGTTTTCGGCGGTTCTTCATTCGGATAATAAACTCCGCCCGAACCGCCATCACTCTCACCGAATTGGAGGTTCCAGAGAAGTTCACCTTGGAATGGCGCCGCACCTTCTTGCACAACCAGGCTGATGTTGATGGTATAATCGCCATCGGGGAGCGAAGAATCCACTGACCAAGTCCAAGTTGCGAGAATATCCTGCCCTTGAATCTCAAGTACCGGCATGGTCGAGATGGTCGTACCACCAGCGATAACTGTGATTTCGGTTGAACCGATTATCTTGGTGCCGAATCCTGAACTGAATTGCATCTGCAGAAATACCGAGCGACCTTCTACAATTGGTGGTGCCATGTTAATGTCGAGAAGTGGTAATTCAACTGAAATGAAACCATGATCATCCTCTGTACCCCAGATGAATTCAATCCCTGCATCAGTACCGGGTAGGCTGAATACGAGGGTCTGGACCCGAAGGCTGACGGAAACTGTATCGGTACCTCCCATATTTCCCGCATCGACGTTGACGGGAATTTCAAGAATGGTCGAAGAGCCGGCGGGGAGGTAAGTGTTTCCGGGTCCACTATAGCCCTCGTACGTTCGTGAACCGATGGTGACGACAACCGTTGCATTTATTTCGATTCCCGCAGCATTATTCACCTCGTATGGAAGTGAGAATTGCCAAGTGCTATCTGGATACGACCCACCCCATCCCGGAGAATAATCCCAACTGTGTATCTCGGCCAATTGGGTGACGGCATTTTCGATTAATACCCGCTCCTCTTCCCCCAACTCATCATCGAACGGAGTCAGGCCCGCAGTAGAATCCCTGCCGATTAGGTGGAGGTCATATTCTCCTGCCGAGCAACACATCCTCACCGTTTCTTCGGAGGTACTTTCCGAATTGACCATTGGGAATGCAGATACGAGCAGAATCAATGCCAACATCGCCAAGGTCGGTGATAGCCTAGCCATGCAATTCGAATGTCGCTCACCTAAGTCGCATTTGAAGGCGACGCCCTTGTGGCGTCACAACAAGGGCTTTCCGAATCAGATAACTCGGTCGAGAACTTCGCCTAATTCACGCTCGAATAATGAGACCAGAGCCCCCGATGCCTCTTCGCGCAAATCATCTGGTAATAGGCTCAGACCGAGTTTTGCTGCAACATGACTAGCCTTCAATTCAGCGTATAGTGACCTTGCTTTGGCGTTGAAGTAGTACTTTACCACCTCCTTGATATCTGCTTTTAATTCTGCATCATCATCGATTCGACCGCGTATGTAGGTCTTCAATTCGTCCTTTATCATATCGCGTATTGTCTCCAGGATCAAATCTTCGGTCTGGATGAATTCCGAGACGTGGTCGCGGATTGAGCCTGTGAGCAATTTCTCAATCGCCATGGTATGTCCAAGCGGTTCCCTCGCTTCAATGTGTCCACGCTGGCAGAAACTATTGATATGCTACAACCACGCCCCAGCCTTGATGACCGGCGTCCGCATCTCCGACTTGGAATTGTCCGATGAACACGATACAATCGCCCTCGATGCGACACTGGTTGATGCAGCCAATAAGTTACTCGCTCTGCCGCGTGGGGTATTGGTCGTACTCGATGATGCCAAAGCCAAAGGAGTCCTGACCAGCATCCAATTACTCAAAGCCCTCGCATCTGGTGATGACATGAACGGTGAATCTTGTGGGTCGCATATGGATGTGGATGTGATGGAAGTCAATCTGAGCGATAAACTTGAAGATTTGAAGCCTGAACTAGTGGCTCGAAAACCACACGCGATCCTCGCGGTCGATGATGCCGGTGACTTTGCCGGTTATTTCTCACCCAATGATTATCGTGAAGCACTGCAGATGAGCGATTGAGCGTTCGCACCCTCCACAATTTTTCGTGGGCGGTGGAATTCAGTGCTCAAGCATGACGACAAACGAAGATGAAACTACGTTGAGAGCATTTATGCATCCGGAATCAACAATACTGAACAAAGATTTTCAGATGAGCGTTTTGCCCGAGCCGTCAAGTGGGCAACGCGAAAATTGATCAAAACCCAAGTCAACCCACATTTCAAAGGCCGAGCATACAGGCGAATCTGGTGGCCTTCGATTCATGACTCGCGCAAACAGGATATACTGAGATTCCAGATTCGGTATAATCGTCACGAATCCGGTGGTGGGTGATTAATCGTGCAGGTGAATCAAGACCTTCCCCCCGTCCTCATCATCGGCCTCGATCCTGGCATAACCTACCCTCTCCAATTGGACAATCGTCCCCACTGGATGAGTATTCACCTCCAGATTCCCGGATATGATGTCTAGTTCATCACCCTCTGGTTTGAGTAGTATTGCCGATGGCGAATTGGTTGGTAACCAATGAATTATCGGATAGTCACCTTGGGCATTGAGAGATAGCATTGAACTTTGGCCGTCGGTGGGGGGGGAAATGTCGCACCATTCCTTCAGCCTCAGACCTGAGTCGTGGGACTTCAGGTCTGACCGCTCGACAATAACTTCAGTGGAATCATCTCTCCAGATGATTTCGATTGTTCTCTGCCCTAAATCACTACTCGGATGAGAGGCGATGCTTATCTCGGATTGAGAGTCACAGTCTGCGCTGGACAACTCGATTTCAACCGGGTCGCGTACGAATGACAAGCGCGGTGTGGTACTATCAATAATCTTGCGATTGTGTGAATACAACGTTGCCAGCGATACCGCGATATCCTTTTGCGTCAGCCCGAGTTCAATCCAGAATTTTCGTAAAGCCCGGGGTTGAATTCCACGCCGCTGCATGGTGGCGATCGTCGGCAGCCTCGGGTCATCCCAACCGCTCCATTCACCGGCCTCGATGGCGCGCCGCATCCCCGAGGTCGAGAATCCACCGAATTCGTGGATTTTCACCCTACCCCAATAAATCGTTTCAGGATAGTTCCAGCCATATTTCTCGTACAACAGCATCTGTTTTCGGGTTGAATCCATCAAGTCTTTGCCGCGGATGATGTGCGTAACCCCCTGCAGGTGGTCTTCGATGGCAGATTGGAAATCAAGCAGTGGCCAAACCCGAAATCTGCTGCCGATTTCAGGCCGAGGATGAGGATGTGCCGTGGTGTCTTGGATTCTTAGTGCCGGCCAATCTCGCAAGGCCGGATTCTTCAGTCCCATTTCAGTCTTGATGCGTACCACCGCGCTGCCGGGGATTGAATCCGGTTCCAGCATTTGCTTCCAGCGAGCAAGATTTTCCCTTTCATCGAGACCACGGCAAGGGCATTCGGTTTTTTGTTGGCGGAATAATTTGAAATCATCGCTACTACAATTACAGACGTAAGCACCACCTCCGGAGATGATTTCTTCGGCATATTCGTAATATGTCTCGATTCTGTCACTGGCGAAAATGGTGCGATGAGGGGGGAAGCCAGCCAGCCATTCGACCTCCTCTGCTATCTGGGCGTAGGCCTCCGGCAGCGGCGGTTTCCTACTGGTATCGGTATCATCAAATCGCAGAATCAATTCACCGTCATGCAGTTTTGCGTATTCGGCATTGATCACCACTCCACGGCCATGGCCGAGAGATAGAGGTCCATTCGGGTTTGGTGCGAAACGCAGTACCACCTCACCTTCAATGGCGTTTGGCAATGGCGGCAATCCTTCCCTTCTTTCTTTGCTGCGTTTGGCGAGAAGATGCGGTGCCTCGGCTTCAAGGATAGAGCGGAGGTGGCCGAGCCCGGAGGATTTTGCCAAATCATTCGCGGTCTTTACTTCAGCAGCCAACATTGCTGAAATCACCACGCCGTGTTGGCGCAGGTCGGGTCGTTCTGCCATGATGCGACCGATTACCGAGCCGACTTTCCCGTCACCATCATATTCAAGCGCATTTTGCAGTGAATAATGGCGGAAAAGCGCCGAAGTTTCCTCGTCGCAGTGCCAATCCATGTATCCTTCTACCGGCCATCCCTTCTTGAACCTCGCCGAGGTATTCATCACCACAATGTTTGTTGTGAGGGTTTCGGTTCCTCGCCATCACCAAATTCTCTGTTCGGTACGTCACCCTTGCCCATTTCATTCCATGCTCTCTTCACAGTCACCCACCTCCAGCGTAATTGGGGATGAGGTCTATGACCCTTGAGAAGTTTGGCAATGGCCTGCTGGGTGGTGTTATCAGAGGTATATCCGGAGCCTATTGGGAAGCCGATTTCAAGCTCTATCTCTTCAATAGCCCGGTCTCTTTCAACTTTGGCGATAATACTGGCGGTGGCAACTGCGGGAAAAATATCGTCGCCACCATGACGGCTATCTATATCCCATTCTCCAGAATCAAGCCAAGAGCTCAGTTTCAGTCCAACCTTGTTTCCGAACCGTTCAGCATTCACATCACAAGCATCCAATTGTAGTATACCCCCTTCCTCGCCGCATTCCAGGTGACTCACACAGTGAGCAAAAAGAGCAACTTCGTGCTCATTCAAGGTCTCCAATGCCATCGCAATATCGATTGAAGCAGGGCTGGACTTGTGAATTTTAAATTGCCATCCTCGCTCCGCTGCGGTGGTGCAGATCCATTTGAATAATTGCTCTCGTTTATCTGGTGACAGCTGCTTACTATCTTTGACTCCGGCCTCGACCAGAAGCGAAACATCGTCTTTGGGCAGGGCGAATGCCGTTACAACCAAGGGTCCGAGAACCGGTCCTCGGCCCGCTTCATCAACCCCTATCAACCACATTCCGCTCACAGGTCTAGTTCCCCATCCAAGTCTTTCTCAGTGCGGTTTTCCTTACTCGGGAGGGGGATATTTTCAGATTTGGCCATCAATCCCCTAGGATCTTTCCTTTGGGTTCGTCCGGTGCCGACATCGATTGCAGTAAGCTCTACATTTGCCGGATGGGGAGTCACCACGCGTTCATCAATCAACTCTGAAACATCCTCTAGAACCCTACTCATCCGCTCCCCGTCGTGGTGGTCAAGGACGGTTGCAGCGGCACCGAATAATTCCTTTTCCACCGGTTCACTGGAAGGCGATGGTTGCCCTCCTGTATTTCTGAAACCGGCGACGAAGGCCTCTTTGCTGACCTCGGGACTCTGCGGGATGACAACCGGATCCTCCCCCCCATCTGCGAAACGTTGTAACCACCCCTCGGGCTGTTCTGGGGTTGTACTCTGTGCATATTTTTCCTTCTCTTCCCTTTGTTGCTGATTCATTTTCAGACGTCGTTTCAAGGCCAGATGGATGCTGATGCCGGCGATGGTGACCGCCATCAGCGTATAGGCATAGGAGTTCCAGGCATTGACAACCGAGGAGCGTAATTCTTCCCAGTCGATGGTGAATCCTTCATCTGTTGCGCGCGGCTGATAGGGGAGACCGATAAAAGTTGCATTGGCGCTGTGGAATAGGGAGAAGTCGGGCTCAAGGGTACTTCGCATCGTCATATCCAACCAGATTGTGCCGTTTTCCGGCTCGTCGACAGGGATGTCAGTCCAGGCTCTGAACGTATATCTCTCACCAATCGCGATATTATTCTGCGAAAAAGAATGTAATCCGAGCAGTTCACCGTCATATTCCGCTTCTTCAGGTGGTATGAGCCCCTGTTCGGGGCCATGGCTGACTACCATCACCACAGTTATTCCATCCAAACCATTGCCAATATTGCTGATGACGTACTGTACCGATAGGCGTCCATTTTGAGCATCTTGGGTTATCTCCAAAATCTCCCATTCGACCACCGGTGCAACCTCGATATCTATCTCCAAGGTGTCGACGATGGTTTGTGAATTCTCTAACCTGAGTTGATAGATCACCTTGCCGGTTGAGAATGCTGGCGTGCTGCTTTTTATCGCCAATTCATAGGTCATAGCAGTACTTGTGCCGCCGAGCGGGACCGAAACCTCACTCGATTGAATTGGGTTGGGAACCCATTCTGGACTTTCGACCAATTCAAGTACGAATGAGTCATCAAAATTACCGGTATTCACAACCGCAATCTCACCACTGCATGACTCGCCGGGATCGATTCGAAAACAGGAGAAATCTTCGGCGCTGATGGAACCATTTCTCAACCATTCGATTCCGCCGCTGATCACGGTTGACTTTGCCCTCTCGACCCCCCACACATTTCTCACCATCACCTCGATGGTGATCTCACCGCTGACCACCGGTGGGGAGAGTAGTCCGACTTCAAAGGTGATTTCTTCACCGACATTGACCCAATCCATCTGATAATTATTGAATAGTGCCACCGTCCAGCCGTAAGCCTCAACCCTCTCAGCGGCTGGATGATTGACGTCTGCGGTGCCATTGAGTAGAACCTGAAGCTTGACCGCGGCTTTGGTGGGGATATTTCCGATATTTCGGATGGTGATGGCAATCCGGTCATTACTATTGGGCGCCAAAGTCAAATTCTCTCCGCTCTCAATGATCATTATTTCATGGTGCTGTTTGACCACGATGCTGAAGTTCCACCAAGTGGAATGGTTGGAAGTAAAACTCTCGGCCGACAGCGACCACTGATGCTGTAGGCCGGCCAGCGGCAAGCCATCGACCACCTCCGGCACTTGAATGGTGAAGTCGACCCATTCAAGAGAATTGGAATCAACCGAGAAAATCAGTGGCGAGTCGAAGTAATGATTCCACCCGATTGCCCCGGTTAATGCCACGCTGACATTATCGTTGAAGGAAGCATTATTGCTGATGTTCACCGTAAGTCTGAACGCGGTTCCGGCTACGACACTGAATGACGAATTCGGGTTTGCGCCAAATGAAAGATATGGCTCAAGATCGGTTGAATCACCCGATTCGTTACCACTCGAATTACTTTCTTCAGCCACGCCACCGTCACCGGGACCACTCCAATTTGCCGCCATCCACGGATAGGTAAGAAGGCCAGAAGTCTCGTTGAAGACCGTGGCATCAGCGGCCTGTTGCAGGGATAGTTTCGTCGCCGTATCGATACTGACCCCATCCGAGTTGCCCACGGTATTGTTTCCATATATCGTGGCATACATAACACACGCAGTCAAATACGACCCGGTGAGCGAAGGGTGGGCGCCGTCACTAGAGTAAAGATTCCAGAACAATGAAGTTGAAGCCAACGGATTTTCGCCCGAAGCGATGATGTCATCGTAAATGTGCTCATATGCAAGTCCGACCGGGGCGACCCAAACCGTGCGCAAGGCATTGCTGGTATTATCGCGATAGTCCACATAACCATCGCGCAGATGGTGTTGCATCGTCCTGTAATCTGGATATCGCAATGTATTCGAGGAATCTCCTTCACGATAACCCCAGGTCATGAACAGCACACTCTCGCCACCAATCTGCTCAACTCGCGCGGTCAAATCGTCAAGCCCAGCGAGGCTATCCTGCCAGTACTGCGAGGTTCGGGGGAATCCCGGCACCTGACTCTGGTCCTGGAACATCACCCAGTCCAGGTCATTATTATCCAGGGTCGTATCCCATTGGCCGCCGGCGGTATTCATTTGGTTGGCATGCTGGTCGAGGCGCATTCCACCACCGGTTAATTCCGAGGTATTGGCGCCTTCATTGGCCGAGATGACCTGGCTTAACAATGAGGCCAGATTGTTGCTTTGAGTATATGAATTTCCGACTAAGAGGATATCTGCGGCCGCCACCTCACCTTGACCTTGAGAACTCCCCTGGTTGCGAGAATCGGCATCTGCGAAGGGGATTATAGTAAGGGATAAAGGGCTGAAAAGTAACAGCGCGACGATGGATATCACCTTGGGTGAGGCATCGACCATAACATCTCGATTTGATTTAGTGAAAAAAAGGTTGGCTTCACCAGTTCATGGCGATAATGTCACTAGGGCAGGTTTAACATTGTAGGCCATTACTCGATTTCATGCCGCCGATATGGCCATTTCGGAAGAAAGCAGTTGTGGCTGTGCCCACTGCGGCTGGAGTGGTGGAATATCATCGAGGTGGAGACGGCGAGTCCGAGGCCGTACTCGCTGACCGAAGTCATGTCGAAGACTCTGATTATCAGGCGGCGATGGCCGCACTTTCTCAACCACATCTCGGCACACCAGAGGCAGGCCAGGCTGCTCCCACCACCTTGACTGGGAACTTCACCCCTACCACCGAGGTCGGTGAAAACGTCCCCTTGCCGAAACCACAAGCGGATGAACCATGGGTCAAGAATCACGACGGATATTGGTATCGTAAGAAGGCTGATGGTAGTTTTGAAGCAACTGCCCATGTTGAGAATTCGAGTGGAGAAAAAGTTCCCTATTCCGCCTAGATGACCGGGTCGGGAATTGCCGTTCGCAAAGCCTTGAGGTCAAACTCACCACCGTGCATCGGGACGCTGAGTTCAAATTTCTCTGAGACCGAAGGGTCGACCTCGCCGAATTCACCAACTATCCGCCCGTCGATTTTGATTCTTGCCCCGCGGCCGGCCAGCCAAGGACCCTGACCGGCCTCGAGCGCTTCCCAAGTAACGGTTGCCATTTCGGCACCCAAGTCTCTCAGTAGAATCTGCGCGAATCCCCGAGCCTTGGCAAAACCAGCCTTGTGATCGGCGACCAACCACGCCGCCCGTGTCGTATTCTTGTGGTCTCTGACACAATATCCCGATTCATAGATGCACTGAGGTAATTCATGGTGGCGATTAGAGGCGATTAGGCGCAGCAGACTGGGGAGAATCGATTGACGAAGCATCGTGTGCTCGTTGGTGATGGGATTGGCGATAATTGTCGGTTCGCCCTGCGGCAGCCAACGGACTTTGGTGAATTGGTCGGCCTCATTTGAGAGGGTCAGGCTCTGGACTTGCTGTAAGCCCAGTCCTTGCATACATTCCCGGACCCTGCGACCCAACATCGACTCAGGGCGCGCCTGCCCCGCCATCGAGATTTCAGGTTGTGAACTACCGAGGTCGTCATAGCCGTGGCCGATGGCAAGATCCTCGATGATATCTATGGGATGCAAAATATCGAAGCGCCATCTCGGCATCAAAAAGTGCAAAAATTCATCACCACCGAGGAATTTACCTCCCATCCTGCTAATCGCGGTGCCGATCTGGTCGTCTGTGAAATCCCATCCGAGGATGTCTTTGACCAAACTTCGTGAGACTTCATGATTGAGTGGAGCCGGGTCGGGGGCTGAGAATTCCTCGCCCGAACACGGGTTAATGCGCACCGCTTCGACCACTCCGCCACGAGCTGAGAGTTGTAGACAAATCAGTTGCAGACAGGCCACGCAAGCGCGTTCGTCCCAGCCGGTGACATCGATGAAGAAGTCGGTGGTATTTTCGCTCACGGTCGTGTGCTCACCATTGATGATGGGTGGGAATGACAAAACTGCGTCATTGGCGTCAAGGATGACCGGGACTGTTTCCATGCCGTCGAGAAGATGAGCATAGTCAATTCCCTTGGGGTGTTCTTTCAGGATTTCCTCAATCGACATTTCCTCCGTTGCCGCCAGCGGGATGAAAGAGTAATCTCGGGCTACGGTGATAACTCTGAACGGTGGTGCCAAGGCCGATAGATCATGAACTCCAATCGATGCTCTACGCCTACCTCGCCCCAACGCGAAATGAAGTTTCTCTTGATGCTCCATCAGACCTTTGATGAATTGCTGGCGTTGCTCCTCGGTTTGTCCGACATCAACCCCTCGTACCACCGCCGCGAGGATTACCGGGCGAACTTCTGCCAGTGAGGCATCGACCGCGAGGGTGATGTCGCCATCGATCACCTCCAGATTTGGTTGCGGCTCCTCGCCATGGATGAACGGACGGATTGCGTGGGCGAGGGTTTCCGCGCAAAGTAAATCTGGGCGGTCGGGGAAAATTTCGACCTCGAATGTGTTGGAATCGCAGTGACTGATATCGGTGCCCAGCAATGGTAATTCAACGCTTAGACGCATCGGGTCGTGCTCGACGCCATGGCGCGCTTGAATCCATGTGAATAGCGATTGTTCGATATTTATCGTCGGCAGAAAATCACCTCATGATGCAAACCAATGTGGAAGTGGCCGGCCATAGCCGGTTAATCTCAAGCCCGAAATCGAGGCAGTCTCATGGTCGAGGGCGCGCAGGTTTCGGCGCCCCAATTTGTCGATACTATCACAACCTAGGCGAACCATTTCCCCTTGCAATTCGCAGTGTAAGCCTTCCAGCCACGAGTTGAATTTAGCCGTAGTCCCGGCCTCTTCGGGTGGGCGGGTTACGACAAATGAACCACCTGCGGCACAGACAATGGCCAGATCTTTGCCCGCGGCAGACCATGGCAGGGAGTATCCAACCGCAATACCTGTGGCGTGCAGGTCGGCTGAGCCAGCCGACCTGCCGGTGCGTGGCAGTGCGGCAGCAGCAGGCATCCCCGATGGGTCTGCAACCCGTGAAATAACCCCGTCAACACTGGCACTGGCGGCTGCTAGATGCAGACGTTCGACCGAATTCACATCACCAATCAGCATGAATGGTCGGCCTTCACCGACCATGCTGCGCAGAGAAACCAGCAAGCCATCCAGCGCTGGTAACGTGAGTGGCGGCAGGTCGAATAGGTCGAGAACCAATCCGCCGCTATTTTGGAGGTGAAGATATGCCTCGTGAATATTTTCAGAATCGATGTATACCAGATCGATTGAACGCGCCTCGCGACGTACCAGGCACGGTTGCATCGATAGATGCCGCCCCTTCAGATTCTTGCCACTATCGATAGTTGGGATAATTGGCAGCGGCAAGCCAATCGGCTCAGTTTCCATCTCACCTTCAGCAATATTCCGCTCGCCCAGAATCACCATCGTGTCCAGGGTCTGGTGGGGGTGAAGGGGGCGGTCTGAATGCTCACCGATAACCAGTCCTATCTTTGCCCAGTCTCCGTTTGGCTTGGCCTCTGGGGGTATCGGCCGTAGTGAGGCCTGTTTGGCTGGAATCAAGCATAGCGCATCGGGCGGGACTTCCAACGAGGCATCATCTATCTCGTGATTGATAGCCATCAATTCATCGGGACTGAGTGTGGAAAATTCAACTCCTTCACCGGGACTCGGACAGCGTCCGTTGATGATTATCTTTCCACCTTGGATGCCGGTTCCCGGCTCTGCCGCTACATCGCCGTGGATGATGATGGTTCCCCCAAGCATGCCGCCGCCGACACGCTTACCGACGTCTCCACGAACGATCAGCAGACCACCGCTCATAGTTGCCCCGGCATCATCGCCGGCGCCATCACGGGCGATGATTCGACCATCGGACATGGCATGACCGAGATGATTTTTCACCTTCCTTTCGACAATCAGGTTAGCGCCCGAATTCCACGCCCCGAAATAATCAGTGGCCGAACCGACCAGAGTAAAGGTGCCACCGGCGGCGAAAGGTACGACCACATCGGCCAATTTTCCGAGAATTCTCACTCGGCTGCCCTTGGGTAGAGCTGGGGCGACCCCCATCTCTCCGACCTTGGGTATTTCATCCCCGGAGCGACTCCAGCCAATTTTAATTGCTCGGTCGACCTCCAGTGCCTGTTCCAACAGACGACCTAGGTCGCGATTCAACTTCAGGCTTCTACGAATGTCCTCGCGCATCCCGACCAACATTCTGCCGAGAACTTTCTGCAAATAAAGCAACCCCGAAAGTCGTAGGCGATTATTCGCATTATACCACCCCGCCCTGTGGGCGGAGAATATCGGGTACATTGATAGGTTGTGGTCGAGGGCGCAAGACCAACGGGATTGGCATGGCAATCAAAGTCGCGATTAACGGATATGGGACAATTGGCAAACGGGTCGCAGATGCGGTCGATGCTCAAGATGACATGGAACTCGTCGGGGTGACCAAGACCTCTCCGAGTTTTGGCTGTGAACTGGCGCAAAGAAAGGGCTTCCCCTTATTCTGTACCTCAGATTCCGCTGCGAGTATCGCCGCCTTCGCCACCGGGGGATTCGAATGCCACGGCGGTATATCCGATTTACTTGCTCTCGCCGACATCGTAATCGATTGTTCACCGGGAATAACGGGTGATGAAAACATTGCTAGATATCGGGGGGCGGGCAAGAAGTTCATTTTCCAAGGCGGAGAGAAACATGCTCTGACGGGACAATCCTTCTCCTCCTCGGCAAATTATTCTGAAAACCTCGGTGTTGCAGGTACTAGGGTGGTATCATGCAATACCACCGGACTTTCGCGAACTCTGGTTCCTCTTTACGAGGCCTGTGGCTCACTGAAGGTCGAGTGTACGATGATTCGTCGCGCCGCTGACCCCGGCGATTCGACCAAGGGGCCGATAAATGCCATCAAGCCGGTTCTCGAGGTTCCCAGTCACCATGGCCCAGATGTGATGACGGTCAAGCCGGAGATTGAAATCAATAGTTTGGCAGTTGCGGTGCCGACCACCATCATGCACGTCCATTCAATCATCGCTGATTTGCCCGAGGGACATGGGATGTCGACCGATTCGGTGCTTGAGATGTGGAAAGCAACCCCCCGAGTCATCGTCATGTCGGGTGTTGAGAACCGAATCACCTCCACCGCTGAAGTGATGGAGATGGCTCGGGATATTGGCCGAAAGTGGGGTGATCTGCACGAGATTTTCGTCTGGGAAGATGGCGTCTCATTACTGGGCGACCGACTATATTATTTCCAAGCGATTCATCAGGAGAGCGATGTCATTCCCGAGAATGTCGATGCGATTCGTGCCCTGATGGGCGTAGAGTCTGATTGGCGAGCCTCGGTGGCCAAGACAGATGCCGCAATCAAGGCATATTACGGTATTTAGTGTAAGGCACATTTGTCTGCAATAATCAAAAGGGTGGAGCGATGGCAATAACCATGGTCGAGGGTTGGCGAATAAGTGGACGAGTTCGTGCTCTTTCCCTGATTGCCCTGATGTTACTCACCCCTTTGAGCACGGTTGCTGCATTCATAATCTCCGATGATCGCACGGACCCCCTTCCACTCCGGATGCGGGATTCACATTGGCAATCGGTATCACCGGACGGAGTGTTCGAGTTTGAGTTATCACCTTCCAGTGGTCTTCTTCACACGCGGTTGGGTTCTTTCGACCCACTTGAGGTCGGCCGATTGGTAGCACCCGGGGAACTGATGCATTCACGCCTTGAGGTTGACCGACTGGCCATCGTGCAATTATTCGTCAATGATGCGGGCCTGATGGAGAATATTTGTCAGACCAATGGTTGTATCGTACTTGAGCCAATCCCCGATGCCGCGTGGCGGGTCAGAGTGGCGGCAGATGCCAATGGTTCACTCGACCACATCAATGCCGACTCTCGGGTCCGGTGGGCGGGTCCAGAAGTAGCCGCACTGAGGTTGCACGAAGGGTTGATGGGAAAGTGGTCAGAACTACCTACAACCCTCGATCTGGTCGCCCTGCCGGCGCCTGACCTATCGCCAGAGGAATTACAGATTCTGGCACAAGACCTAGGCCGATTGAGCGTGGAAGAGGTCACTTGTGGAATTACTCTGTGTAGAATCGTAGGCTTGTCGGCAATCGAAGCAGGCGGTCAACAACAGCAATTGCTGACGATATTATTCGACGGTCGCCTTCTGTTCGTCGAGCCGATGAACCCACTACGGTTGATGAATGCGCAGGCGAGCAGCGATATCGGGCTCACCACTATTCTGCTGTCCGATAATCTCGGGTTGAATGGAAGCGGCGAGACTTTCGCCGTCCTCGACACCGGACTGGATTCTGACCATCCAGATTTCAGTGATCGAATTCTTTCGGTAAGGACTTCTTTCTCCTACGACCAGTCCGGTGCAGATAGCAATAGTGGTCACGGTACTCACGTCACTGGAACTCTCATCAGCGATGGCGGGAGTTATGCCGGTGGCCAGGGCCTGGTTCCTCAGTCGACGGTTCACATGTACGCCCTTGAATATGACCAGTCAGGGATGATTGCCAAGACCGGCTCAACCTACGACATCTTGCGTGATGCCTCGATTGCTGGTGCCAGAATCGGGGTCAATGCCTGGGGCTCAAGTGTGGATTTGGGCCAATATAACCTTGAGAGTCGCTCGCTCGACACCTTTGCCATCGACTATCCCGCTTTCCTCGCAGTATTTGCTGTCGGTGATGACCCGGTACAGGGTAGCAGTGCGGTTGCGCCACCTTCGACCGCTAAGAATGTACTTTCAATTGGCGCTAGCGACGGGAGTTCGGTCGCAAACTTCAGTTCTCTTGGCCCGGCTCTCGATGGTCGTATCAAACCCGACCTCGTCGCCCCCGGTGTCGGAATTTGCAGTACTCGTGCCGAGGAGGCGACCTCGCCATCCGGTGTCGCATGTGGTACCGGGGTGCATGCTAACGGTGATCCACTTTACATGGCGGTCAGTGGAACTTCTCCAGCAACTGCTGTCGGAGCTGCCAGCGCCGGATTGATGCGCCAGTTTCTGCGCACTGAAACCGGAATTTCAGGAGGTGTAACCTCCGATTTGGTGAAGGCAGCGCTGATTAATGGGGGTAAGGATCTAGGCTCGCCAGATATACCGAATCCATCAGAAGGTTGGGGGCAGATAGACCTCGAGAACTCGATGTACCCGATGGCTGGTGCGGTGGTGAGGAATTCATGGTACGACAATACTCAGGAATTGGAGCCAGGTTTTGGTTTCATCTATACCTTTGACCTCGATTCATCATTCGGCGTCGACATCACTCTGGTATGGCTCGATCCATCCGGCTCGTCTGCCAGTCCCCAATCCACTGCTCGATTGGTCAACGACTTGGATTTGCAACTCATTGCTCCCGATGGTACAATCTGGTTGGGAAATAATTTTGCCAGTGGCCAATCCATCACCGGTGGGAGTAAAGATTCTGTCAATAATGTCGAACGGATTCGTCTCCCCCCCGGTGCTCAGTCTCAGACTGGGCAATGGTCGGTGATGATTGGTAATGATGGCGGCGGAAAGCAAGGATTTGCCCTGATTACCACCGCCAATGGAAGCATATCTCCCAGTTCAGATTTGGCGACCTACTCTGACAGCATCCTGCCTTCGCAGGAAAGCCCTCTGGTCTTGGAAGAGATCACCATTCAGTTATCATGGGTCAACCAAGCATCATTGGATAGTGGCCAATATCGTATCATCTTTGAAGATATCACCGCCGGAGCCATATTGTTAGATGCTAATTATACCAATCTTGAAGGTGGAGGAATCAAAGCCGTGTCAATCTTTCACAATTTCACCACCACCGGTCAACACGAGATGCGATTGTCAATCGATACGGATTTTGAGGTAGTCGAAATCAATGATGAAATCAATGGAATCAACAATAACATACACACTCAGGTGGTGACTGTCAGTGCGCTGGGTTTACGACTTGTGCCATTACATAGTGATGGTAGTGAACCGGTTGGCCAAGAACAGATCACCGCCGCCGCAATTCACCAATTCGATGTTAACAATGAGACCGGACTGAATATCCCGATAAAACTCAAACACGAAGGAACTTCCGAGGAGGAGGTGAAGTTGACGGTGACTAATTTACAGAGGTATGACCCGCAACAACCCAATAGGTTGTTCCCAACAGAAGATAATTGGACCGAAACAATCGTCGAGGGAAGTCAATTCATCATGCCGGCGCAAGGTGAGGAAAATGATTCAATAATCCTCACCTTGGCGCTGGAAGATATATATGCCGACCTCGCGGCAGATCCCCCGCGATTCGCCCGTGCCGGAACCTTCGTCTTGGACCTCACCGCGCGCTATCAGAACCAGCCCTTGGTCAGCCACAGCCTTAGGTTCACCATCAATGTCGGCAAGGTCGATGCGGTGAGTGTGGTTGTTGCGGGAGTGGGGAATCTCCAGGCCGAGCCGGGAGGGATTGCCTCATTTTCAATATCTGTTCGCAATACCGGTAATACTGTTGCCCAGCACAGGTTGACCTGTGGCAGTGGGCATGGCTGGCCGGTTGAATTAGGTCCTTCGCAGTCGTCAACCATCGATTTCGAGCCTCTCGACATCCTTCAATTTCTGCCGATGCAGGTGCGACTGAGAATACCCCCTGTCGCCAATGGTTCGCCGCCAGCCGGTGAGGTCGACATGATCACCTGTACTGTAACCAGTAGTAATGACCCGACATTCTCGCATTCAGAATATGCAAATGTGACGGTTTCTGAACTAAAGGATTTTTCAACCGAACTTTTCGACCTGCAAGGTAATCCGGTTGGCCCAGAGGCGAGCGCTTTACCGATTACTGTCGAAACTGGGGCAACTGTTAACGTTTCGATGTCGATTTCCAATATCGGCAATACCGAGATTCCACTTTCTGTCAAATTACAATCTGCGAATACCGAGTGGGGAATGTACCTTGTCTACGATGGCGAGATAGAATACGATAAGGTTACTTTCAACCTTTTACCGGGTCAATCTACAACCGTGCAGGTAACCGCAATCATTCCACTTTCAACTTCCGATGGTTCACAAAATGCATTTTCTTTGACTACCAGATTGGATGAGGTCGGAACGAATCATTTCATTACCAATGGAACCAATTTTCTAGTCGGTAAATTGCTCGGACTCAGCCTTGAATCCAGTGGCGAGAAGGTTCAGGCAACGGTTGGCGCCTGGAGTCAATATTCACTGTGGTTGAACAATACCGGAAATGGCGATTTGAACCTTAATTGGTCGACTGCCGAGCCACCTCATGGCTGGAAATTTGGCATCGATTCAGCGCCAAAATCAATCGACAAATTGGTGTCGAGTGAAGTCTCTTTCGGGGTAATAGCCCCGAATCTCACCGCGGTTGGAGATATTGAGCAGAGCATCCGGGTAAGGGTGATAGGAACATACTACAATGATTCTGTCGAGGTATTCATCGACTTGGAACTGACGGTGGTCCCGACTCTACACTTCGGTCTTGAACTCGCTCCCGAGACTAGTGTTCACGACCTCCCTAGAGAGACCCAAGGCCAGATTGTGGTCATAATCAATAACCTCGGAAACAGCCCGGGTGGTGGGAATCTGTCGGCAATAATCGTCGATGGTGAAGGTGTCGAGGACCCGGAGTGGTCCCTGCAGTATGACCGTAGTTTCGATGAACTGCAACCCGGTGAAGAAATCTCTGTGACAATCTATGTCACCCCCACTGCCGATGCAGGTAGCGGTTTGAGGACGGTTGAAATCACCATTCTCGGTCAGGCTGATGAGGGTGTGACCGTTACTAATTCAGAGGTATTATCTCTAGGGGTGACGGCAGAGTCCTCAACCTCGGCCTTCGACCTGTCCAGTATTGTCAGCACCGAGGTTTTCTTTTCAATCGTGGTTTTGATTCCAATCATCTTATTCGTCGTGGTACGCAGGATGCGCAGCAGTGCTAAGATTTACGATGATGAGGGAGAATCACTTGTCGCCCCAGGGGTGCACACGTCGCAGGAGAATATCAGCGAGCGCAGGGCTGCGGCACTGATGGAGGATGTCGAAAGAGAAGACGATGCCATTTCAGGAGACATTTCCCAATCTGAAATCCAGGCAGCACTGGTGCAATCGATAGGTGATATGCCGCCACCTGGTCCGGCCCCATTGCCGACGGGATTACCTGATGGATTGCCCCCTGCCAGCGGTCAATTACCAGCCGGTCTACCCCCTGCCGGTCTACCCCCTGCTGGGTTGTCCCCGGGCGAACTCCCCCCAGCGCCCGCGCCATTGC
>JAPOGE010000027.1 GCA_028283345.1 Candidatus Poseidoniales archaeon
GGTCTAAGGGGGCGGTAGAACCAGCGAGATGCATTATCGATTCCAACTGCACGGTTCCATCGATGTCGTCGGCACCGAAACGTAGCGCCAACTCGGAGATTCCATCACCGAGATTCATTCTGTAGGCCTTGATATGTGGAATATTGTCCAGCAATATCCTACTGATGGCGATGACTCTTAGAATCTCAGACCCGGTGGCTAATTGTGCTTCGGGTAAACGGCTGGAATCAGGCAGATATGGATATGGAACAAAGCATTGGAACCCGCCGGTCTCGTCCTGTAATCGTCGTAGAGAAAGCATATGCTCGACGCGATGTTCTGCGTTTTCGATGGTGCCGAATAGCATTGTACAATTTGTCGGCATCCCGATGGTATGGGCGATGCGATGGATTTCCAGGTACTCTTGGCTCGTTTCCTTTCCTTTACAGATGATATCGCGGATCGAGTCATTCAGTATCTCTGCCCCACCTCCCGGTAGCGAGCCCAGACCAGATTGTTGCAGGCGGCCGAGGGTCTCGCTCACAGTCAATCCGGAAATTTTGCTGATGTGCTTGACCTCGACTGCGGTCAGGGCCTTGATGTGGAGGTGGGGGAATTCTTCCTTGGTCGCGGTGAAGAGGTTTTCGTAATGTTCAATATCCCAATCAGGGTGCAGGCCACCGACCGAGTGGACCTCATCGACATGGGGTGCATAACCACGCAGTATTTCGAGATAATCCCCGATGTCATGGGCATAAGCATCGGTGGCTTTTCTACCCCTCCTGAAGGCACAGAAACTGCATGATAGAACACATATATTTGTCTGATTGATATGTACGTTATGATTGAAAAAAACTCTTTCGCCGTATCGAGATATCTTGATCACATCAGCTATCTGACCGAGAGCATCGAGGTCATCATAATCAAACAAGAACAGTCCGTCTATTTTCGACAGCCTCTCACCTGCAGATAACTTTTCGACAATCTCCTGCAGTTGTGCCTCAATCTCAATCTGTTCAAATAATCCTGCCATGATTGGTTGCCAATCATCCCGCCCACCGGCACTGATGATATCTGAACTCCAACTTTCCGTCATGCGCTCAAACCGGCGAAATGTTTCGTCGCTATCATGGTTCTCATCTCCCATTAGATTAATTTAGCCGGCTTGAGAAAATCGAAAAAGAAAATTTTACGAAATTCTTCAAACCAGAATACCACCGAAGCCACCGCCGGCAGGACAATCCAGGACTCCCATGGCAATACCGTGGTATGCAGCAGTTTGCCCAAGTAGACGTCGGTAAAGGGAATTTGTATTTCGGCTCCTTGAACGAATAGAAGCAACAGTCCCATGCTGAAAATTATTGAGAGATTGATGGCGGTATTGGAAAAAATCCCCAGCTGGAATACGGAATTGGTGCTGCTACGACAATTCATGACATTGAATAATTGGAAGATGATGAATACCGCGAAAGCTGCGGTACGAGCTTGGGCGAAACTGGATTCGGCATATGCATTCCAAGCCTCTTCATCACAGGCGACATTTCCGTAACCGTCGAAGTAGAATACCACCTCGCCATTGAATGGGCTGATGAACTCATTACCATCGATATATGAGAACGGTTTACTGCAGGTATCCGAGGTGATGAGTGGTCCATCCGAAACATAGAAAATCGCCAAGGTGCCAATTACCATTATCGCTCCGAGATAGAATATTATCCCCATGTCTTTCCGGTCAGGAAGCCCCTCATCAGGTGGTCTCGGAGGTCGATTCATGACCGCCCCATGGCGTTTCTCAACCCCCAAGGCCACGGCCGGAGGGCCATCCATGAGGATATTGATGACGAGAATCTGGGTTGCGGTAAGGGGCAATTCCCATTGGAACACAAAGGTGGAAATCACAATTAATGCGACCGCTGCGACATTGGTCGAGATTTGGTAGCGAACGAAATTACGAATATTGTTGAAAATCTTTCTACCCTCTTCCACCGCCTTGACTATATTGGCAAAGTTGTCGTCCTGCAGCACCATGTCGGCAGCATCCTTGGCCACATCGGTGCCGGAGATCCCCATCGCGATGCCGATATTCGCCTGGGTAAGGGCTGGAGCATCGTTGACCCCATCTCCGGTCATTGCAACAACATGACCTTTGGACTGTAACGAGGAGACAATACGCATCTTCTCATCGGGAGTGACGCGTGAATAGACATTACAGTCCTGCACCTTCTCAGCCAATTCGTCATCGTCCATGTCGAGCAGTTCCTTGCCACTGATTATCTCTTCTGATTCATCACAGATGGCAAGTTCTATTCCAATCGCCTTGGCGGTGGTGCTTTGGTCGCCAGTAATCATTTTCACCTGTATCCCAGCTCTTTTACAGATTGCAATTGCTTCATATGCCTCGTCACGCGGTGGGTCATTTATCCCGACAAAGCCCAATATTATCAGATCTTTTTCGATCTCATCAATGTCGTCCAAATCAATACCAGACGGTATCTTGCGGGCTGCCAAAGTGATTACTCGCATAGACAAGGAAGCGCATTCCTGGTTTGCCTGAATATATTCGTCGATGTCTGAAGGCTCGATTGGGACAACTTTGTTTTGCACAATCTTGTGGGTGAACAATTCCATCATCATCCCTCCAGCACCCTTGACCAATAGCCAATCATCACCCTCCCAGTGATGGATTACCGACATTCTCTTCCGGGTGGCATCGAAGAAATACTCGAATTGCCGTGGATTTCTAATCGCATGCTTTCCAATATCTCCGACTATTTTCCACCCCATCACCGCACAGGCGGAATCAGTAGGGTTGCCAATCGCGCCCCAAGTCCCTTTTTCATCTTTGAATATTCGACTATTATGACATAGCGCCAAGCAACTGGTGGCCAGTCTGAAGTCAAGCCGTGCAGAAAGATTTGTCATACCATCTTCATCGATTTCCCCATCTGGTCCCTTAAGCCCCCCACTCACCGGGCTGAAACCACTACCACTGACATCCCATGAATCCCCACCTAGATAAAAACGTCTTACCGTCATTTGGTTTTTTGTCAGAGTGCCGGTCTTATCGGTACAAATCACCGTTGTCGAGCCTAATGTTTCCACCGCTTTCATTTTACGTACTATGGCCTTATGACGCGCCATATTGCGCATCCCCAGTGATAACGTGATTACAAGAATAATGGGCAGACCCTCAGGGACAATGGCGACAAAAATTGCGATTGCAATCATGAATTGCTCTGACGCGACATCGACCAATGATTCCGAACCATCACCAAGGAATGCAAAAACCATCTTGACGGTGACCAGCAACACGGCAACGACCACGGCGACGATACCGAGGAATTTTCCCAGTGATTGCAGTTTCACCTCCAACGGTGTCTTCGGAACTTCAGCGGAAGATATTCCTCTGGCAATGAGTCCCAACTCGGAATCCATTCCAGTCTTTACGACCACTCCGATGGCCCGCCCGGTAGATACCACAGTACCCATGAAGGCCATACTGATTTGGTCTCCGAGCAATGATTTACCAGCGACGGGATCCGGACTCTTCTTGACATCTAACGACTCACCGGTAAGCGATGACTCATCGGTTTTGAACTGATATACCTCGAGCAGGCGTATATCAGCTGGTACATTCAACCCCTGACTCAGTTTGACAATATCTCCGGGTACCAATTCGGTGGTCAGGAGTTCGATGTCGACACCATTTCTTATCGTCACACACGATGAAATCGCCATTTCCTTGAGGGCGCCCATCGCTTGTTCAGCTTGCTCTTCCTGCCAATAGCTGAAAATCGCATTTGCGGTCAATACCAAGGCGATGAAAATTGCATCTCCCGGCTGGTCAGGGTGCAATATCAAGGCGATAACCGCGGCGGTTATCAACAGGAAGATAAGTGGGTCGTTGAATTGACCGAGAAAGCGCAACCACTTTGGTGGTCGGGGCGTCTCTATCAGTTCGTTGGTGCCATACTTCTGCCGCTGGGATTCTATCTGGGAATCACTCAAACCCTCAAGTGAGGAATTGAAGTCTGAAAGTACTTCATCCCCCTCCATGGCAAACCAGTCATCTTTACGGATATCACGGTCCAAGGTCACCCCTCCTGTTGCGCGCTACTAAAAGGAGCACTAAAGGTGAACTGTGGGGTATCCCAAGAAAAAATGACTTTTTTGTGGGTATATTAATTACCGCACAATTCACAAGTCGAGCCTGTTTCGCAACGTTGTGAGCGAATCAGGCGAGCCATATATTCCCGCCGACCAAGAGCCGGCGGAATTGACTCCCAGAGTTTTCGTGATTGGAATAGTTCTCGGCGCCCTCATGACCGCGGCCAATGCATATCTTGGACTAAAGGTGGGGATGACGGTCTCGGCCTCGATACCAGCCGCGGTCATGTCGATGTTGATTCTGCGTGGTTTGAAATTCAAGGATGTCAGCATTCTTGAAAATAATTCGGTACAAACCATGGCCAGCGCTGGAGAGAGCCTCGCGGCAGGAGTGATTTTCACTGTCCCAGCACTTCTGGTGATGAATATATGGTCGGAAATTCAGTTGCTTGAGACCTTCATCATCGCCACATTGGGTGGAGTGCTTGGAACCATGTTCACCATCGCACTACGTCGAGTATTCATCGTCGAAGAAGCGTTACCATACCCGGAAGGTGTTGCGTGCAGGGAAGTATTGGTGGCAGGAGAAAAAGGTGGCTCGGGATTGGTGGCGATTATCTATGCTCTGATCATCGGTGCCTTATATGGGTGGTTTGTCAAGGGTTTCCACATCACCAAGGAACTGGTGCAGGGGGCCTGGAGTTTCTTTGGCACCCGGGTATATGCCGGCTCGGAATTATCTCTAGCCCTGCTGTCGGTAGGATATATCGTCGGATTGCGAATAGCTTCATTCATATTCTTGGGCGGTGTACTTGGGTTTCTCGTCTTGGTGCCACTTTATGGGATGATGTTCGGATGGCCGGCTGGCGACATGACCGCCGGTTTCATGACGCTTTGGAATGAACAGATTCGCTACGTCGGCGTCGGGGCGATGGTGGTTGGGGGGATTTACACCCTGTGGTCGATGCGCAAGACCATCGTCTCTGGTTTCTCCAAGGCACTGAACTTCGATGACGAAGATTCGGCTGACTTACTGCGCACAGAGCAAGATATAGATATGCGCAAAGTATTGGTGGTATGTGGCTGCATAACTTTGCTGACTTTCCTATTCTACTGGTGGGTGACAGGAGAAATTCTTCTCGCCTTCGTGGGTGCGGCATTCTTGGCGGTGGCGGCATTCTTCTTTTCCGCGGTAGCAGGATATATCGCCGGAGTTGTCGGCTCATCGAATTCCCCGGTCTCGGGAATGACGATTGCGACCCTGATGTTCACCGCCGGGCTGGTCTGGGTGGTCGGCGATCTGGTTTTGGGTATGACCACTGAGAGTTTGATGACCGCGACATTGATCATCGCCGCAGTTGTTGCGGTGAATGCCGCCATCGCCGGAGATGTGATGCAGGATTTGAAGACCGGGCATATGGTCGGTGCAACCCCTTGGAGGCAACAGGTTGCCGAAATTGTCGGAGTCATGGTCGGGGCTATCACCATTGGCCCTGTGTTGATGTTGTTGCACAATGCGTTCAGGATTTCAAAAACCGCATGCTTACGTGACCCGCCCCTGCTAAATGGCGAGGTGCCAGTGGGTGCGGAACAGATATCCGCGGCCTGTGAGTCGGCATTATTCGCACCTCAGGCCGAGTTGATTGGAGCTATCATAAGCGGTATTTTCGGTGGTGATTTCAACCTGCCAATGGTATTGATTGGCGTGGTGATAGCCTTTATCATCATCTGGAAGAAAATGCCGGTGATGTCGGTGGCAATAGGAATCTACCTGCCACTGTTCCTTTCGGTACCCATTATCGTCGGTGGGCTGATTCACTTTTTCGTTTCTCGGATCACTCATTACCGAATCGATGGCACGCTCGAAGGTGAAGCCAGTTCGAGAGCTGAAAAGACCGCCAAGAAGGTCACCGACAAAGGAGTACTCATCGGTGCCGGATTCATAGCTGGTGAGTCATTGATGGGCGTACTGATTGCATTCTTCATCGTGACCTTTCAGCACCCGAAAGATTGGTTTGATTCAATAAACCAATTGGGGCAGACATTGTCATTGCTGTTCTATGGCTGTTTCGTGGCTATTTTCGCCTTCTTGGCAACTCGGTCTATTCCCCGTGTCGAGGGGCATTCATTCCTTACTGATTGCTTCTCGGTCATCACAGATGCCGGGCGGCGTTTCATCGATTCGGTTCGTCCAAGATGAGATTGCGAACTGTCAATGTTCTTGATGGGGGTCTGGGGTTTCCCCGTCTCTCTCATCAATCTCAATCGTTGGCAAATGCCACGCTATCACGAGAGATACTGAGAGTGGAATTGAGTTATTGGGGGGGGGGAATTGTGAATGGAAGTGGAGATGCTGTAGGGAGGCAATAGGGGTTGGCCTTGAGTAAGCATCAAAGGCCAAACAACAAACCGCTGATGTGGGGTAGGGTAATTGACTCAGCACCAGACGCCATCGGTTGACGATTTGCGGGCTAAAGCAGTACGTTGTCGAGCCGATATATTGCGCATGACCCACCGTGCTGCGGCCGGGCATCCAGGTGGTTCGCTGTCCGAAATCGATATTCTCGTCGCCCTATATTCGACCCGATTGCGTATCGATCCAAAACAGCCCGATCTAGTCGACAGAGACCGCTTCATCCTCTCTAAAGGACATGCCAGCCCGGGAATGTATGCGGTTCTGGCAGAGCATGGATTCTTCCCCCATAAGGAATTGGAATCTTACCGTGTACTCGGCGGCATCTGCCAAGGGCATGTCGATATGAAATGGACTCCCGGGGTTGATTTCAGTGCCGGTAGTCTCGGCATGGGATTATCGTTTGGTATCGGCTGTGCTCACGCCGCTAGATTGGATGACAGCGAGCGGACGATATTCGTCATGCTCGGTGATGGGGAACTGCAAGAGGGTTCGGTGTGGGAAGCGGCGATGGCCGCGGCTCACCATGAATTGGGTAACCTCAAGGTTTTCGTCGACCGCAATCGGATTCAAAATGACGATTTCATCGATGCGCAGATGAGAATGTTCGATGTGGCCGCCAAGTGGAGGGCATTTAGCTGGGCGGTAAAGGAAATCGATGGCCACGACATGGAGGATATACTCAAAGGATTGGAGTGGATGGATGGCATCACCGATGGTCCGGCGGTAATCATTGCCCATACCGTGAAGGGCAAGGGAATTTCCTACATGGAGAATAATCCTGCCTTTCATGGTGCCGCTCCAAGTGATGAGCAGTTACTCCAGGGACTCACTGAATTGGGGGTCGAGGTATGAGTCGGATGGCGGCTTCTCGAGATGGCTATGGTCAGGCACTGCTGGAGATGATCGATGACAAAGAAGTCGTTGTTCTCGAAGCCGACCTCGGAAAGTCCACCAAATCACTGCACTTCAGGAATGCCCGCCCCGAACGTACCATCTCGTGCGGAATCGGTGAGCAGAACATGATGCTGGTGGCGGCTGGACTGGCCTCATCTGGGTATACTCCATTCGCCAGCACCTTCGCAATTTTCACCGAGCGGGCTTTTGAACAGATTCGCAACGGCATAGCCCGACCTAATCTTGCAGTACATATCTGTGGCAGTCACGGTGGTGTCCACACCGGAACCGATGGCAGCAGTGCGCAATCAATCGAGGATCTAGCCATCTATCGCACCCTACCCAATATGACTGTCATGCACCCTTGTGACGATGTCAGCGCCACGGTATTGACCAAGCAATGCCGGAACTTGGCTGGGCCTTCATACATGAGGACCGCCCGTAACAAGACCCTGGTCTTGTACGATGGACGCGAGGATGAGTTGGAGATCGGCAAGGGGGTCGTCCACCGCACCGGCGTCGATGTGGCAATAATCGCCTGTGGGGTCCTCGTCGCCAAGGCTCTTGAGGCGGCAGAGATTCTTTCCGCTGATGGCATCGAAGCGAGCGTGGTCGATATGCACACGCTGAAACCCTTGGATGAAGATCTGGTCGCAAAACTGACGACCCAATGCGGTTGTGTGGTCACCGCAGAGGACCATTTGCTGATCGGTGGACTCGGTGGAGCTGTCGCTGAGTTTTTGGTTTCAAACCTCCCCGCCCCACTTGAGAGGGTAGGAGTGAATGACCGCTTCGGAGAATCCGGTCAGGCTGAGGAGATGCTCGATTTATTAGCGATAAATACCGCTGATATCGTCGCCGCAGCGACTCGGGCGATAAGCCGAAAAAAACTATAGAAAGGTGATATGATGGAGTTTTTTCTAGATACAGCAGAGGTTAGTGAAGTTGTCGAGATAGCGTCTTGGGGAATCCTTGATGGGGTGACTACAAACCCTTCACTGATTAAAAAATCGGGCCGAGATTTCAAACAGGTCGTACGCGAAATCGCCGAAATATGCTCTGGCCCCATATCAGCCGAGGTCACAGCCCTCGATGCAGACGGAATGATTGCTCAAGGTCTTGCTTTGAAAGCAGATTTACCCGATAACGTGATCATCAAGGTACCATGTACCGATTCCGGTCTGAAGGCCACCAAGGTATTGTCTGATCAGGGCATCGGCGTCAATGTCACCCTTATTTTCAGTGCCGCACAAGCGTTGATGGCCTCTAAGGCTGGGGCGATGTACATCTCGCCATTCATCGGGCGAATAGACGACACCGGTCATGATGGCATGGCCCTGGTTGCTGAGATAATGACGACTTGGAAAAGTTATCGAGTTACCAACACCAAGGTTCTGGCGGCATCTATTCGTCACCCCCAGCATATCCTGCAATGTTTACTGCTCGGTGCCCACACTGCGACGATGCCAACCAAGGTGTTCAAGCAACTCGTCAAGCACCCGCTTACCGACCGAGGACTCGATGATTTTTTGGCAGACTGGGCTGATGTTGAGAAGGCTGGGAAGGCTTGAATCACCCTTATCCCTTGCGCCTGTTCATGGAAAAGGCTTGAAGAGGAGACCTAGACTGCGAAACGCTGAGGGGCTACCATGAAGGATATCGACAAGTTAAGGCGTCTGCTCGATGGCGATGTCGACCATGGTGACTTGGCAAATAATCCGCTGCTCGCCAGTATTGCTGAAAGGGCATATGGCGTCAGTGTGCGACCGATGAAGATATCGAAACCATCGCAGTTCGAGGAATCAAATCCAGATCTGACCTTCACGCCCTCGTCAAGTGATGCGTTCGACCCTCTCGACTTGATAATTGAAGTCATCGAAGGCACATCGCCCCCGGCGATTGCCGATTCACACAAGATCTCGCAAGCGGCGAGTGACAAGGGTGTAAAATCGAGAATTATGTTCTGGTCAGCGCTGATGTTGTTGATGGCCGAAATTGCCAATTTATTCGGGATTTTCGGTATGCTATTCGGCGATATTTGTACCGAGCCCGTTACCAGTTCCGGCACCTGTCCCGACCAAGGTGCGACGCGGATCAACTTGCTTTCAATCGGCGAATTGGATAGCGGGTGGGCGTGGTCGGAACCTTTGCAGGCCGGTGGATACGGAATTCCTGATATCGTTTTGGTAGCCGTTCTATTGTTGATGTGTGTGATGATGAAGAAACGCAAGTGAGGTCATTAGCATGGACGAGAAGGTGGGTAAGGCCAAGCGTGGCATCCCCTCGAAGAAAGAGGACTTCAATTCCTGGTATCCCTTCATCGTCGAGGCTGCTGACCTGGTCGACAAACGCTATCCGATCAAGGGCATGGATGTTTGGCGACCATATGGTTGGAAAGCTATGCGCTTAATCGATGCAATCACCCATCGCGAGATGGAATTTACCGGCCATGAAGAGGTCAGGTTCCCCTTATTGATTCCAGCTAATCTATTACAGCAGGAGAACCGATTGGTCGCACTGCTCAAACGCGCCCGAGAAGAGGGTGTTGACCCGAGTGAATTACGTCTCGATGAGGATGAAGCGGGGTTTGAGAAGGAAGTATACTGGGTCAGTAATGCCGGAGAGAGTGAACTCGAGATTCCGATGTTTCTTCGCCCGACCAGCGAAACCGCGATGTATACGATGTTCCCGCTATGGATCCGCAGTCACGCTGATTTACCCCTGAAGATTTACCAGATTGTCAATACCTTCCGCTACGAGACGAAACAGACACGGTCTTTTATCCGGGTACGCGAAATTCACTTCTTTGAAGCCCATACTGCTCATGTTGATGAGGCTGGAGCGACCCGGCAGATAGGCGAGGACCTCGAAATCGTCAACCGGATAATGCACGATTTATGTTTACCTGTGATAATGGCCAGAAGACCGGTTTGGGACACTTTTCCCGGCGCCTGGTATACTATTGGCATCGATGTAGTCATGCCCAATGGTCGTACTCTACAGGTCGCTTCGTGCCATCATTACCGCGACCAATGGGCGAAGGAGTTTGGAATTACTTACGAAGATGAGAAAGCCGAACAGAAATACTGTCATCAAACCACCTATGGGATGTCAGAGCGGCTTCTGGGAGCGGTTGTAGGAGTTCATGGTGATGACCGGGGTCTTATCATGCCACCAGCCATCGCGCCGATTCAAGTAGTGATTGTACCGGTTACCAAGAAGGATGGTGCAGATGAGATTATAGCGGCATGCAATGAATTGCATACAACTTTGTCAACTGCAGGAATTCGCGTCAAAATAGATGGTCGCGATATGCGACCAGCTAGGAAATACTATGATTGGGAAATCAAAGGTGTGCCTCTGCGACTCGAACTCGGACCTCGCGACCTCGCTGACGGTAGTGCTATTGCGGCTCGCCGGGGAGGTGGGAAAAAAGCCTTGGTGATATCCAACATCGTCACCCTTGTCAATCAGGAATTGTCTGAGATTGCCGACTGGTTGCGAAACCGTGCTGCTGCCCAGCACTCTGACATCATCAAGGAAATACCGCGCATATCTAAAGATGAAAATGGAGACTGGTCACTCGATGCCGAGATAGATGAGGCCAGTATCTATGAGATTGCCTTCGATGGCAGTGATGCTGAGGCCGAGGTAATCGAATTACTGACCGGTTTGTCATTCCTCGGTGATGCCACCGAAGAATACCCCGAAGAACAGTATTGTTGCATATCGGGGAAACCGACAAAGAGGAGAGTATTACTCTCAAAGTCGTATTAGTGAAGGCACGTCTTGAAGGCTACAACGTGGCTCAGCAAGTCTAGGCGACCGGACTCAGAAATACCCACCGTGACTATTCTGAATTCACCCTTCGGCGAGATTGTTGTCTGGGGGTTGACAAAACACCGAAAGCCGTGCCTGGATTTGCTTCTCAGTGGTCTTCGGTGGCTTTAGCCTCGACTAATACTCTTACTGCATTGACTAGTTCTCGGTGGTCATTCAGAGCCCAATGCTCACCGCTTGAATCGACCAGATGGGCACGAGGCTTGTTCGGATCATCGAGGTCTTCCAGTCGATTGGCGATCACCGCATCGAGTTCGGCATCTTTTATCAATGCCAGAGCGCGGTGAATCAAATCATGAATCTTGATTCCACACTCCAGTTTGAAACCGATTCTGGTCGCCCCATTGGTCAGTTCTCTCAATTCACGGATATGCTTTGCACCCTCGACCAGTTTCACCTCGAGTGAACCTTGCAGACTGGCGATTTTTCCTTCCACTGGGTTGTCGACGACATAATCCAGAACTGCGGCACTATGAATCCAACAATCGATATCATCATCGGTCAGGGTTTTCAATTCCATTAACATCTGTCGTGGGTCTAGTGTCCTGATCACCAACGGCAAGTCAATTTCCGCCGAATGGGTAGTCACTCCGGCAACCACTGTCACATCGTGGCCATGGCGATACAGTTCAACCGCGATACTCCAGCCGGTTTTACCACTCGAGGTATTTTGGATATATCTCACATCGTCAATCGCCGAACGGGTGGCCCCAAGGGTGATGACGACACTTTTCCTCTCCGGCTGGCGTGAATTGACCACGTGTGCTAACTCGGCTACAACCTGAGTATGCTCGACGGTCTTCCTCTTCCCCTCCTCTTCCACCCCCCAGATGACATGGGCATCTTGAGCGAGCAAGGCATCCGTGATTTCACTGGTGACTGGGTCTTCTGCCAAATCAGCGTGCATCGAGGGAACGAATATCAGTGGTGAATAATTTCCCCTGGCGGCCGACAGAGCCATCAATAACGGTGAAGAGACGATACCATTCAGATGGCAAGCGAGCAGGTTTCTGGTCGCCGGGCACACCAACACCGCATCGAAATGCGAAAGTTGGGCCATATCTCCATCCCAACCGGTGATGATCTCCCCTTGGGTGGCCCACGAAAGCGCTAGCGGGGTGATGATCTTCTGCGCCGAATTAGTCATGCAAACCGACAGAGTGGCACCATGCCGGCGTAATTCACGGGCGATGCGTACGCTATCGACCGCGGCAATACCACCCGAAATACCGAGCAGGATGTGCTTTCCTGCTAATGAGGAACCGCGGGACTCAACATCGGTATCGCGCATGTGAACATACCGTCGGGGTCGGACAGCATACATTTGGGCTTCGGTGGAGACTCGCGACTCGGTTAGTGGACGATGACGCGGGGTTCATCAACCCCCGACCTGTCGCCAAGACTGTGCAAAGTGGCGACGATATCGTGTTTGCCGGCTCGGTACCGGAACAATTTGATGACCCGTTGAGCCGTTTGCACCGACAGACATCGAACTTGGTATTGGCCACTACGCTGATGATTGGGCTGCTGATGTGGGGAGTCATCTCGACCGTTGCCACAAACGCCATCTATCTGATTCCAATCCCGCTGATTTTTCTCGGGTGGATCTGGTATGCGTTCAAATCTCGTCGCAAATTCGCACTCGTGCTGGCACAACTGCAGTTGGGTTTCGCTTCGTTGATTTTCGCTATTTTCGGTGTCACCCACCTACTGCAAGGTATTGGCGGTAGCATCTGGGATTTGCTCCTCGGTGGGCTGATGGTATACATGACCATCAGTACCTTCAGGCGGATGTCGCTGTTGAGTAATCATCTATTTGTCGCATGGTACCGCGGCGAGAATCTGCCATTCGATGCCACCAGCAATCTGGCTACCGGCGAAATTCTCGCCATGTGTCCGCACTGCTCATCGGTCTTGGCAATTAAACCCGAACTACTATCGGCAAAGGACAAATGCCCAAACTGTTCTGGTGATTTGGTTACCGATGCAACGCTTGAAGAGGAATAGCGTTGTGTTTCAAGGCTGATAGAGTGCCCATGCATCGTTTGAATATGCAGGGCGGTAATACTGCTTGCCATAATGGTCGAACCATTCAAAACCATCCTGCAATGTGCCGACAGCATTTTGCGGAGGGCCTGATTCCAGTTGACCGAAATACTCAGGAGCGTTATTTTTATTGGTCAGTGGAGCATTGAATAATTTCTCTGCTTTAAGATTAGATTCTTCACCCTTGCCACCCGAACGTGAAATTGCCGCAATGGTAAGTGAAATAATGGCCATTAATAGAGCGGAAATTGCAATGATACCGGACTGGTCTGATATTTGATAACCTATAGAGGATTCCAGTTCTTCCTGTATTACGATATCGTCTTCTATACGTTGTTCATCCTCTTGTCTATCGTCTTCTCTACGTTGCTCGTCCTCTTGTCTATATTGCTCATCCTCTTTAGACAACACATCGATGATGGTATATGAAATGGTATCGCCAATACGAAGATTCACGATATACGACCCACTCTTCAGTGAGTCTGGTAAAGTCATGTTCAATGTGCCAACAGATGAATTCAACTCTCCGTGGGTATTATTATCAGGATAGCCAATAATCGAGGTTTCCCAAGACAATGGGAAAATAGGACTTCCATCCTCATTTTCAATAGATATATTGTACTCAATAGTTAGATTTTCTCCAGCAACATGAACGCCTGGAGAAAAGAGAACTATATCCATTTCCAGGTTCTCTTCGGCCAATAGGAAGTGAGCGGTGACGGATACGATGTTCTGGTTGCTCACTGCAGTAACCATCACACTGTAATATGCACTATCCTGAGACAGGGGGATGATGATTTCAACCTCGGCCATTGAATCACAGTCTGAGGTGGATAGGTAGCCTGATTCACCACTGATTGTGCTCCAAAAATATGTTACCTCTCCCTGCAGATACCTGCAACTGAAAATAATGGTTGTAAGATCACCGGGATGATAGTCTCCAGTGGACAATGTTATCTCCAACTCGGGTTCGGCCAGAGGAATTTCAAATGATAGAGAATCTAAATATCCTGTTTCATTATAGCCGATTACATAGAGGTAGACGGTCGCACCGTTCAATCCTGCGGGGATTGATTTTGTGATTATGACCTCTCCGTTCGCATTGGTCAAACTATACTCAAATTGTTCAGACATCTGACTGGCTCCGTATATAGAATATATGTTAATCTTCACTGTATGCTGGATGTAAATAGATGGTATCGGGTTGCCCCAATCATCCTTAGCAGTGATTTTCACTTGTACATCCTCACCTTCATGTGGTGAGTCGCCGATAATTTCCGCCTCCAGGTTCAGACCCTTACCAATGTTATTTGCCACATACGCATTATCGGCGACGAAAATCATCGTCTGTACGTTATCAGTGTCCATGGTAGAGGGATTTATCCATACAAGGGTTAAGGTTGCGACACCGGAGATGTCAATGGTAGACAAGTTGATTATTGTTAGAAGATTACCACTTCTGTCACTGGTCATCTGAGGAATCAACACCGTGGTTTGCCCTCCACTATTTATCTTCAGTGAAAAGTCATGACCGGAAATCGGCTCCCAGTTCCAGTATGCATTCGAGAGTAGTATCGCTTCGGCCTGAAACACAAATGGCTCATCTCGGTATACCAATTCATTGATTGGCGGACTGATTATCGTTGCCACCAAATTACTGGTGTACAAGGTATAGGTTTCCATCTCAAACTGACTGGTGGTCGATGAATTAGCCCATACATCGACTTGAATAATCCAATAGTTGGAGATAGCACCTTGATATAGATTTGAAGGGAGAAGAAATCCAAATTCAAACATCGCCTCGTCCGAACTCACGTAAATCTCTTTTATCTGGGATACGATTCCACCGGTCTCACTATCCTCGGTATAGTAACGCAGATTTGCATCGATGCTCCCCGGGTTACTTGGTCCACCGGTGATCGGATTGCTGACGAAGCCACTGATTATCACCGTCGAACCGGGAATAACGAGTTTGTGCTCACTGCTCAAGGATAAATCATACAGATTGAGTTCAAAATCAGTGCATGAATCTCCTGAAGATGAAGATGAAAGAACCAAATTTCTGTAATACGAGGAATAATAAGAGGTATATGAAACCCCCATTTCCCAATTAGTGGAGGTTATTATTGAATCCACACATATTTGATAATCTCCAGTTGGCTGTAGTAAATCGACATCCCATTTCACTGAAATCTCACCACCAACCGGAGAAATATTTCCCCGAATCAGGTATTCATCACCAGTGGCAGAGACGGCCCAAACCCGATACGAGGTAGATTGACTTGAGGATGATACAACTGTACTAGCAGCTCCGGGAACTTCATCTGAACCACCATAGCAATCGTCATAGCCATTTTCGACCCAATCGAGAGGAATCACATGGTCGGTGTCATACAACCATCCTTGAGAGGTCAATAATTGGTAGGAATATACCTCGTCGCAGTCGAAGACTCCATAATTTGTTGTATTTCCGAAAGTGTTGTATGGATCACTCCACATATCACCTGCTGAAAACCCGGTCACCTCAGCAGTAATGGTCACAGGATAGCCCGGAATCCCATCTGGAGAAGATAATACTGGGCCATCGGATACGGTATATTTTACCTCTAAATCATTATTTAATTCATACTCTGTTGATGGTGAAAAATCTATTGTCATGAAAACAGTAAAAATCAGGAACACGCTTACTGACACAACTGAAGTTTTCCTTAGCATGAAAATCTCGATAACAAGTAACTATTTACCATTACCTACTACGCGAAATTACCTGCAGGAAGAAAATAATTGCTAATGAGTACTTTCAACGGCTGGCTAGTGTGAGGTTCTTCCACATGTCCTCGGGGACTTCCATAGATAGTCTCAGACCTCCCATGGCGCCAAGGTGCATCGGGTCGTCGACGGTATGGACTGCAACATCACCCATATCCGAAAGGCGCCGCTCAATCAGAGAACCGAATCCACTGATGCCAGAACCGCCACCTGCCAAGACGATGTTCTGCCGGAATGCTTCGTGGTATTCAGGGTTTGAAGAAGAGATTAATGACTTTATATTTTCGACGATATTATCGGTGATGGATTCACATGCGGTCTGGATACAATCGGTGATATCGAGAGTCATCGCCTTGCCCTCAACCGGGAAATCCACCAGCACCGGGTCTTTGGGAGGGTCGGTGGAAACGAAGGAGTATTGCTCCTTCCAGCGGCGCGCCATGTCTTTGGTGATTTGGGCGCCGGAATATTTGAGTTGCACCTCACGGATTATCTGGTGGTCGATATAGTCGCCAGCGAATGGAATGTGTACCTGATCCCCAGGTTCTGGAATTGTCCCATATACACGACAGATGTCAGCTGTACCTGCTCCGAGGTCGATGACAATGGTATGGTCGAGCATGTCGAGGGCATACGCGACCGCGAACGGCTCAGAGATGATCATGCAGGCATTGACCGAGCCGGCAGCGGCGTCAAAGATGGCTGTCTTATCGACATAACTGGCTTCGGCAGGTGCACCAATCACCGCGACCACACGGTCGTGGTCCTCGGGGTCGGCAAGGCCAATGATGTGGGTGATGAAGTGGGCGATATGTTTCTTATCCTCGGCATTGTCCTTGATGACACCATGTTCCAGAGGACGGAACAGATTGAGTGCGAGGCGATTTTTCAGTGCCTCTTCACCGAATAGAACATCCCGGGCCAGAAAATTTCGGGCGATTACATCTTTGGGTGTGCCGATGACAGTCAAGACTTCTTCCTCTTGTCCGACGCTGGATACCATCACACTGCGAAAGGTCCCGAGGTCTATTCCAATGTACAGTACTTCTTCAGCCATGCTCCTCGCCGGATGGAGCGACCGTCAACCACTTTATGAAGAATCTCCCGCGCGAGAGAGGGATAGTCTGTTGAGTCGATGGCCATGTCGGTCTCTGAGAAAAGCTCCCAGAGCAACTACACGAGATTTTTTCGGCTCACAGCCAAGCCTCACAGGGCTGACAATACCATGCGGAATACTCAGGATATAGTTCGGACATGGTTCCGCAATTCGGGCATTCCTTCAGCGCTTTGTCGCCGAAGTGCTCCAAGATTATTCGCACGTGTTTGGCGTCGTCGATTCCGAGATGCTGGCGCATCGCCCATAGCAACTGGTCCTCGCTGGGTGAGATGATGCCATCTTCAAGAACGATTTCAACCGCAACCCGGTAATCATCTAGAGATACGGCTTGGCGGTAATCCAATGATACCCCACCCTTCTCGAAGATTATGTCGGTACCTCCGGGGTCGTCGACGAAAAGAACCAGTGAGGCCGAACTCAAATCTTTCGAGCGCATTTCAAAACTTATCGTGCTACCTTCGTTGTTGGCATATACTAATTGTGAATGGCGGTTGATGACGTTGGCGATACTGCGCGCGGTATCTTCTGCGGACCGTCCTCTGCTCCAGCCGGTTTCGCTATCCTCATCAAAGACATAGAATTCGGTTCCAATCCCGGGATACTCGAGACGAATCTCCTCCCCGCCGTCGAAATCATTGGCTACCAATGTCATTGAAGCGACTTTTGTTTCCACCAGATTATCATCATCATCAAAGGTGATTGAAAGCGGTGTTCTCTCTTCAACAGCAGCATTGAATTGACCCTGCATTCCATCCACCCACTTATCTTGTAGACGTCCCAGACTCTGCTCTTGTTCTGAGGATAGATTCTTTTCGATACCGAGCAGATTTTTTAAATCCCCATCCTCAAGTTCCTTCTTGAACTGATTGATCAATTCCTCATCGCGCCGATAATTCGGCGGCGGGGCTCTCTCTTCAGTCACTGCATCCGGATCTTTCCATTCATAATCGCACCGAGAGCACATCAGGAATCCAGAAATCGTCGAATCCACAGATTCTCCTCCACATCTGGGGCAATCACCCTCTTCACTGATAGTGAGATTATCATACGCTTCTTTGCGGCCGCGACGAACACCCATGCGACTCCTAGGTCGGGAACCTTTGATGAAGGTTCTCATCAATGCCTGCGCAGAATTGTGGCGATTCCCATGCCCCCGCCGATACACATCATAGCCAAGGCATATTCACCTCCAGTCCGCTTCAATAGTGTTGCGGCTTTACCCAAGATTCGTGCTCCACTGGCACCCAGGGGATGTCCGATGGCCAGTGCTCCACCATCGATATTCAAGCGTGAATCATCAGCCTCCAGTGCCAATTCCTCCAATACCGCCAAAGACTGTGAACCAAATGCTTCATTGAGTTCTATGACATCGACCTCATCGAGCTGCAGCCCGGCCCTCTCCAGCGCCTTCAGGCTGGCCGGAACCGGGCCGATTCCCATTATCTCCGGCGCCACACCAGCGACCGCGGTCGAGACTATCTCTGCCAATGTGTCAATATCATGCTCTGCCGCATATGAATCCGAGCAGATGAGGTTGCATGCGGCACCATCGGTAAGTGGCGAAGAGGTGGCCGCGGTGACCGAGCCATTATCCGTGAATGCGGGTTTCAATCCAGCCATCTTCTCCAACGTGGTCTCGCGGATGCAACCATCGGTTGAAACATCACCACTTGGCGTGGTTATCGGCGTCAACTCATCGGAAAAGTAACCATTGTCCTGTGCCGCAAGGGCCTTACGATGACTGTGGAAGGCAAATTCTTCCTGCACTTGTCGTGAAATGGAATATTGTTCGGCGAGATTCTCGGCCGTTATACCCATGGCAATATATGCGGCGGGAAAATCCCGCTCAATCACCGGGTGTAAATCCCGATTCCATCCGCCGCGCTGAACCAAGGACATGGTTTCCACTCCGGCACAGATGAATACATCGCCGGAGCCCATTTTTATCGCTCCGGCGGCGGTGTGTGCAACCTGCATCGATGAGCCGCACAAGCGGTTGGTAGTGGCCCCTGGAACCGTGTTTGGCAGTCCAGACAGATATGTCGCCATACGACCCAGGTTCAGCCCTTGCACCCCTTCGGGGTAAGCACATCCCAACAACAGGTCTTCGACATCAGTTGCTTCAATACCGCTGCGCGAGATGGAAGTTCGAATGACTGAAGACACCATGTCCTCGGGTCGTGAATCGGCTAGAGAACCTTTGTGAGCGCGCTGGAAAGGTGACCTGACGTAGTCACAAATGACTGCCCCCATGACCATTCCACAACGAATGCTCTCATCATTATTACCCTTTGGTCACAACCCCTCGATAGCGAACGGGTTATGAAGGAGGGGCATCACGGCGGCTTGATAATATGCTACGGGAATGTAAGACTCACGGCTCCTTCCTCGGGCAGAATTGCCCGGTATGCAACGATGAAGGCAAATTCATAATGAGTGATAGAGAGATGTCTGGGCTGGGAAGATTAATAGCAGGGGTACTGCGTCATTTTCCTGAGAAATTCGGGCTTGAGATGGACTTGAATGGTTGGGTCAATCTCAACAGTATGACCGATTCGTTCAAGGAACACCGCCGCTATTACCATTGGCTAAGGCCATGGCACTTCAAAGCGATAACCGAGTGCGATGACAAAGGCCGCTTTCAGATTGAAGGCGATATGATGCGCGCCACCTACGCCCATTCGGTGGAGATTGAAATCGACCACCCTACCGATGACATTCCCGAAGCCCTCTACTGGCCCTGCAATACCGAAGACGTCGAAACGCATTTGGAATTAGGATTGAAGTCTAGTGAGAAACAGAATTACGTTCACCTCTCTAAGACCATCCGTAATGCGATGGAAGCGGGACATGTTCATTTCTCACGACCATCGATCATCGAGGTCGATACCACTCGTGCCATCGCTGATGGCCACACCATCTACCGTGCCGGATCCACGGTTTACCTGACCGAGGAAATCCCCCCTACATACGTCGATGTCGTGCCTGTAGATGACCCGATCATCGAGGAAATTGTCGCCGAATGGGAAACCGAAGAGACGGCTAAAGAGGAAGAGTGATTCACACCTTCTTTCCACATGCAGGACAGAAATCCAGGTCTTCTTCCAATGTGGCCTGACATTTTTCGCACTGTCCGACCTCAGCATTCTTCACTGGGGAAGAAGCCACGGTCTCGGCGGTCTGAATCAAACGCACAGCTTTGTTGATCTTGATCGGGTCGATTCCTTCATCATCTAGTATCTTGTATCTCTGTTGAAACGAAAGCGCCTCTTGCATACTGGTCTCAATCTGAAGTTGTCGACGCTTCCGCTCATGACCATCGAAGATATCATCCGCCCGAGCGAGTTCAGTCTGAAGATGGCGAATCAATTCGTCGACGGTCGGCCCGCCCATGGACTTCCTAGGCCGATTACATATTTCACGTCCTCACATGCGTTGGTTTGAAAGTCGAGGGCGATGACGCGATGACAGGAGAGAGGTGAGTGGGCCAGACTGATGATGAGAAGGTAGTGATAAAACTTGGAGGAGGACTACTGTCCGACAAGTCCAGCCTTTGCACCGCTAAGCATGGAGTCATCTCCGAGGTCGCCAGTGCAATCGCCGAATTGGGCCGCCGGGGGATTTCAGTCATCATCGTCCACGGCGCCGGCTCGTTCGGACATCTCAAAGCCAGGGCTTGGCAATTACACCTCGGCCGAAATGATGCAGTCAATGGAGGTATGGGACTGGAGTGTCAGGATGAGGCAGTTTCATCGGTGCACCGAGATATGGATGAACTGAATGCCATTCTAGTGGCTGAACTATCACTCCGGGGGGTGGTGACCACAATCCATCCGCCGCGCCAATGGGTGATAGGAACCGGTGCTGGATTCAAAGGTGAGATCTCAAGATTCGCAACATCCATACCGGGTCAAGTGCCGATAACCTTTGGTGATGTCGTCCCCTGTGACCCACCCAAAGATTTCGGGATATTATCGGGTGATGACTTGGTATATAGAATTGGAACCGAAGTTCCTGGGGTTTCGAGAATCATCTTTGCAATGGGTGATGTCGATGGAATAATGACCGGCCTGCCTGGCGATGATGCCAGTCGATTACTCAATACATGGCGGCCGGGTGAGTCACTTATCGGCGAGCATCATGAAAATTTCGATGTTACCGGGGGGATTTACCTAAAGGTTGAGCGCGCCTCTCAGGCGGCAGCAAATGGTATCGAGGTCATGATGATTAAAGGACTCGGCGAGAGAATCATTGCCGCGGCGTGTGGAGAGGATTGTGTCGGCACTAGGATTATCGCTTAATTGCCCCCCCGCCATAGTCATATGCGATATGCTCCTCGACGGGTTTGGAGCAGTTAGGATGAGCCATGATGGTGAGGTGGTGCCGGTAATCGATTTAGGCGCTCAAGCTCAGTCTCTAATCGTTGCGGGGCATGATGAATCGCAAACTGCGATGATGGCTGAGGCGGTTATCCTGGTCGATGATGAAGACCGGGTGATCGGTGCCGAGTCAAAACTTGAGGCACATCGCGGCGGGGGGAAATTGCATCGCGCTTTTTCGGTACTTCTGTATGATATGGAAGGGCGACTGCTGCTTCAGAGAAGAGCTCTCAACAAGATAACCTTCCCGGGAATATGGGCAAATTCCTGTTGTTCCCATCCACTCTACACCACTGATGAGATGGAATTGGATGGTGACCTTGGGGTTATACGGGCGGCGATAAGAAAACTCGAGCAGGAATTGGGCATTCCTACCTCGCAAGTTCCGATTTCGTCGTTTGAATCGGTCGGTAGATTCCAATATCTGGCCCGGATGAATGATGATTGGGCCGAATGGGAACTCGATCACGTGATTGTGATTCAATCTGAGGTCGACCTGAATATCAATGCCAATGAGGTGCATGAAATAGCCTGGGTCGGCAAAGACGAGTTTTCCGACTGGTGTGCTGCAACCAGAAATAGAGGTGAGAAATTCGCCCCTTGGTTTGGGGGAATATGCGAATTATTCATCGATAAATGCTGGCCAAACTCTAATTCAAGAGGTGTTTATGACTCCTGTATTCATCAACTCGGCGACCTGAGTCCAGAGCAGGCGTCGAGCAAGATGGACAGTTCCGGATCGGGGGGGATTCTCGCCGCGTTAGGGCAACACAGAACCGAGGTCGAGGCGCGAATAGTCGCGGCCCTGAACCAAGATGATGAGAGTGTTCTGAATCAGGCGATGATGCATCTTATCGAAAGTGGTGGAAAGCGCTTACGGGCGACGATACCGGTGATTGTCGCTGAGGCGGTAGGTTCGTTTAACCCCGGATTGTACGATGTCGGTGCGGCGATAGAGATTATCCACAACTTCACCTTGGTCCATGATGATATAATGGACGAAGATGAGGTCCGCAGGGGGCGTCCTGCGGTTCACATCGCCTACGACCGGGCAACCGCAATCAATGCTGGAGATGCGATGTTGGCGGTTGGATTCGAGGTCTTGGCAAAGAGCCATGACATCGAACAGTCGTATTTGCAAGAGTTGGTTCTCACCATCAGTTCGATGGTGCGTCGGGTGGCTGAAGGCCAACAGCGCGATATCGGCTTTGAATCTCGAGATGAGGTGAGTGAAGGCGAATACCTTGAAATGATCGAGGGAAAGACCGCGGTGATGTTCGAGACCTGTGGCCGGGTAGGGGCGCTATTATCTGGGGCATCTCCGGAAATTGTCGAAATAATGACCAACTGGGGTCTTGCGGTCGGGATGTGTTTCCAGTTGATGGATGATTTGATTGATGTATGTTCGGACTCCGCCACCTTAGGAAAGCCATCCGGCAGTGATCTCGCTCAAGGCAAGCGCACCCTCATGGTGATTCATGCGCTATCACAAGAAGACCAGCCAACGAAACAGGCTATTCTCGCGGCGCTGGGAAAAGGCGAGGAGGCCAGTATTGAATCGATTGGGGCGGCTATCGCCGCGCTTGATGAATTGGGCTCAATAGCGCACGCCCGTGCATTGGCTGAGTCATACCACGCCAAGGCTCATGCCTATTTGGATTCCCTTGAACAAAATCCCGGAGTCGATACCCTCCGAGAGTTGACGGATTTCCAGTTATCGCGAATCAGTTGATTCACCACTCAAGAACCTCAAAGATAGAGGTTTCTACATCAAGTCTGAGGGGATGAAGGGTTTGATCAGTCGGAATAATTGTCTTCGGTCGGCCTTTCGGCCTTCATCCCCTTACGGGTACGAATATCACCGATTACTTCATCGTAGAGATGTTGTGGTAATTCCTCGAAACCCGAGTTTTCCGTATTCCATATGGCTCGGCCCTGACTGGCGGCGCGAATATCATTGGAGAATCCGAATGACTCGCCGACTGGAACCGTACCGATGACGGTGGTGACTTCTCCATCTGAAGGCATATCCTCGATGATGCCACGGCGCTGGGTGACCTCACGAGTCACACCACCCAGCCAATCGTTAGGAACGCTGACGAATAATTTCTGCATCGGTTCCAAGATCGAAGGACGGGCTCTGATTATCGCACCCTTGATGGCATTTCGCACCGCTGGAATGGTCTGGGCTGGGCCACGGTGGATTGCATCCTCGTGCAGTTTGGCATCGACCAGCCTGACT
>JAPOGE010000028.1 GCA_028283345.1 Candidatus Poseidoniales archaeon
CGCCCGCTTAGACCTCGATAAGGAGCAATTGGCGAGATTGATTCGTGGTGCAGGGTGTATTCCGGTACAGAGAAATAGCACCTATACCCGGTTTTCTGAGTATCAGACCCCAGCCAGGAAAAGTTGGCGTTTGCCGATGGCGAAGTGATTCAGTGAACTGTTCTCACCCACAGTGGCAGAAGACCATCGGCCGCGTGGTGTTTTTGAATTGTGACCCGATATTCGATGGATTGGATAATGATTGGACCATTTTGCCCGCACCACCGGCTTGGCTGACGGGGCACCTGTTGCGGAGAGATTGTCTTGTCGCATCGATTCCTTTGGCTGATTATGCCAAACATTTCGAGGATTTGGTCCTCCTGCCTGAAATCGGTATATCCAGCCATGGAAGTGTTGGCAGTGTCTTATTATTCGGCGCCAGACCGGTTGAGGAAATGCGTGATATCGCCTTACCCACCGATAGCGCAACCTCGAACCGCCTGCTGCAGTATCTGCTGGAGAAGAGAGGTTTATCTCCCAGAGCGATCGAGATGGGGCCGGACCTACCACAGATGCTCAAGAGGTGTGATGGGGCCTTACTCATCGGTGACCGAGCCCTTTGGGAAGCCGAGAAGAATCCGCAACTGGTGAGAATGGATCTGGGCCAAGCTTGGTATGACGAGACCGGATTACCGATGGTTTTCGGGGTATTTGCGGCGCGTAAGGATTCCCCGGAACAATGCTTGGCAGATGCGCATAACGACTTGGTGAAATCGCTGGAAAGGTTTTCTGATGAGGGGTGCAGAGAGATTGTTATCGCTAATAGTTCGATCCGCACCGGTTTCTCAGTCGCTCGAGTCAAGAGATATTTCACCGAGGTGTCAAATAAAATGGAGAAGATGGAAGTGGAAGGATTGAATAAATTTCTCGGCGAGGTTTGCGGGGTCGATGAAATTGCTAATTTCGTTGCTTTCTAATCTCCCTTGTTGCTGAAAACCAGTTTACCCAGTGCAGAATCCATGAATTCATCATCATCGTCCTGTTGAGAAGAAGTTGCTCTAGTTTCATCTTTACTCACTTTCTTCTCAGTGGTGGTTTTCTTAGCTCTGCGTTTAGCCTTGCGGCGCTTCTTAGGTTGTGGTTCCTCCGCCACCACCTTCACCTTGCGAACCTTGGCTGATGAGATCTCTTCTCGGTAATCATAGGCCTCCGAAGCATCCTCATAGGTTGCATCCCAGCCATAATCCCACTCGCCAGGAGGGTTGGTCTGGTGGCTATGACTATCCAAGCGAATTCTCTTTGAGTCTTCAGGAATGTCTTGCGTGCCTGATTGCCGACGAACTTTCTTCGACTTTATTGAAGAAACCGATTCTGGCATCAATGAACCTGAGATTCTCTGTCGGCGCGATGGTGGTGGGCCAAGACCGGGTTTTGGTGGAGCGGCCCCCTCTTCAGCACGCCACCTCATATCCTCATCACCTGATCTTGCTACTTCGTCGCTGCCAAAGCCTTCGATATCTAGATCAAGATTGAGAATCTTCAAATTCCGCCTCCTGATCATGGTGATGATTCCCAAGGCTGTTATGAATCCCGCTAATATTGCCCACAGGATATTATCGATTGCAAAGTTGAGCATTATTTCGAATAACGAAAGTTCAACCGGGGCCGCCTCGTTCACCATTAATACTATGCCCGAACCAATATCGTCCCACAATACTTCATATTCATCCGAACCTAATGCGTCAACTTTCACCAATATTGGGAATAATGGTGCCATCTGCGCGGCACTGCCGCTGGGCATTGGAATTTTACCCGAAATAGAAATATTGTAGGGGATCGTGGGGCTTCCACTCATTTTGAAAGTTGTGAAGGTGGTGATTCTGATACGGGTTTCGTAATCACCTGCAAATGTGCCCAACAATCCATAGGTGGCGGTACAAGCGACTTCTCCATTTGACAGAGAAACCCCTTCAATCGATAATTTCGCCTGCCACGAATCGATTAAATCCTTTTCAACGATATTCGAGCAGATTGAATCCGAGATTCGATACGCTTCCTGCTCACTCAAGAATATATCATCTTCGATACTGTTTGTGGTAATATTACGTATTGCCGAACTCTGCTCCGAGGTGAGCAGGATAATGTCGAAAGCCAAAACCTCATTCATTGATACAACTATTTTCACCTGCCTGATGGAATCCTGCTTCGGCGTCAGTGAACAAGTAATGCCGCCAGGACATTCAGAGTCCCATGGATCAACAATCCCATCACCATCATCATCCTCATCGAAATCATTCGGGATGCCATCGCCATCGGTATCCAACCCTGCAATGCCAAAATACAGCGGTATGAATGAATTGCTGTATTCCGCCAGATGGCGGGTATTGGTTGCAGTTATCAAGGTGGAATAATCAGTCTTGATATCAAAGTCTGACACTGCGTGGCCCAAATAAGTGATGGTCCCACTAGACCAACTTCCCGAGGCTGAAATAAATGACAATAATTTGCTGGCGCCGATGGTTTGAATCACATATAGCCTGAGGCCATCATCCGACCATAATATCCGCGACCCCTGGGTGATGTCAATATCATACTCCAACTCGGCATATTCTGAATAAATTTGTATGATGCCCCCGCCCGAAAGCACCGCGAATTTATCGTTGCTGGGAGAAAATGAACAATCTGCAACACCGTCCAATTCAAAGTTATATATCACTTCAGTAGAGCTGTTATTGCGATTCCATTTCACCAATCTACCATCACTCCCACCGCTGAGCAAGAAACTTCCGTCGTGACTATATGATAGACAAGTAACGGTACTTGAATGGATACCGCCGTAAGTGGTGGAATCATCTAAATCAGAGAAATTCGCTTCGATGATACTGTTCGTGGCTCCGTTGAATGCGATGTTTGAATTAGTCGGAGAAATCGCAACAGCCACAACTCTCTTTGAACCTGTGACCTCGGAGATAACACCCCAATCAGCCTCCTTACTGAGTAATACCAAGGAATTTTGGTAGGACTCCAGACTTCTCAACCCAAGGACGAGGAATTGACCATCGGAAGAGAATTCAACTCGGTAGACTGCATCGTTCATGTTTATTGATTTGATAACTTCTTTCGTGGTGGAATTATAGATCACAACCCCGCTGGCATAACCAGCAGCGACCAACTCGTCGTCGGGAGAGTAGGAAACAGCATATGAGCCCCCAGCCATCTCTGAGGGATTGAAAAATCCTGAGATGGCCAGCCCTGATGAAAGGTATGATGCTGCGACCGCGGAGGGCGTGGCGGCGATAAGAAATCCTATCGCCATAATAGAAATCCATGATTTAGTATTGCGAGGCTGCCGCACCATTATCCTCGTGTGACGATGATGCCCTCCCTTATTGACCATTCTCTATAAATGAGCATTTTTGCCTTAACAACTGTGATTATTCAATGCAAGGGTTTGAGAGTAGCATGCCCTCGAGCGGTTGGTCAAGGGAGGGGAATGTATGGAAATCCGCATCGGCCACTCACCCGACCCCGACGATGCATTCATGTTTCACGCCATGACATCAGGGGCGTTGACAACCCCAGGATTATCCTATGTTCACCAATTGCAAGATATCGAGACCCTGAATCATCGAGCGATTGCAGGTGACTTTGAAGTCAGTGCCGTTTCAATCCACGCCTTCCCAGACATTGCTGAGAACTATGCGCTGATGAATTGTGGTGCGAGCATGGGTGAAGGTTATGGTCCGATGATCGTGGCCAAACATGGAGTCTCTGAAGATGATTCCAAGGCTGGCCCTATCGCGGTGCCGGGATTGAAGACCAGTGCCTATCTCGGGTTGCGAATGGCTTGGGGTGAGGTCGAGGTTGAGGTGGTACCTTTCGATGAGATCATCCCCCGTATTCTCACCGATGAATTCACATCGGGATTGATAATCCACGAGGGTCAGTTAACCTATGGTGATTCCGGTTTAGAGGTCCTATTGGAACTGGGAGTCTGGTGGAGTGAGGCTACCGGCGGTCTTCCCATGCCTCTTGGCGGTAATGTAGTACGGCGAGATTTGGGGCCGGAATTGATGCGACAAATTACCCTCGATACCAAGCGTTCAATCGAGTACGCCTTGAATTCTCCCGCCAAGGCCTTGAAATTTGCTAAGAAATGGGGGCGTGGGATTGACGATGCGACCAATCAGCGTTTTGTCAGCATGTACGTGAACCAGCGCACCATCGATTATGGTGAAGATGGTAGAAGAAGTGTTCGCATGTTCCTCGAACAGGGGCAGAAAATTGGCCTGATTGATGCCAACTTTGCAGTTGATGCGATTGAATTCATCGGTTCGGGTGATTGAAGGGGAGACGTCGACAAACCAGAGAAAAGTGAGTTTGGCTCCGCAGACCCGGCTCCAGCACAGAATTTCCCACTTTTGAGCAGCCATCGGACTGACTTGAACAATGATGAAAATAGAATATTCTTGCGTGTGCATGCAGTATTCTCACTCCGTAATACCGGTGGCGACGAGGCGGTTGCAGCCTTGTACGATGGCTTCTTATCAGCCTCGGTATTGTTGCGCCACTAAATCGCATACGTACTTGGGTAGATGCAGAATACCAGTGCTTTACCAAATCTGGCTGAGATACTACAAGATATTTCTGAGCATGTTATGGTGCGGCATGAGCCGCCGAGGCAATGGGTGCGTTCGGTGACAATCGATGCGGTCGATGCTGGAGAAATATCAATGCATGAAGTGGATGAAATTACCGAGTCATGCCAGGTCGCTCTTGATTTACTCGACCATTGCCTCAAAGACGATGACTTAAAGGATGGTTGAGGACTCAAGCGACGGGTTGAAAGGCCGTTGCGCATTCGCCCAGATGTCGAGGATTCACAATGCCGCACGACCACGTACCGCTGGCCTTCGCCCCAAATGGTGAAATCGGGCCACTATGCCACAACTGTGGAAAGAGATTGACCTTCGGGCAGTCGATGGTATTCGACCAGCATTACTATTGTTGGGACCACTACCAGGAAGTCTCAGGAGCAGGGGCGGTGACCAAGGGTTCGGATGCCACCACTCCTTTCTATCGTAAGCGGTGATTTTTTTCACCTCGTCTTCATGCTGTGACGCTTAAGAGCCGTCGCCGACAGCGTGGTCACGTTAAGCATGCAGGGTAGTGGTTGGGCGACATTCGCATATCGTTTTGGCGAATATTATCGTTCTAGTAAGATGTGGATGCCACCGCGGTTAAGGACTCGTGAGTGGATGTTCATCCCGTTCGGTGGTGGTATGCCGATGCGGCATAGAGCCTTCGATTCAAGTCGAGAACTTCGCCGTTTCCTCGTTAGGAATACGCCGCATTCCACCTTCTACAGCACCGCATATTGGCGTCACCCTGCCGAGTACAAAATGGACGCAAAGGAATGGTTGGGTGCGGATTTGATTTTCGATTTGGATGGTGACCATTTGCCGGGAATTGACGGTCTGGATTTCATCACTATGCTAGAACAGATCCAAGTCCAAGCGCATCGGTTGTGGAATGACTTTCTCAATCCCGAATTCGGCTTTGATGAAAAATATCTTCAGGTGACTTTTTCCGGTCATCGAGGTTATCATTTGCACTATCGCGACCCTGAACTAGCCCATTTGGATAGTGCCGCGAGAAGAGAATTGGTAGCCCATATTCGTGGCGAGGGCATCGATGTCTCTTTCGCTCTGGAAAGATGGCAGGATTACGATGTCGGTGGGTGGACCGCCAGATTACGCCAAGGGATGAATTTGACCATGGAAAGATTGGACCTGGTGCGTGAAGGAGAGGTGGCGGAAGCCAAACCGATAATCGAAGAGATGGTTCAAGCGATGAAACGCTCGGCTGCATTGCGAGGCAAACATATCAAGCGTGGCCCTAAATAGCTGAATTAGTGGCGCATGAGAACCGTCGCCAGCGCCTACTCGAAGGTAACTGGAATGCTTTGGGCGGGCGCGGCGGAGAGGCGAATTTTCATCGCGATGCACTGATTGACATACTGCGTAGCGATTCGGCAATAATCCTCGGGGGTGCAGGTGAGACCGATGAAGTGGTTACGGTAGATACCAGAAGAGTAATCAGATGGCCGACTTCGTTGCATGGAAAATGCGGACTTCGAGTGACAGAATTACCCCTTCAACGTTTGGACATAGATGCATCCAACACCTTCGACCCTCTCAGTGAAGCGTTGGCTCTTTCGATGAATAACACCATGAAGGTGCAGGTAGATGTCGATTACGCCCGTACCAGAATCGGCGATAAGGAGTACGAGTTGAATCACGGAGAGGTATTGGAACTTCCCGAAGCGGCGGCAGCATTCATCGTGCTCAAGGGATGGGGACAGGTGGTATCGTCATAGAATGAAGGCCCACCAACCCATCCATTTGGAACTATGTAATGAGAACGTTCAATATGTGGTCACTTCTCAAGGATGTTGCTGAGGGGTGACCGTGGGGCGTAAAAAGAAGAGGAATAAGAGACCTCCCCCCCCGCATGGGGAAAACCCACCACCACCTCCGGGAGCTCTACCCCTACCCCCGCCGCCAGGCGGATTAGCACCACCCCCGCCACCCCAGGAAACATCTGGAGATGATTCGCCGGGAATATTGACGGCGCCATCAATACCCTCTCTTCCGGCAGCAACTTCCGATGCTGGGTCAGACTCGGGCGATTCGGGAAAGTCGTACAAAAAATTGTGGCAGCGCCGAAGCAGTAAACCATTACAGCAGATCTATGGTCATATTGACCGCCTCGGGGAAGGTGAGACTGGAAGCCTTCTCGACCGCTATGCCGACCGTTTCGGACATGATTTGGATCGTGAGATAATAGTTTTACGCGGTAAGGAACACAGCGATGCTGAGAATGTTGTGCGCGATGCACCCACGGTTGAATTGATCGTTGAAGATGGCGATGCGAGCGAGGAATCGGAACCGGCCGACGAATCCGCGGAAGTCGAAGAGCAGATACTTGAGGACGAGGGAGATGTGGTTGCGGATGAAGTCGAGGAAAGCGGTTATGAAAATGACCTCTCCGGGGATGAAGAAGAGGAATTGCGAACTCAGCTAAAGACTCTTGAAGACGAGATAAAACGCCTGAAACCGAAGTACCAATTGGCAAAGAAGAAAGGTCAGAGGGCCAAGTTGAACAAACTCAAACCGGCCCTGAAGTCTCTTATAGACTCACGAAAACTGGTTTTGGCGGTATTGTCTGGAGAAGCGGCTATCGATTCACTGGGTAGTGGGGAATCCGAAGATGATGGCGACGATATGTTCATTCAACTGGTCGGGATAGTCGACGACCTGCTGGGCATGATGCCCGAAGATGCCATCAATGAATTCTTGGCGAGTACAGAGTTTGAGATCTACAAGTTGGTCGCTGGTACCCCGGCCGATGCCGATGAGGAGATGCGTGCCGAATTCTTTGAGATCGTCGATAGTAAACTCGGACAGATGCCCGAGGAGGCCATCAATGATTTTGTCGCAAGCGATGATTTCGCGATTTACCAAGCGGTAGGTTCAGAACTTAGGAGTTGAAGAAAATGGGTCTTTTGGATAAAGCTGGAGAAATGCAAGGTGTGGCGGCAGCAAAGAAGCCGGCGGCGAAGGCGAAAGCCGTAACTAAACCTAGAGCGAAAGCCGCGCCGGCGAAGGCGAAGCCGGTAAAAGCCAAGGCGAAGAAGCCGAAGAGCACGGTCGACCGTTCACTGCCGGATGAGTTCGTGCTCGCCAGCAAGGGAAATCGAGTCGCCGCGGCATCGATTAATTTCGTCTGGAACTGGGGTGCTGTGGTCGCTGGAGTCACCCTTAATATCATCGCCAATGCACCGACTACAATGATTTTGATCGTCGGTGGAATCATGGCCGCGGCCAACATCGTCATCATCCCGGCAAAATGGGGGCGGAATATCGGTCAATTCGCCTCTCGTACCAAGTTTATTCGTTTCACTGGGAAGAAACCCATATTCTTACATGGTATATTTGCTAATACCGATACGCTATTTTTCCTTGCCGGTCTCTATATGGCAGTAGGTATTTCGGGAGTAGGTACTGCTGGAACCGGTGATGCCGATTGGGTGATGGCTTCTTTCGGTGTGCTCTTAATACTCGTCCCGGTGATGAATTACTACTTCAGGAAATATACCGAGGCAGACCAATCATTCTGGGACTATATGTTCGGTGCCTACCTTGTAACCCACACCCCCACCGGAGAGGAGACCGGCTGGACCGCACGATTTGAGCGGATGGGGGATTATGTCGAGAAGAGACAGGAAAAGGCGGCTGAGAAGAAAGCGGCCAAAGAATCTGCCGATGATTCCAAGGAGTCCAAGGAGTCCAAGGAGTCCAAGGATTCCAAAAAATCCAAGGACTGAAAGTATCAATGGTGTGATTATTCTTCCTCGGAAGAGGTGACTGTAATAGCACTTCCATTTTCCTTGGCCATTTCCATAGCCAATTGGCGCATGTCATCGACCTCATCAGTCTCATCCACTATCTCTTGGCCGAGCAGGGTCTCAAGAACATCCTCCATGGTGAGAATGCCGCAGGTTCCCCCGAACTTGTCGGTTACCGCAACCAATTGCTGACGGTTGACGAGAAAAATATCCAGCGCCGAATCGACATTGGATTCATCAGAGATCTTCACGATTGGATTCATCAATTCTTCCATCGTAAGAGCCCACTCGCCTCTGGCTGCAGCGGTGAGAAGTTCGCTTCGTATCACCAATCCTCTCAGGTCATCTATGTCGTCACCAAATACCGGGATTCGCGACACCCTCAAGACCGGCATCTCGTCCAATACCATTCGAATCGTGTGGGAGATGGGGAAGGTGGTGACAACAACCCTGGGTGTCATGATATCTGTCACTGGGATTTCAGCCAACTTGAGCAGGTTGGTGATGACAGCCTCTTCGTCCTCCTCTATCACTCCCTCCTCTTCACCGATATCGGCCATGACCACTAGTTCATCCCTGGTCACACGCTCGGTTTTAGCCACCGGCAGCATTCTTCTGAATACCTGTATCAGCGAGACAAACGGCAGGAGGATAATTGTCAGCCACAATATCATGTATCCTGCGGCGGGAGCGATCTTCTTCCAATAGGCAGCCCCAAGGGTCTTGGGTAGAATCTCAGAAAAGAGCAAGACCGCAAGGGTCAGTAATGCCGAAGCAAGGGTCAGCCACTGGTCGCCGATCTGAATCTGCACCTGTGAGCCGACCCCGACCGCACCTACGGTGTGGGCGATAGTATTCAACGTCAGAATGGCGGTGAGTGAGCGAATCGAGTCATCTTCCTTCAGTTTCGACCATATCTTACCACTCTTCTTACCTTTGAGTTCGAGGATTTTAATGTGCCCATAAGAAATAGACAGTAGCACCGACTCGAGAATACTACAAAAAAACGACACGATGAGGGCCATCGATGCGTATAGAATCAGTAAACCATATTCCATTGGCGGCAATGCCCCTGATAGGTGCTATCAGAGCATCGGATGAGGACCAAGTTCTTGAGACTTTCACCACATTGGCGGCCGATACATGACCTCTTCGCGCTGAAAAGGCAATATGGCGAAAGCCTGTCGGGTGGCTGAGTATGATGAGTGGGGAGCACGTGTTGATATGTGTCGCCTGGCCGTATGCCAATGGTCCGCTTCACCTCGGACATGTGGCTGGTTGTTACCTTCCACCCGACATCCAATTCCGCTATGAGCGGGCAAAGGGTAATCGCGTCCTCTTGGTCAGTGGAAGTGATGAGCACGGAACTCCGATTACCGTCACCGCAGAGCAGTTAGGGGTCTCGCCGCAGGAGATAATCGATAAATATCACGCCATCAATAATCAGGCTTTGCTTGACTTGGGGTGTAAGTGGGAGCCGAATATCGATTCTCGTGGAGCCGAATATGGTGGTGCTCTGTTCAATCGCACCTCCGATCCACAACACGAAAAGTATGTCCAGGAAAATTTTCTCAAATTAATGCAAGCCGGACTTTTTGAGCGCAAGACGATGCAGCAATACTACGAAGTCCGCCCTGAAGGCGGGCGCTTCCTGCCCGACCGCTACATCGAAGGTGAGTGTCCGGTATGCGGTGCTGACGGCGCCCGTGGCGACCAGTGTGATGAGTGCGGCCAGACCTACGAAGCACATGAATTGAATAACCCATCTTCAAAAATGAACCCTGAAGCGAAAATCGAGATCCGCGATACCGAGCATTTCTTCTATCGCCTCGATCTGTTCCAATCGGTATTGGAACAACACGCCGAATCACGCCAGAAAGTGTGGAAATCAAATGTCCGGGCGATGACCAAACAATGGCTGGATATGGGTCTGCGACCAAGGGCGGTAACCCGTGATCTGGAATGGGGGATAAGCCTCCCTCTAGATGGAGATGAATGGGTGGGTAAATGTGTCTATGTTTGGTTTGAAGCGGTTCAGGGATACTACTCCTGTGCCCGGATTTGGGCCGAGAAGTTTGCCAAATCTGCTGGACATGGTGATGGTGTTTCAGCTTGGGAAAAATGGTGGAAAATTTCTGCTGATGGCTCTAAACCACGCCATCTATATTTTCTTGGTAAAGACAATATACCCTTTCACACCATCATCTGGCCGGCCTTGATAATGGGAATCAATCACGCTGATAACGGCCTTTCAAGTTCCGATCCTGTAAGTTTACCCGGCCCCGGTGATCTTCATTTGGAAGACAATGTTCCGGCGATGGAATATCTGATGTTGGCCGGAGGACAATTCAGTAAAAGTCGCAAGCATGCGGTCTGGCTCCCTTCATTCCTCGAACGCTATGACCCCGATACTCTGCGCTATTACCTCGGCATCAACATGCCCGAAAATCACGATACTGATTTCAATTGGCCGGATTTTGTTGAGCGGGTAAATTCGGAACTCATCGCCACCTACGGAAATTTCATCCACCGCGTTCTTACTCTTGGCTCGCGTTTGCCATCTGAGTCAGGGGAAAATTCATTAACTGGATTCGATGATATTTCGGCGGTCGCGGAGGTTGCAGAACGGGTTGGGGAAATACATCTTCAGATTACCGAAAGCCTGGAAAAACATCGCTATAAAGAAGCTTTGCGCGGGATGATGTCGGTCGCCCAGTTGGGTAATCAAATCATCCAATCCTCACAACCATGGAAATATCTCAAAGGTAGAGATTCATACTCCCCTGAAGGTCGAGAATCATTAGCGCACCTCGCGTTTTCTTGGCGAATAGCCCGCTATCTTTCGATAGTGACCCAACCCTTCATTCCATTCAGTGCCCAGAGATTATGGGGTTACCTCGGGTACGGGGGAGATGTTGAGGATGTCACTTGGGAATCTGCACTCGATTGGCAGACGCCGATGGCCGCTTCAACACGTGAGCCTAAGCCGCTATTCAAGAAATTGGAGTTGGATGAGATATTGGAGTATGAAAATTCCCTGGCCGAAGAAAAAACCGATTCAACCGATGACCCGGGACATATAGTCAAAGGTGGAAAGAAAAGTATAGGAAGTGAGAAAATGAGAGATGCACCAGAAGGAATAACCTACCTGGATTATGAGACCTTTATGGAAGTAGAATTACGGGTTGGTAAGATAATAGATGTAGAAGAGCACCCCGATGCGGATAAATTGTACGTCGTCACCATCGATGATGGCAGTGATGAAGATCGTACCGTCTGTGCCGGATTGAAAGAGTATTATTCTGCGCAAGACATGGTCGGCATGATGGTGGTCTTCGTCGCCAATCTCAAGCCGCGCAAACTGCGCGGGGTGATGTCGGAGGGAATGATGCTGGCGGCCGATGATGGTGAAGGTCAAGTCAAGTTGGTGACCATCGACGGAGACATCAGCCCGGGATCACTGGTCCGTTGATTCTCGCGAAGGACGTGCCTGGATTTGAAAATCCCAGTGGCCTTCGCTTTAATTGTAAAGTGAATAGGGGTCAGCGTCGCTGAATCCGGACTTACGCTTATGGGAAATGATGGAAATTGCTTTTTTGAAATCATCATTGGTGACCTTGTCCCGGTCATCCTTGATGGCCATCATCCCGGCCTCGACACAGACCGCTTTCAGGTCGGCGCCACTGAATCCTTTGCTAATGACGACCAGTCGTCTGATATTGACGCGACCGGTGGACATCCGGGAAACATTGATTTTGAGAATCGCCTCTCTACCATCCTCGTCGGGAACCGGTATCTCGACGATGCGGTCGAATCGCCCGGGGCGCAATAATGCTTCGTCGAGAATGTCAGGGCGATTGGTAGCGGCTATGATCTTGACATCATCGAGTGCATCGAAGCCATCCATCTCCGCGAGTAATTGCATCAATGTCCTCTGCACCTCTCGGTCACCGCTGGTGGCTGAATCGAGTCTCTTCGCACCGATGGCATCGATTTCATCGAGGAAGATGATAGTCGGTGACTTCTCCTTCGCCAAGGCGAAAAGTTCCCGTACCATCCGACCACCTTCACCGATATACTTCTGCGCTAATTCCGAGCCGACCAAGCGGATGAAAGTGGCACTGGTCTGTCCCGCTACGGCCTTGGCAATCATCGTCTTGCCACAGCCCGGCGGGCCGACCAACAAGACGCCTTTAGGGGGGTCGATACCTATCTTACGGAATGCTTCGGGCCTCTCCAGAGGTAACTCAATCGCCTCTCTGAGCGCTTCTATCTGTTCATCCAAGCCACCAATCATATCATAACCCATGTCGGGTTTTTCGATAATTTCAGCACCCGATATAAGCGGGTCCCAGGCATCGTGAAGGATGTCGACAACCGAGAGAGAATCTTGATTCAAAGTCACACGGGTACCGGGGCGAAGTTTATCGGTATCAAGGCGTTGATTCAGCGAGACCTGGAACACGGTGCCGTTGGATGAGCGAACCACCGCATGTTCATCATCGAGTAAATCCTGTATATGGCCGATGATCAGTGGTGGTGATTTTATCAGCCTGACTTCCTCTTCCAAACGAGCAGCCTTTTTCTTCAGTCGGGTTATCTCACTCTCTAGGAAGACCCGCTCGGTGAGTAATTTCTGTGCCTCGTCATTGAGGCGGCGATAATCCCTTTCCAGAGCTGAAATATCATCGGCGTTAGAAGTCAGCCCTCCGGCGCCGCCGGGGCGGACTGAATCGCTCTCAGATGCCATTTGACCAAACAGTGGGTGACGTTAATCCTCTTCAATCTATGCTTTTTGAGATATGGATGGGTGGTGTTTGGGTAGAATGATTCATACCACACAACCTCGACATGTAGTTTGGTAGGCATGGGGAGTTGTGAAATCTGTGGGGCCGAGAAAGTCGGCACTCGTAAAGTCGTCATGGGAAGGGCTGATGTCAGCGCCTGTACCCGTTGTATCGATAGTATGAATCTCGAGCCTGCGGCAACCCCGATTACCAAGCAACAGGCTAAGCCCGGATTATCAGGGGGATATTCCAAAACCGGGCGTTCGCATGGAGCGATTATGGGGAGAGGTGAGAAAGAATTGGTTGCTGATTTTTCTTCTCAAGTCACCAAAGCCCGCGAAAGAATGGGCTTGGATAAGCGCCAATTGGCGATGAAATTGGCCGAGAAGGTCAATGTGATACAGGCCGTTGAGGCTGGTAAGTGGCCCACCGATGCGGTGATTCTTAAATTGGAACGGTTTTTCGACATCGAGTTGATGGTAGCAATCGTTCCCGAGGAAACGAGCATGGTTGGTCAGGCACCAGAGCGTGGCCTAACCTTGGGAGACTTCCTGAACCTACAGGAATAGAGGTGAGTTGGTGGAAGACAGCGTGTCGATACACGCGATTTGGCTGGCTCAAGACGATGTGAAAAAAAATACCGCGGTGAAACTATCGCGGCGTGACCTTCTTCGCCTGCACAAGGATTTCCGCAGACTCCCGCGTCGGGGGATATTGCTCAATCCTCTATGTGGCAAGGTATTTGGGCCAGAAGACCATGCTCTGCTCAATTCTACCACATTGGTAGGACTGGATTGCAGTTGGGCGCAAATCGATGAGAGTGTTGCTGCGGTGAAGAAACGTACCAGATTGACCAGTAGGATGTTACCACTATTGCTCGCGGCCAATCCGGTGAATTGGGGAAAGGCCTCTAAATTGTGCACCGCCGAAGCTTTGGCCGCGACCCTATATCTGGCCGGACATATCGAGCACGCGGAGTTATTACTATCTTCATTCAATTGGGGACAGGGATTCATCGAACTCAATAATGAACCATTGGAAGCCTATCGCCAAGCCAAAACCAGTGCCGAACTGGTGCAACTACAATTTGAATTCTTCGACATCGGATGACATATGATGTCGTAGAAACCATCATGAGGCAAACACATCGGCCAATGACCATGAGCACGGCCTTGGTAGAGTGCGTACCTAATTTCAGCGAAGGGCGGGACGCCGTGGTAATCAAGTCAATCCTCGATTCAGTATCGGGAATTTCTGGTTGCCATCTCCTCTCGGCCGAGTCCGATGCAGATTACAACCGTACCGTCGTCACTCTGGCGGGCGATCCGGGGGCTGTCAGTGAAGCGGCTTTCCGCTTGATATCAGCCGCCAAAGAGAATATCGACATGCGCAACCACAGTGGCGAGCACCCACGGCTCGGGGCGGTCGACGTGTGCCCATTTATTCCCTTGCGGGAGATTACCATGGAACAGTGTGCCAATCTGGCGATATCATTGGGACAGAGGGTCTCACATGAACTGGGATTGCCGGTATATCATTACGGTGCCGCCGCCAGTGACGAGTCTCGACTGATGCTATCGACCCTGCGCAAGGGGGAGTACGAGGGTCTGCAGGCGCGCCTGACGGAAGAGGGGGAGGTCCAGAGCACCCCGGAGACACCACATGGTGACGAGACTCGCTGGCCCGACCAAGGCCCGAGGCTCTGGAATGACGATATCGCCGGCTTTGGTGCGGTGGTCATAGGTGCCAGAGATATTCTGGTCGCATATAATGTCAATCTTGAGGAAGCCGATGCCAAGGTGGCGAAATTGGCCGGAACCTTGGTTCGCTCATCGGGACGCCTGCTGAAGCGAGAAGATGGCAGGAAGATGCGAATCCCGGGAATGTTGACCAAAGTACAGGGGATGGGCGTCACCCTTGAAGGTCATGGAATCTCTCAGGTGTCGATGAACCTGCTCGAAGTCTCCACAACTCCACTTCACTTCGCTTACGAAGCGGTCAAATCTATCGCTGGCGACCACGGGGTCGAGGTCAGCGGAAGTGAATTGGTAGGTCTGGTGCCGCTATCGGCGATGCTTGAATCCGGCAAATGGTATCACGACGATGCCGGTTCTGCCGATGAGAATGAATTGGTTGCGGCAGCCATTTCGGGATTGGGACTAGACTCCTTGGGCGAATTCGTCCCAGCACAGCGTATTATAGAATGGGCAATCGGTGATGAATGATGGCAGATGATTGGGACGACATGACACTTCGAGAATTTCAAGCGGCTTTGGCAAGTTCCTCCCCCACCCCGGGTGGAGGAACCGCAGCGGCGATTGCATTGGGCCAAAGTGCCGCCCTTGCCTGCATGGTCTGCGACCTCACCATCGGTAAGGATAAGTGGAAATCGGGATGGGCTATCGCTGGAAAGGTCAGCGATATTGCCATCCCACTCTTCACCCGCTCGCTCGAGTTGGCATCCGAGGACAGTGCTGCATTCGATCAGGTGATGGCGGCCTTCAAAATGCCGAAGGATGATGATGAGCAGATTGAAATGCGTCGCACCGAGATTCGCCGCGCCACTCTCGAGGCGGCAAGGACACCGTTGGAAACCGCCCGTCTCGCATTTGAGTTACTCAGTGCATTGCCTGAATTGGCCACCCTCGGAAATGCCAATGCGGTCAGCGATGTCGGTGTCGCCGCTCTATTGGCCAGCACCGCGTGCAAAGGTGCACTGATGAATGTCGAAATCAATCTCTCTTCACTCCCCGAGGACATGGGTGGCGATGAAAGGGCTGAATGTGCAAACCTCATGGCTAGAGTCAGTGATGTTTCTCGGGATTCCATCAGGGCGGTTCAAGAACGACTTTGAATTCGTCGCCAACGACAGATTCAATGAATGCAGTCCCCCCACCCTTATCCATGCGCCGGCGTGCAACACTGATTGTGACGGCGTTACTTTTTCTCTCCCTATTTCCGCTGATGATGCCAAATGGCGGAGCAGAAGTCTCGGCTCGGAACAGTGAAAGCGGTATTATCGCCTTGGAAAAACATATTTTTTGGAGCGATGAGTATTTCACCGCCACCTTTGAGTTTGACGGCTTGACCATCGGCCAAAGTTACACAATATATTGGGATATTACTGTCGGCAATGGTAGTGGTCAAGTTCACCCGACAATTGATTCAGGTAATATTGCCTTTTCTGCAACCAGTATTTCCCTAGATGTGGAATTCTCACGACTACATTTCGCCAATGATTCAATCGCCTACAACTTGGTGGCAACTCTCAATTCGACCCAGGGGGGTAATACCGGTCTGGTAATGGCCGCTCCATTCGCGGTTTTTTCCCGCACTATAGCACCGATGTTTGGCGATTTGGTGGTCTTTGGCGATAGCCTTTCAGATACTGGGAATTCGAAATCAAATTTCAATACCCCGGAAAGTCCGCCATATTGGTTCGGCCGTTATTCCAATGGCCGCAATTGGGTTGATAATACCCATTCATGGCTCTCTATTACCACCACCGCGGGCGACGGACCAAGGAACGGCAATAATCGCGCCTTCGGTGGTGCCAGTTCAGGTGGTGGTTCATCATTTGTGATAATCCCCAATGTAGGCAAGCAAGTTGATGATTGGGATGCGAATCATAACTTCGCCAGTAATGATGCTGCGGCGATATGGGCTGGCGGAAATGATATCCTGAACTATGGTGAGACCAGCGCACAAACCGTAATCGATAACATTGAGGATAATTCTGATCAATTGATCTCCGCCGGTGCCCGATATCTGATCTTGTTTGAATTACCGCCGTTAGAGAAGACCCCTTCGGCACAGGAGGATAATTCGGCTTCTGAAAATCAGGATATGCATGAGTTAGTGGTCGAATTCAACGCCAAACTATCGGTTTTGGCAAATGATTTAGCTCAATCGAACGGCATTACCGTCAACGTGATTCCAATTTGGCAGGTCTTTGAAATGACCTACTGGAGTGGCGAGCATTTTGCCGTAACCAATGTCACTCATCCTGCCTGTGACCATGATGGTGCTCTATGTGACCGCAATGACCCGATTGCCAGCAATGCTGACGAATACATCTTTTTCGATAAGATCCATCCAACCTTGACGACCCATTCGGTCATTTCGGCGATTATACAAACCGAGATTGGAATTCCCGATTACGATGGCGATGGAGTGGCAGATGATGTTGATGATTGCCTGAATACCCTGCCTGAGACACCGGTGACCGAGAATGGTTGTGAGGTCCCACCCCCGGATATGGACGGAGATGGGGTGCTGAACGATGATGACTACTGTCCCGATACCCCCACCAATGAGACGGTCAATGCCGATGGCTGTGCGGAATCACAACTCGATGATGATGGGGATGGTTTGACCAACGATGTCGACCAATGCCCAGGCACCCCGGAAGGTGAGGAAGTCGATACCAACGGCTGTGGCTGGTCACAAATCGACGATGATGGCGATGCGGTTCTCAACGGCATCGATCAATGCCCAGACTCAGATGTCGCACTTGCAGTTGATCTGAACGGTTGTGCGGCTAATCAGAAGGATGACGATGATGATGATGTCACCAATGACCTGGACTTGTGCCCGGGCACATGGGCTGGTAGCATGGTCGATGCGGATGGCTGTGCACTCTACCAGAGGGATACCGACGGCGACGGGGTGATGGACCACAAGGATGAGTGTTCTGCGACCCCGATGGGCGATTCGGTAGATGCGGTGGGGTGTGGCTCGACCCAGAAGGACGATGATGAGGATGGAGTGATGAATGCCTACGATGAATGCCCGACGACCCCAACCGGTGAGTCCGTGAATGCTGTCGGCTGTGCCCTGATGGAATTGGATAGCGATCATGACGGCTTTTCCGATGCCGTGGATGATTGTCCTGATACATCGTACGGCGCCGATACCGATGGGGATGGATGTGCCGATGAGCAACTAGACGGTGATGGAGATGGATTCAACGACCGCGATGACCTATGCCCTTCGACCTCTGGTGAATCGGGTGGCTGTCCGATATTGACACTTTCTGTGGTCGCTCCGATTTACGGCTCACAACATTACCGCGGCAGTAATATCACCTTCCAAATCCTCATCCGATGTTCATCTGGTTGCCCAATGCAACTGACGCAGACATCTCGTGAAGGAAATTTCTCAGCACCCGCGGTCGTCAATGCCAGCAACGGAACTTATCAATGGACTCTGGAGGTCCCCGGGGACTCACTGTATCAGAGAGTCAATTTGGACCTCACTCTGACCTCAGGAATCTCCATTATCACCACCACCCATTTCATCATGTTGGGCGAAACCCCGGTGGATGATGATACATCAACTGGCGATTCAACCTCGACCGATGAAGCCGATGCCAAATCGGCATCGGGCGACCGGGTCAACTCAAACATCATTGCCGTCGGGCTATTATTGGCTATTCTATTCATTCTCATCACCCTCTACCGTCAGCAACCACCGGCTAAACCACTGCTGAGCGAAGAGGAGAAGTGGATGGAGCAGACCACCCTCGTCACCACAACAGGCCTGGGCAGTGAGGTGTTTGGCGATGGTCAAAACCTACCATGACGGCATTGATGTGCGACCTGTCAATCGTTATGATGGCGGGGAATCCTCGATTATCAATGACGCTATTTCTGTCGAGGCAGCATTGCGAATCATCGTCGAGCATCGTGGCGAGTCTCATCTTTTCAGCACGACGCTGTGCACTCCACAAGATTTGGAAGATCTGGTGATTGGATTATTGTGGTCTGAGGGAGTGGTGCCAAATTCCTCAAGTGAGATTTTTTCGACCTTTGCCATCAATACGGAAAACGGTGAATCCCACGCAATTATTCCCGACTCTCTGGAAGTGGATTTCTCTGGTAGTGGCCGCCTTCACAATTCGACTCCCAGTTGTGGCTGGTGTGGCAGGACTTCGGTCGATGAAGTGATGGAGTTGTTATCGGGAAAAAAATCCCCAACCTCCATCTCATTGGCCATTCAAGATATTTCTGATATGGTTGAGCGAGTAAGAATACAGCAGAGTATTTTTGCCTTGACCGGTGGTGTCCACGCCTCAGCACTTCTGAATAGTGCAGGTGATATTGAGTACCTGCGAGAAGATATCGGCCGACATAATGCGGTCGACAAGACACTTGGCTCGTGTCTGCGAGATGGTCGTATTCCCGGCGAGATTGGAATTCTGGTCCTCTCCGGTCGAGCCGGGCTGGAATTGATTCACAAGGCGGCGATGGCGGAGATTGAAATCGTCATCTCGGTAGGCGCACCGACGACGATGGCCATCGATATCGCCAGAGCGGCCAATATCACCTTGATTGGATTCGTGAAAACCGATTCGATGAATATCTATACTCATCCGCACAGAATCCGCACCGATGAGTGATGATGATGATTCGCCGAGTTCCATATGTCTAAGGGCAATGATTGAGAAGTCATACGGCAAGGGGGGAATATGTCCGCTGAGGGCGAAGGCCGGGCCGGGGTGAATGAAAATTGCCCACCTGAGGGTAAGCGAGTGCGCATCGGTAAGCGCAAGCGCTCCGCCGCTGGTATCCCCGCCGCCACCTCATCACTGAAACATGGCCTGTCGCGAATGGGAGTGACTCGAACCTGGAAGACCCTTACCATGGTCAACCAAAAGGATGGATTCGACTGTCCCGGATGTGCATGGCCCGACCCAGTAGGTAAGAGGTCGGCATTCGAGTTCTGCGAGAATGGTGCCAAGGCGGTTGCCGATGAAGCGACAAAGAAGCGAATAAAGCCACGTTTTTTCGCCGACAATTCTGTGCAGGAACTCTCGTCTCGCAGTGATCATTGGCTCAATTCACGCGGGCGATTGACCTCACCGATGTATCTGCCCGGCGGTGCTTCACACTACCAACCGATTACCTGGGAGAAGGCCTTTGAATTAGTGGCTAAGAGGTTACAGAAACTCGATGATGCGAACCGAGCAATATTCTATACATCGGGGCGTACAAGTAATGAAGCGGCCTTCCTGTTGCAATTATTTGCTCGGATGTTCGGAACCAATAATCTCCCGGACTGTTCAAACATGTGCCACGAATCCAGTGGCGTCAGTCTGGGTGAGACCATCGGCACCGGCAAGGGAACGGTAAGCCTCGAGGACTTCAATCATGCTGAACTGATTCTGGTAATGGGTCAGAACCCCGGCACCAATCACCCGAGAATGCTGACCGCCCTGCGCGATGCCAAACGTAATGGCGCGAAAATAGTCCATATCAACCCTTTGCCAGAGACCGGATTGGTGAAATTCAAACACCCTCAGGATTACCTGAAATTGCGCTTTGGCAAGGATAAGTTGGCCGACAAGTTTCTCCAATTGAAGATCAATTCCGATGCCGCATTAATGCAGGGAATAATGAAGATGATGCTCGAGATGGATGCTGAAAAGTCATTCATCGACCACCAATTCATCGCCGACAAAACCGCAGGCTTTGATGCCTTGAAAGCACACCTTGAGAGCCGCTCGTTGGACGATGTCGTCGTACAGACCGGCCTCGCACTCGAAGATATTCGTGAAGTTGCAGTGATGTGTGCGCAATCAAGAGCCACCATCGTCTGTTGGGCGATGGGCCTCACTCAACACCGCAATGCAGTTGCAACGATACAAGATATCGTCAACCTGCTGTTACTCGGTGGCCACTTCGGCAGGAAGGGTGCCGGCGCCTGCCCGGTGCGAGGCCATTCCAATGTCCAGGGAGATAGGACGATGGGGATTTGTGAACAGCCAAGTGAGGATTTCCTCACTAGACTCGGGAAAGCGGTCGGATTCGATGCCCCAAGAGCCCATGGCCACGATGTGGTGAATACCATTCATGCTATGGCTGATGGTGAGTGCGAGGTCTTCTTCTGCATGGGTGGAAACTTCCTTTCAGCCGCACCGGATACTGAATTAACCGCCAAGTCTTTGCGTAAAGTCGCCCTTACAGTACAGGTATCGACAAAGTTGAATCGTTCACATCTGGTGACCGGTGAAGAAGCACTGATTCTGCCGTGCCTGGGGCGTACCGAAAAAGACCTGCAGACGGGTGGATATCAATTCGTCACCGTCGAGGATTCGATGAGTGTCGTCCACATGTCGCGCGGTGGTCTGAAACCAGCCAGCCTCGACCTGTTGTCCGAGCCGGCCATCATCTCTCGCTTGGCCAATGCAACACTGGGTGGTAAGGTGGTCGACTGGCCGCATCTATCGGCTGATTATGACCGCATCAGGTCACTTATCGAGCAGGTGATTCCCGGATTTGAAGATTATAATGAGCGAGTGCGAAATCCCGATGGATTTGTCCTGCCCAATCCCCCTAGGGATGAGCAAGCCTTTGCCACCCCCAGTGGTAAAGCCCATTTCAGCGTCCACGACCTGCCCGATACTTCGATTGGAGAGGATAGGTATGTGATGATGACAATCAGAAGCCACGACCAATACAACACCACGATTTACGGCTTGGATGACCGCTACCGAGGCGTCAAAGGTGGACGACGAGTGGTCTTGATGAATCCCGAAGATATGGAGGACAGGGGGATTATCAAACGACAGAAGGTCGCCATCCGCAGTCACTTTGAGGGTGAAATCAGAAGTGCTGATGATTTTGCCGTAATCCCCTATTCGATACCCAGGGGGAATGTAGCGACATATTTCCCCGAGGCAAATGTTCTGATTCCGTCTCGATCTGTGGCGGAAAAAAGCAACACCCCCACTTCGAAGTGGGTAGTAGTGAGTATCCTTACTTGATTCGTTGCGTGGAATCATACAATATGTGGGGGTTACGCAATAGCAAATATCCGCATGTCTATTCCTAGTCGGCATTTTCATCCTGAATGTGTAGTCACAAGAATAATATCAAAGTTATCTAAATCGATAGCCATGCGAAGATACACCACTTGCATTCTGATGAGCCTGCTTATGATTACCACCGCCCTCGCCGGTTGCTTCGGCGGTGATGACGAACCAGACCCCGATGATGGTGATGATTCACCCGAACCGACACCCTCATTGGGCGACTGGGACGTTTACTACGTCCTCACCAGTTCCGACCTACCAGCCTGTAACTCCGACACTCTCGGACGCCTCTATTTCGTCGAGGATGATGCAGGATTCCAGACCTGTACTACGGCAGGTTGGTCATTCATCGACCTGACCGGGCCGGCTGGCTCTGCGGGTGCTGATGGTACTGATGGTGCTGATGGTACTGATGGTGCCACAGGCCCTCAAGGTCCCTCTGGTGCAGATGGTGCTGACGGAATAAACGGGACTGACGGTACTGACGGAGTAGATGGAAATGCTACTACAGGTCCTCAAGGTCCCTCTGGTTCAGATGGCGCTGACGGGACCAACGGAACTGACGGTGCCGACGGTGCCGACGGTGCTGATGGTACTGGTACCGACGGTGCTGATGGGGCAGATGGAACCGACGGTTCTGACGGTGCTTCAGGTACCCCCGGTGCTGATGGGGCTGATGGAACCAACGGAACCGACGGTGCTTCGGGTACCCCCGGTGCTGATGGGGCAGATGGAACCAACGGAACCGACGG